>VBHX01000167.1:2951-11968 GCA_005879945.1 Chloroflexota bacterium | reverse complement strand
CTCGGACTAGGTGACATCGTCGAGTCCGGCGCGCATTGATACTTCTTTACGTGCATGCCTTGAGAACCTCAACGACTGGTTTATGTGTCCGGACGCCGTCAATAAGGATTAGCCGGCCGGTCACATAAGGGTGCCCGAAGGCGGACATGTGGTTCGCGAATCGTGGTTTGGGAATCGCTTTGTCATCCCCGACCAATGAACGGCATTTTCGTCGCCATCACGGTCATGAACTGAACGTTGGTGTCGAGCGGGAGGCTGGCCATGTACACGACCGCGCGTGCGACATCCTCGACGTTAATTCGTGGCTCGACCTCGATATCCCCGTTCGCTTGCAGGACACCCTCGACCATTCGCTGCGTCATTTCGGTGGCGGCGTTGCCGATGTCTATCTGGCCACAGGCAATGTCGTACTTGCGGCAATCCAGAGATGTTGACTTGGTCAAGCCCGTGATCGCGTGCTTCGTCGCGGTGTAAGGAGCAGAGTTTGGCCTTGGTGCGTGGGCAGAAATAGAGCCGTTGTTGACTATCCGTCCACCGCGAGGCTGTTGGCTCTTCATGACCTTGATCGCCTCCTGGGTACAGAGAAACGCGCCAGTAAGATTTGCGTCGACGACCGCGCTCCATTGTTCGTATGTGAGGTCTTCAAGCGGTAGCGGCGGAGCTCCTGAACCCGCGTTGTTGAAAAGGAGATCCAACCGCCCGAACATCTCCGTCGTCTTCGCGAACAGAGCCTTGACGGACTGCGGATCACCGACATCTGTCGGAACGCCCTGCACTCGCGCGCCCAGTTTGGACCCCTCCGCCGCCGTCGCGTCCAAAGGTTCCCTTCGGCGGCCGGCGACAACGACCGAATACCCCTCCCCGGCAAGGGCAAGGGCTACAGCCCTCCCGATTCCGGTGCCGCCGCCGGTGATGACCCCCACCTTGGTCAACGAACCCATGCTCATCTCCTCCTAGCGTTGTCTCGCCGCGAGGGTACGCCGCTGGGTGATAGCCTGACCGCCGGTGGCCGCGCGCGTCGTCTGCTTGTCCCCATACACCAAGGAACAGGTCGAGGGCCTCTTCGCCGGCCGGCAGCCGGTGGATGTGGTGACCGTCCCTGATCCGCCCGCGCCCGAGGCGGTGCTCAGAGAGTGCTCGCTAGCCGAGCTCGTCATCGCCGACAAGCGGCATAAGCACCGCCTGCCCCGCGAGGTCCTGGAGCGGATGACCAGCTGCCTGCTGATCCAGATGCCCGCGGTCGGATTCGACGTCATCGACCACCGCGCGGCCGCGGAATTCGACATCGCGGTCGCCAACTCCGCCGGCTACAACCGAGACGGCGTCGCCGACTGGACGGTCATGGCCATTCTGAACCTGCTCCGCCGGGGCTCTTGGGGCGACCGGCGAATGCGGGACGGCGGTTGGCCCAAACCCGAGATGATGGGCCACGAGCTGGCTGCGCTCACGGTCGGCATCGTTGGCCTGGGCAACGTTGGCTCCGCCCTGGCGACTCGACTGTTGGCCTTCGGCCCCCGCGTGCTCTACACGGACATCGTTGACAAGAATTTTGCCGGCGTGGAACGGGTCAACTTCGCAGAGTTGATGGAGAAGGCCGACGTGGTCTGCGTGCATGTGCCCCTGGACCAAACGACCCACCACATGATCGACTCGGGGGCGCTCAAGCGCATGAGGAAAGGCGCCTTCCTGATCAACGCCTCGCGCGGGCCGGTGGTGGATGAGGAGGCACTCGTCGCCGCCCTGACGGCGGGGCACCTTGGTGGGGCCGGCCTGGACGTCTTCGAGCAGGAACCGACGCCATCCGAGAACCCGCTTCGGCGGATGGACAACGTCTTCTTCTCACCCCACGTTGCCGGCTACACCGCTGAGGCGGAGGCGCGGGCGCTGGAAATGGTGCGCGACAACCTGACCCGGGTGTTGGACGGCGAGGAGCCATTCAACGTGGTCAACGGAGTCAGGCTGGGCGCTCGGCTCAGGCGGTGACGCTGCCCATGTTCTGGGAAGCGCTGTGCGGCTTGAATCGTGAGGCCGGCAAAACTGGCTACTGACGCCCATCTGGATCCCGCCCTCCTCCAGGCGCTGAAACGCTTCGACTCGCCCACGCTGAGCAATGCGATTGAGACTTTTGCGATCCGGCCCCAGGACGAGGGCTACATGTCCATGGACATCCGCTGCCTCTTCCCGGAGCTCGGCCCTCTGGTGGGGTATGCGGCGACTGCAACCATCCGCGCTCGCGGTCGGCCGGCGCACGGCGACCAGACGCCGCTATATCAGCACGTGCGCGGGTTGCCAGAGCCGCGTGTGGTTGTGGTGCAGGACCTGGACGATCCGCCTGGCTGCGGGTCGCTCTGGGGCGAGGTGAACGCCACCATCTTCGGAGCGCTCGGCTGCGCCGGCTGCGTGACCGACGGCTGCGTCCGCGACCTGACGGAGGCGCGCGCGATGGGCTTCCAGTTCTTCGCCCGTGGGCCAGGGGTTTCGCATGCCTACGTGCGGGTGGAGTCCGCCGGCCAACCGGTGACGGTGGGTGGGCTGCTCATCAGCCCCGGTGACCTCATCCACGCCGACCAGCATGGGGTGCTGCTGATCCCGCGCGAGATCGCGCCTGAGCTGCCGGCGGCGGCCGAGCGTGTCATCGCCGACGAGCAGAGCCTGCTCAGCTGGGTGCGCTCTTCGGAGTTCGACGCCGACGAGCTCATCGTGAGACGGCGCGTCAAGCACTAATCGATCACACCCGCTCCCAACCCGCGAGCGTAGACATCCGCGAAAAAGGCACACAGGAGCGCCACAGGGGCCACACCGATGGTGACGGCGGCGAAAATGAAACCCGAATCGGAGATGTCGACGCTGGTCGATCCCACTGCAGCGACCAGCGTCTGAGCGCTCTCGTCCGACACGAAGGCGAAGGCGTAGAAGTAATCGTTGAAGACGATCGCCAGGCCGAAGAGAAGGACCGCGGCCAACGCGGGCGCCGCCACTGGCCCGACCACCTTAAGCAGGATGTCACCGGTGCGGGCGCCCTCGACCCGGGCCTGGTCGATCAGGTCCCGCGGCAGGCCGCGGAAGAATGACCAGAGCACCCAGGTCCCAAAAGGGATGACCAGGCTCGGGTAGGTCAGGATCAAGGCCAGCGGCGAGTTGAGGAGGTGGAGCTGGCTGAGCATGGTCACCAGGGGTAGGAAAAGCACTCCCTGCGGGAGGAGGTAGGTGGCGAAGAGCGCCACCACGATCCCACGGCTGAAAGGCACCTCCAGGTAGGCGAGAGCGTAGCCGGCGAGGAGGCTCGCCACTACGCTGATGGCCAGCGTGCTGGTCATCACCAGCGTGGTGTTGGCCAGCCAGTGCTGGAAGGTGTGAGATCCGAGCAGGTTCGTGTAGTTGGCCCAGTAGGGACTGTCCGGCCACCATGGGTTGCCTCGGATCAGCTGCTCGTCGGCGGGCTTGAGGGAGGCGACCAACATCCATTCGAAGGGCGCCAGCGCGAAGATGAGCAGCAGCGCCAGGAATATCAGCCAGGGCGCCTGCTTTAGAGCTCTGCTCACTGCCGGGCCGCCACCCGCACCACGAAGACCAGCACTACCAGGTAGACGGGTACCATCGAAAGAGCCGCCGCAGTGCCCACCCCCAGGGCGCCGTCACGTAGGGCGATCTGGAATGCCATCGTGCTGACGATGGTGGTCTCGTTGGCGGGCCCGCCACCGGTCAGCAGGTGGACGATGGCGAAGTCGCCAAAAGTGCCGACCACCGAGAGGACCGCGCCCAGGGCAAGGGCCGAGCTCAAGTAAGGCAGCCCCACCTCCATGAAGCGGCGCACCGGTCGAGCTCCGTCGATGACCGCCGCATCCAGCACATCAGCGGGAACTGAGCGCAGCGCCGCCAACAGCAGCACCCCGAACAATGCCGTCCCGTGCCAGACGTTGACCGTGATCAAGCTCGCCATCGGCAACGGTCCCAGGCCCAGCCAGGCGATGGATTCGGGAACCAGGTGGGCCTGCAACAGGAGGTAATTGATTCCGCCGTGGACGTTGCTGAAGAGGTAGTACCAGGCTACGGTACCGATCACGACCGGGAACACGAGGGCAAGAACAGAAGCGCGTACACCACGCGCCGGCCGGGGAAGGTGCGCGCGAGGGCCAGGGCCATCAGCAGCCCTAGGCCGGCTTTGATCGCGGTGCTCAGGCTGGTGTAAACGGCTGTGTTTCGCAGCGCGTCTACGTAGGTGCCCTGATGGACGAGGTAATCGTAGTTGCCGAGACCGATGAAATGGCCCGACTCGCCCACCTGGGCGTCGGTGAGACTGAACCAGACCGCCAGGCCGAGCGGGTAGGCGATCACCCCGATCACGAAGAAGAAGGCCGGCGCTAGCAGGAGCGCCGAAACTACACGTCGCCTAGGGCGAATCACGCCCGAGATACCGCGGTCCTCAGCCTTTGACGGCGCCGGCGGTCATGCCCGCGACGAAGTGGTCGACGAAGAAGGAATACAGCACGGCGACTGGCACAGAGCCCAGAAGCGCAGCGGCCATGAGCTCGCCCCAGAAGAATTCGTCACCGTGGATCAGCTCCTGCGTAACGCCGACTGGGATGGTCTTGACCAGGCTGTCGTTCATGAAGATCAGGGCGTAAAGGAATTCGTTCCATGAAAGGGTGAATGCAAAGAGCGCGGCGGCGAGTATGCCGGGGACCGCCAGCGGGATGGCGATCCGCAGCATGGCCTGGATACGGGTTGCTCCGTCCACCAGGGCCGCCTCCTCCAGCTCGTGCGGTATGCCCTTGAAAAAGCCCATGAGCATCCAGGTGCAGAAGGGGATCAGGAAGGTGGGATACGTGAGGATCAGCGCCCACAGGTTGTTGAAGAGATGCAGCTCTCGGATGACGAAAGTCAGCGGTAGGAAGAGAAGCGTGGGCGGTACCAGATAGGTCACGAAAATTCCCCAGCCGATGGAGTCGGCGCCGCGGTAACGCAGGCGTGCCAGCGAGTAGCCTGCGAGAACGCTGCAGAAGAGGGAGATCAGGGTGGAGATGATCGCCACCACCGCCGTGTTGAACGCCCAGTGCGGAAAGTTCGTCTGAGTCAAGAGGTGCTGGTACCAGGCAAGGGTCGGCTCCCGCACCCACAGCGGGCTGACCGAGAAGTCGAACAGCTCGGACGCCGACTTGAACGACGTGATCGCCATCCAGTAGAACGGGAACAGCGTCACGACCAGGAAGAGGAGCAGCGGGACGTAGATCCGAATCACACGTCCGGCCAGGCTGTCACCGATGACCCGGCCGATTCGCGGCTTGCGGACCTTCGGCCGTTTCACCTCGGGCAGGCCGGACCGGGTTGTGCTTTGTACGGCCATCTACTCAGGCCTCCGTAGCATGAAGAGGACGGCGGCGACCACGATGGTGAGCAGCGGGAATAGCACCAGCGAGATGGCTGCACCCAGGCCGATCGCGCCTCCCGGGATGCCCCACTGGTAGGCCCAGATGGAAAGCAACTGGGTGCTGTTATAAGGGGCCCCGTTGGTGAGCACGAACGGCCCCTGGAAGTCGGCAAATGTCAGGATGGTGGAAAGTAGCAGGACGACCAGCAGCACGGGCCGGAGCAGCGGCAGCGTGATGTTGGTGAACTGCTGCCAGCGGCGGGCGCCATCCACCCGAGCCGCCTCGTAGAGGTCGACCGGGATGACCTGCATGCCGGCCAGGAAAGAGATGGCGTAAAAGGGCGTGCCGCGCCAGACGTTCACGACCATCAGCGCCGCCATCGCGTTGGCGGGCACTCCCAGCCAGTTGGGTCCTGGATAGTGCACCAGGTGTGTGTTCACCAAGAGCCAGTTGATGACGCTGAACGTGGGGTCGAACATCCACCTCCAGGCCTCGTAGCTGAGCACGGTCGGGATGATGTAAGGAAGAAGGAGGGCAGCCCGCACGAAGCGTCGGAACGGGAAGACCTGGTTCAGCAGCAGCGCCATGACCAGCCCGAGGCCGAGCTTGAATACGGTCGTGACCCCTGTATAGAGGAAGGTGTTTATGACGGCTCCATAGAAGACGCCGTCGGTGTTGCGAAGCTCGAAGCGATAGTTCCCGAGACCGATGAACTTGCCCACGTTCCCGAGCTCGGAGTCCGTGATCGACAACCACATGCCGAAAAAGAAGGGATACAGCAGGAAGATGCCCAGGACGACAAGGGTTGGTACGAGCAGGAGATAGCCGAGCGGCGCCTCGCGGTCGTAGATCCGCACGCGCCGCTGGTGCCAGACGGGGACCGGCTCAGCCCGGGTCGCGGTCCCCATCTCTATGCGCCCAGGCCAACTGCCCTCAGGGCCGCTCGAAGATCGCCTTCAGCGAAGTTTCCGCCGCCGTGATCGCGGCCTCGATGTCACCCGTGCCGCCGTTGGCCAGAGCCTTGGCGAACATGTCGGCCACGATGAACTGCGTCTGCGCCTGGGCCGTCTTCTTGCTTGGCATTGCCGGCCAGCCCGGCCACTTGCCCGGCGCCACTACATCCTGAAAGGCCTTGAGCTTGGGGTCGCTTGCGAAGACCGGGTCGTTATGCAAGGCCTCGAACGGGCCGGCGTTGTAGCCGGACGCGATCATCGTCCACTTCTGGTATTGGTCCTTGTCCATAAGGTGAAGAAGCATCGCCCTGGCGGTCTCGGCGTCCGGCGACCATTTCATCACGGCGTGGTTGAAGATCAGGTTCATTGCAAACGTGCCTTTGGGACCCGCCGGCATGGGGGCGTTGTTAGTCACGTCAGTGAAGTGGTGGAACTCGATTTTCTCCCGGATGTAGATGCTGGCCCCGTTCAGCGTCCCGCTGATACGGTCGGCGTGATAGGCCTGGTTGTTGTCGGGGTCGAGCCACTCGGGATGCACCACAAAGCCGGCTTTGACGGCCCCTTGCGCCCACTTGATGGCGTCGCGCGTCTCCTTGGAGTTGATAGCTACCGTCTTGCCGTCGGCGTTCACCTCTTTGCCGCCGTAGCCCCAGAGCACGGGGTTCCACATTGTCAGCGAGTCGCCGTAGGCGTGGCCGTCGGTCTGTGAGATCGACTTGCCGGTCGTCTTCAGCTTGGCGGCGGCGGCGGCGAGCTCATCCCACGTTGTGGGGAAGCTGGTGACGCCCGCCTGCGTGAAGTAGTCGGTGCGGTAGGTCCAGGCGTTGGGCACCACGGTGTAGGGGATGGCCCGCCAGGTGCCGTTCACCTTGCAGAAGGCCTCGTTGACCGGGTCCGGCTTGCCCAGCTTGCCGATCAGGATGTTGACCTCGTTGCTCACGTCCAGGCAGGCATCGGTGTAGAGCTGCGGCCAGCCGTACTGCATCTGAATAATGTCCGGACCGGAGTTTGCTTCGACCGCAGCGGCGGTCTTCGGCTGCAGCTGGTCGCCGGTGACGGTCTCGATCGCAACCGTTACGCCGTTGGCGTCACCCCATTCGGCAGCCTGGCGCTTGAACTCGGCGTCGGCCGGCTTCACGAAGCTGGTCCACTGCAGAAGCCGGATCGAGGCGCCCTTGCGCGGCTTGGGTATGGCGGCGGTGGGGGCCACATTAGACTGAGGGCCGCAGGAGATGATTATCTCGGGGAAGGCGATGGTGGCCACGGCGACCCCGGCCGTACGCAAGAATTCTCGTCGCGACCAGCCGGTCTTGGCCTTCTTCTTTCCTTGCGACATGACAGGAACCCCCCTCTTACTAATTCGATGGTGGGACGCCCTGGAGAAGCCCATCTTAACTCCGGGTACGTTTGCCGGCCTAATCGGGATCGAGCCTACCGGCGCGTACAGGGGCTCCTGATGTACCTGGCCGAGCTGCGCGGCCGCAGCGAGCCGATCCGCGTGGGCGTGGTCGGAATCGGCCGCATGGGCCGCGGCGTCGTGGACCAAGTGGCCACCATTCCCGGGATGCGGGTGATGGCGGCGGCCGATGTGGACCTCGGCCGCGCCGAAGCATGCCTGCGCGAGAACGGTGCCGACCCCCTGGTGACCGATGAGCTGGGCCCGGCTCAGGACGCTCTACGCCGCGGGCGGCCGGTCGCTACGGCGGACGCTGGCCTGATGCCGCAGTTGGAGCTGGATGCGCTGGTGGAGGCGACCGGGCTGCCCGAGGTGGGGGCGCGGGTGGCGGCGGACGCCATCGATAACCGCCGCCACGTGGTGATGCTCAATGTGGAGGCGGACGTCGTCGTGGGACCGATCCTGGCCGAGCGGGCTCGGCGAGCCGGCGTCGTCTACACACTGGCGGCGGGTGACCAGCCGGGCGCCATCTTCGAGCTCGCTGAGTGGGCGCAAACGCTGGGCTTCAAGGTCGTGTGCGCCGGCCGTGGGACGGTGCTCTTCCCGGATGACCACCACGCCACTGGTGACACGTACCGGGAGCAGGCGGAGCACAACCGGAACAACCCCAAGATGTACTGCTCCTTTCGCGACGGAACCAAGTCGCAGACCGAGATGGCGGCGGTCTCCAACGTTTTACGGATGCCGCCGGAGGTCCGGGGCATGCACGAGCCTTACTGCTCCTGGCAGGACCTCGGCCGCGTCTTCGGCCTGGAGAAGGACGGCGGCATCCTGCGCTCGGAGGGGGTGGTCGACATGGCCAACGCCATCGACCCTGAGGGCCGCTACGTGCATGAGGACAAGGTCTTCCCAGGCATCTTTGTCGTGGTCACCTCGGACCACGCCGGGGTCCGCTCGTCCATGGGTTCGATGTTCGAGCCGGGGTTCGGCGGCACTGCCCAGCAATGGGGTCCCAATTGGGGCCTCTTCCGCCCCTATCACCTGGCATGCGTTGAGGTGCCGATGTCAGTCGCACGAGCAGTGATACAGGGCCGGCCGACTGGGGATCTACGCGGCGGGATGGTTGCCGAGCTGATCGCGGTCGCCAAGCGTGACCTGAAGCCGGGCGACGAATTGGACGGCGCCGGCGGGTACACCGTGTATGGGCTGTCCGAGCGCTACGAGGTGGCGCGGGCGCAGCGCCTCCTGCCCTTCGGATTCGCTTATCGGGGACGACTGAAGCGAGCGGTGGCCAAGGAC
>VBHX01000167.1:0-2918 GCA_005879945.1 Chloroflexota bacterium | reverse complement strand
CTCTGAACAGCGCTGATGGAAGGCGTCCGCATGGGCCGTAGCGGGCTGCAGGTGAGCAGGCTCTGCCTCGGCACGATGATCTTTGGCAGCGAGCGCGACCAGGCCGAGGCGTTCGCGATCATGAACACGGCTGCGGATCTGGGGATCGACTTCCTCGACGTCGCCGATGTCTACCCGGTCCCGCGCTCGCGGCTATTTGCTCGCGGTGCTGCGGGCGGCTGCAACGACCCGCTCGACCGACGGAAGGTACCAACCCTCGAGTGGTCCCGCGGGGTAAGGCAAGTCGTACGAGGTCACGCGATCAATCGGCGCGTCAAGGTCGTAGAACGCCTCTGTGGCCAGCGTCGCGACGACTTCGGCGCCGAAGCCTGCACTCAGCGGCGCTTCATGTACGACTACGCAGCGGCCAGTCTTGACGACTGCGCTGACCACAGTATCGACATCGAAAGGAACGAGCGTTCTTAGGTCCACCACAGTCGCTGAAATCCCTTCCTCCGCCAGCTGCTCTGCTGCCGTCATACACAACTCAACTGCCGCGCTCCAAGCCACGAGGGTGATGTCGTCGCCTTGGCGGATGACGGCAGCCTTTCCCATGGGAACCGTGTAGTGCATTAGACGGCATCACGACCTTGATTCCAGGTGACTGGACGAACTGAGCCTCCACAGCATCGGAATGGAATTCGGGGCTGCTGATTCCGCCACCGAAAGGGGCGCGGATGGTGACCTGGCAGTGGTATCGGCCGCGCGAACGCATCCGGAACCTGGCAAGCTGCGGGCCGATCTGGTGGAAAGCTTGCGCCGTGAAGCCGAGGAACTGGATCTCAGCGACAGGCACCATGCCGGAGATGGCTAGCCCCAGCGAAGCGCCGACGATGCTTGCCTCGGCTAGCGGCGTATCGACCACTCGCTGCGGACCGTGTTTGTCGAGCAGGCCTGACGTGGCTCGGAAGACGCCTCCGAGCTTTCCAACGTCAAGCCCGATGACCATGACCCGCGGATCGCGCTGCATCTCCTCGTCGAGCGCGTTGTTGATGGCTTCGACGATGTTTCGTTGTGTCACGACTCTGTCCCTTGGCCCAACAGTTCCGCGCGCTGTCGGCGCACTCGCTTTGGCAGCTCCGCGTAGACGTGTTCAAAGAGGTGGCTCGGCTCGGGGGAAGGAAAAGTGGCCGCACTTTCGAGCGCGGCATCGATCTCTGCCCGGACGCTCGCTCGAGTCTCCCCATCACGCTCCTCGCTCCACAGGCCACGCAGCGTCAGGTGCTTGATCACCCGATCGATTGGATCGCGCTGGCGCGCCTCATCACGTTCCGTTGGATCCTCATAGAGCGATGGGTTGTCGGTCGTGTTGTGAAAGCTCATCCGATAGGTGATGGATTCGATCAGGGTCGGGCCGTCGCCGGCTCGGGCTCGCTGGACGGCTTCAGTCGCAACTTGGTAGACGGCTAACACGTCGTTTCCATCCACCTCGACCCCCGGGAATCCATAGCCGGCCGCGCGTAATGCGAAGCTCGGGGTAGCGGTCTGACTTCGCCTTGGTGTCGAGATTGCCCACTGGTTGTTCTGCAGAAAGAACACAACAGGGGCACGGAGCACGCCGGCAAGATTGAGTGCTTCGTGGAAGTCGCCCTCCGACGACCCGCCGTCGCCGATGTACGTAGCCACAACTGAGTCCTTCTTTTGGAGCTTCAACCCCCATGCGAGGCCGGTCGCATGCGGAAGCTGGGCTGCCAGCGCGACTTGTGTGGGAAGGACGTTCACGCCATCAGGGATTCGCGTCGCCTCCGTGATTCGGCCCATGCCGATGGCTGCCAAGCGCTCCAACGGATAACCGTGGCGAACGACGGCCATCAGCTCGCGGTATTGGGGCACGATCCAATCGCGCGCCGGATCAAGAGCCATCGCAGATCCGACAACTGACGCCTCCTGGCCAAGTGTGGGGGAGAAGACTCCGTACAGGCCTTGACGTTGCAGCGCGATTGCGCGCTCGTCGTAGATGCGGGACATCAGCATCCAGCGCAACATGTCGAGCAAGAGTTGGTCGCCGACTTTCGGCTTGGCGCCCTTAACGAGCGTTCCATCTGGATTGAGGATTGAGTGCCTCGCAATCACAGGTGTAGTGGTGATCATGAAGATCGCAACCCCCCGGTGCGCCAAGGTCGCCGAGATTGGCTAAGTATGCAACGGTAGACGAACACATCGCGGCCATTTCAGACGGAAACTGCGGCAGGCGGCGGAGCGAACGCGCACGGTGGTTGATGACAACCTGGACGGCGGCTCTTGGGCGTCCTCGAAGAGAGGTTGGCCCTTCGTGACTGCAACGGGCGTCACAAGCCGGTGGAACTCATCAACCAGACCGTGCTCCATCAAGGTGACATCGAGCGGCCCGTTGCGGTATTTAAGGATGTCGTAGCGGTTATGTCACCTCAGATACGGAAAGCGGATGAAATTTGCCAATACAAAAATGGTCGGGGGCCCGGGATTTGAACACCGGGGCCTCACGGTCCCGAAATCCAAGCGGGTTCGTCCACCGAGATTCATTTCGAGAGTTTTGAGATCAATCCGATCGTTTGACTTGCCAGTTCTGGCTGGTTTCAGCCAGCGATAGCGCTTCGATAACTACATGAACTACTACACGGGACTTAAACCCTGGGCCTCACGCCTCCACGCGTTTCCCTGATGCCGCGGACCTCCCGATGGCGGCGATGACCTCGTGGCGCCGGACAGCGTCGGTGAAGTCCGGCACGGTGTAAGTGCCGTTGTCGATGTCGGCCGCGAACGCGGCGTAGGCACGAGCGACGTTGAAGGCAGGCGCTCCTTCGAAGTTCGTGAGCGTGGGCCATTTCTGTGTCAGCGCCATGGGGATGGCAAGCTGGGTGGGCTCGTTCCGCCCCTGGGCTCCCGCGACGGTCAGGGGA
>VBHX01000166.1 GCA_005879945.1 Chloroflexota bacterium | reverse complement strand
TACGTGTAGCCGTTGATGGTGGCCCGGACTGGTGGCCGCTTGCTCGATCCGAGAGCGGCCACCACCTTCGCCGGAACTTCGATTCCCGTCGCCGTCTTGCCGGCCTGCAGGACCTTGGTGCGAAATCTCATCGACCTGACTTCCCGGACGACGCCTTGGTCTTCGGCGCCGGTGGGTCGAGGTACGGCGTGCCCGGCACCTCCGCCCGCTGCACGATCCGGAGGTTGTTGCCGAACGGGTCGCGGATGCCGATATCGGTGCCGTAGAAGTGTGTGGTGGGCTCCTGCGTGAACTCGACGCCGCGGGCCTTGAGCGTCTCGAAGGTCTTCTGGATGTTGTCAGTGGTCAGGCCGAGCGTGAAACCGGTCGCGCCCTTCGAGACGAGCTCGCGGACGGTCTCCGTTGTCTCCTCGTCCATCGCCGGCGGTCCTGGCAGCTCGAGCAGGATGTCGCGGCCCTTCTGGCCGGGCACGCACACGGTAAGCCAGCGCATGAAGCCCAGGTCCAGGTCGTTGCTGACCTCGAGCCCAAGCGTGTTCACGTAGAAATCGCGGGCCTTGTCCTGGTCGAGCACGAAGATCTGGGACATGTTGATGCCGTTGTACATCGGTGATTCCTCCTCTTGATGTGGTGTCAAGCTGGATCCGATGCTAGGCCCCGTTCTTGGCCCTGGCTTCTCCAAAACTGCTCGGTCTCATGTAGGCCATCGTGAAGCACGTCGGCACCGGCTTGATCACCGCCCTCGCCCGATACTCGCTCGGCGTCACGCCGACGATTTCACTGAATGTTCTGCTGAACGTGCCGAGGCTCGTGAAGCCGACCTCGAGGCAGATGTCGGTGATGCTTCGCGCGGTCTCGCACAGCATGAACATCGACCGCTCGACACGACGCCGCTGCAGATACCGGTGCGGGGTCTCGCCAAAGGTCGATTTGAAGGTGCGGATGAAGTGCGCCTCCGAGACATGCGCGACCTCGGCCAGGTGTGGGATGTCGAGGGGCTGCGTGTACGCGCGGTCCATGGCGTCGCGCGCCCGCAGCATGCGCCGATTGATCTCTTCGACTGCCCGGCTCATCGCGCAATCACCCGTCGAGATTACCCTGGCGTGAGCCGATGGCATCGTGGCGTGAGTTCGAGGCGGCCGAGCCCGAGTTTGCTTCGCGAGTGCGCGCTTTGATGACAGCGCGCAAACACCTGACGATGGCGACGCTGCGCCGCGACGGCTCGCCGCGGATCAGTGGCACCGAGATCCAGATCGTCGACGGTGTGCTGCGCATCGGTTCAATGACGGCGGCCGTCAAGGCTCTCGACCTGCGGCGCGACCCGCGTGTCGCGATTCACGGTCCGACCAGCGATCCGCCGGCGAAGAAGCCGGCCGGCTGGAAAGGCGAGGCGAAGATCGCGGGCATTGCGACGGAGATCGACTCGGTCGATGAGTCGCATCGGTTCGTCATCGACATCCACGAAGCCGTGATCACCCGCTTGAACGAAGCCGGCAACCGACTCGTGGTCGAATCGTGGAATCCAGCTCGCGGCCACCGCTCGATGGAACGCGACTAGCGCCGGGTGTTTGCCGAGCGCCGATGAGGGCACCCGGCTCAATCTGAATCGACTACTGCAGCTCGACCTGGATGACTCGCGTACCCCACGGACGCCGACCATTGGTGGTCTGGCTTTCCTTCGGGGGCATGTACTCGGTCGCCATCCAGACGCTGTCGGAATTGGGGTCGAGAACCGCCCACGAGTAGTCGCCCCAACGCTGCGGTTTGGCGACGTACGGGCCCGATCCCTCGGCTGCCACGACCGGATCGCCAAAGCTTGACTCGCCTTGGTCGAGCACTGCGTATGCCGCGGCCGGGAACATGTGCGGCCCTGTCAGCGTGAACACGATGGCCGCTCGGCCCTGGCCATCTGCCTGCACTGCGGGATAGATGACGTCGTGACCTTTCGATGCGACATAGCCCTGGCCGGTCACGGTCGCACCCTTCAGCCTGCTGTCGCCCAGCTGCGGTTGGATGCGGAACCATGCGGCGCCGGCATGTGTGGTCGCATCGTCGGCCGGCACGATCGCAGTGTCCAGTTCGCCCCAGATCTCTCCATTGATGAACTGGGTTTGCTGCATGCGGTCATCGCCGGAGTCGAGCTTGCTTGTCGAACCCTTCTGCCGCGCTTGGGGCGGAATGGCGTAGGCCTCGGTGGTGACGATCATGCTGGAGAGCAGCGGTGTACCGCCAGCGCTGACGCGGTCTACGTGCGTGAGCGCCCATACGGCAACGCGGTTGTCGCCAGTCCCGTTGAAGTCCAGCGAGCTGAGGAAGAATTCGGCCGGGGCTTCACCGAGGGTCAATGCCGGCTGGACCGCTAACGCCGGGTTGTCCGCGATGGTCAGGTCTTTGTAGTGGACGAAATGAACTTCACTTCGGTGGTGGACGAGGTCGCTCTTCGAGATCGCATAGATCTGGACGCCGTTGAACTGGGGGCCCAGGATCGAGAACTCATCGGTCGTGATGTAGAGGTTCGAGCCGTCGATGCCGAGCTTCGGCTGGTCGCCAAAGCATGGGCAGCCAAACGACGCCGGCGCGTCAGCGCGCGTGGTGTCGATGCGGAATACCGACCAATCGGTCGTCGGATCTCCAGACGTGTTGAAGGCGATGTCCAGGCGCGACTCTGTGCCGGGGTCGTTGATGAAGAGGACCACCGCATACCAGGTGTTGGTCGCGGGGTCGTAGTGGCAGCGCGGGTCACTGGTGAAGGCGGCGAAATCGTCATGGAACGGCGCGTTGACGTTGGTCGGACCGGCGAGCGTGGTGCCGTGCTTGTCATAGACGCGAAACGCCGAGTTGACCATCTCGACGACGAAGCCGTTCCCGACACAGAGACCCTGGTCGGGCGGCTCAAAGGTCAGACCGAAGTTCGTGACCTGGCTGTCGAGGCTGCTGACGCCGTTGAAGTTCGTGCCCAGGCCGTCCCCTTGTGCCCGTGCGTCTGCTCGGTGGACCGCCGTCGCATGGGGCGCGTGAGACAGCGCGCTGGCTCGATTTACGGTCGCAGCAGGCTTATGCCGCACCCCGTGCTCCCGGGTGCTCGACGCCAGAGCCGGTGAGGTGAAAGCCGATCCGAGAAGTGCGATGACGGCTACGAGCACGACCGCACGAAGGATTCTCCGTTCCACGTTCCCTGGTCCCCCTGTGATCGCTGACGCGGCCGAACGAGTCTAAGGCCGCCCGGCGTCATGCACCAATAAGCAATTCGACCCCCTCCCCGGGCGGGTAAAACGTTCGCGGCCACCTACAATGCCGCCAGGATGAGCGACCAGCCACCAGAAGCTGGCGCTCCGCCAGGAAGCCAGGTCTCGCCCGACGGCCTATGGCTTTGGAATGGCGCCGCCTGGGTTGCGAACCCGTCGGCTCCTGCGCAGGCGCTCGTTCCGTTCTCACGACCCGTTCCCACGCCCTATGCGCCGCTCGCGTATCCCGCGGCGGGCGGCTATGTCGCTCCGAAGAGCCCTGGGGTCAGCTTGATCGTGAGCTTCTTCCTTCCGGGCGTCGGATCGTTGATGAACGGCGACACCGGTATCGGGATCACGATCCTGCTGCTCTGGATTTTGTCAGTCATCCTCGACTTCACGATCATCGGACTGATCGTGGGCATACCACTTGGACTGGCGATGTTCATCTGGGGACTGATCGACGCATATCAAGGCGCGCAGCGCTGGAACCGTCGCCACGGCATCATCAGCTGAGGCCGGAATCGCCCTCGCCGGCCGACACGCGAAGGTGAGGCGCGGGGGTTACAGGACTAAACCGCACCCCAGACACTGAGTAGGCTTCGCTGCAGTGGGAAGGGATGTCTGAGCGGCCGCCGATCCGCTATGCAAGGAGCGGCGATGTGGCGATTGCCTACCAGGTAACCGGGGAGGGACGCCCGGTGGACCTCGTCTTGGCGCCAGGGACGGTGTCGCACCTAGCCCTGAACTGGGACCGGCCGGCCGCCGTTCGTACCATCGAGCGTCTTTCCTCCTTCGCTCGCTTGATCCGGTTCGACAAGCGCGGAACGGGGATGTCCGACCGCGTAACCAACGCGGCGACGATCGAAGAGCGCACCGACGACATTCGGGCCGTGATGGACGCCGCCGGAAGCGAATCGGCCGTGGTCTTCGGCGCTTCGGAAGGAGGTTGGATGTCATGTGTGTTCGCCGCACAGTACCCGGAACGGAGCCGTGGTCTGATCGTGTGGGGCTGCCCGGCGACGATGATCAGGAAGCCGGGGCACCCTTGGGGTTACGAACAGGAGCAGTACGCCCAGATGGTCAAAGCGTTGCGGCACAGCTGGCCATCCGAGGAGTACGTAAGGACGTGGGGCGCCGGTCTCGGTCCGGATGCTCCCAAAGAGCTGGCTGACGAGTGGCTCACATACATCCAGGCGGCGGCCACGCCGGCCGCGATCGTTGCGCTGGAGGAGATGAACGGCCAGGTCGACATCCGCGACGTGCTGCCGTCGCTCAAGGTGCCGACCCTGATCCTGGTGCGCGAGAGGGATCCCATCGCCTCGGTCGAGGCCATGCGGGATATGACCCGGCTGGTCCCAGGCGCGCGGCTGCTCGTCTTTCCTGGAGCAAGCCATCAGATCGGCGGGCCAGGCCTCGATCCCGAACCTGTGTACGCGGCGATCGAGGAATTTGTGACCGGCTCGGCCCCAGCCGCGAGCGGCGAACGCTTCCTGGCGACCATTCTCGTGCTGGACATCGTGGAATCGACCCAGCGCGCTGCGCTCCTCGGCGACGCGGCTTGGCGCAACCTCCTCGAGGAGCACTACCTACATGCCCGGCGCGAGCTCGAGCGGCATCGCGGCGTCGAAGTCGATACCGCCGGTGATGGGCTCCTGGCGACGTTCGACGGCCCAGCGGCGGCGATCCGCTGCGCCCGCGCCATCCAGAGCGCGGATCGCGCGGTCGGGCTCTCAACCCGGGCGGGCGTGCACTGTGGGGAGGTCGAACGCGCCGGACGTGCGATTCGAGGCATCGCCGTCCATCTCGCCGCTCGTTTGGCGGCAGCCGGACAAGCGGATGAAGTCGTGGTGTCTGCTACTGTGCGCGATCTGGCTGCGGGATCAGGGCTGCGATTCGAAGATCGCGGCGTTCGTGAATTGAAGGGGGTGCCGGGCTCCCTTCAGGTGCTCGCCGTCCCTCGATAAGGTCCGACACAGCAGCTTCACCACTCGTTCACCTCGCCTTTAGGATCAACCGCACCTCCGGAGAAGACGTGAACCGTGCTGCTTAGTACGGCAGAAGGCCCGGATCCACGCGCAGTGGACCCGGGCTCGGCCAGCGGCTTCGAGTTCTAGGTGTTGGCGGGCGCGGGCATAACCGGTGCCAGCAGCTGCATCAGGTCGGGATTCGTGATCGGATCGTCCTCGATGATCTGGCCATTCCGCAGGCGGTAGTAGGTAAGGCCCCGGGCCGACGACGTCTCACCCGCCGCCGTGGTCATGTTGAACTTGAATCGGGCGACCACCGCGTCGCCCTCAGCGACGAGGTCCTCGATCTCAAAGCGGCGCTGCGGCATAGCGGCGACCAGCCCCGCCAGCATGCCCTTGAAACCGGGCCGATCGACGCCGCCCATGCCCGGGTTGACGTAGTCCGTCGCGAGCAACTGGTCGATAACCTCGAGGTTGCCAGCTTCGAGCACTTCGGTGATGAATCGGCGGACGACTGCCTTGTTCTCATCGGTTGACATATTTGAACTTCCTTTTGAGGTACGTCGGGCGTGGCATTGCATACCACCCGACGAACGAGTCTGCAGCCGCGTCAGCTCCCTGAACCGGCCGCCTGAGTGGCGGGCATCAGGCGAGTTGCTGCGAGAAGTCGACGTTGTCGAAGTAGAAGACCTGCCTGGTGGGCTTGCTGCCCCGCACCTCCTTCACAGGGTGCCTCCAGGCAACGAGGGAAAGGAACAAGTGGAGCTTACTCCGCCCGCGATTGATGTGCCGGACCTGAATTGCTCGACCTGGGCCGGCTGCCGTGCTGTTCGCGTGGATCTCGTTGGCGCGCCTCTTGGCCGAACCCTCACGCGCCTCGGAGCCAGGAACGAAATGCATCAGTGACGGGCGATTGCGATCACAAGTGCTCACATTGCGGCTGGCGGGGGCCGTTGTCTGGAAAGTGGTACGCCTGGCGGTGGACACGCTTCGCCAGTGACGCGACGGCCTCGACGCGGCCACGAGCGGGTCGCGCTTCAAGCTGAAAGTGCGCCTGGCAGGAATCGAACCTGCTGCCTTTCGGTCCGGAGCCGAACGCTCTGTCCGGTGAGCTACAGGCGCTGAGCGCTTCAGTCTAAACTGCGCGCTTCGTGGGTCGGTTCCGCGCAATCCTGGTCCTCAGCGCTGTGATCGCCGCGTGCCAGACGGGCGTCCAGCAGCCTGTGCCCACTCCAACCCCGAGCCCATCGCCCCACACGACGGTGGCTGACGCCGTACTGCAGGCCGGTGACCCTCCGACCGGCCTGAACCGCTGCGCGGGCTCGGGCCCGATCGATGCTTACATCACCAACCTGCAAACTTCTTCGCCTACGCTGGCCAGCCGCCTGAACGATCAGTGGCAGTCGCTGCGAACGCTCGGCGCCAATGCCGCGGCGATATCCCTCTTCACGTCTGATGATTCCGCTTGCATCTCCGAGCTTGCCTCGGTGTCCAAATCAAAAAGCGCTGCGGGTTTGGTTGTGAGCTTCGGCGATGAAGGCGAGGCGGATCGGGCCTGGCAGTCGGGGATACTGGGATTCGTTCCGCCCGCGCCGGGCGAGCTGCCGCCGGGATTGAACCGTGGAACGTCGACCGGGCTCGGTCTCAGCTCCTGGACTTATGACCGAACGCCGGTCCGTCTGGCGTGCTGGCACAAGTCCGTCTTCGTGGCTTTGGTCGTCCTCACCAACCTCGATCTCCCTGCGTTCAAGGCGGCCACGGCTGCCGTCGATGCTCGCCTAAACTGAACCGCTCACGCGCCTGTAGCTCACCGGATAGAGCGCTTGCCTGCGGAGCAAGAGGCAGCAAGTTCGATTCTTGCCAGGCGCACCATGGTGCCCTAGTCAAATCGTCAGGCGGGCGCGGACTTGAACTTTAGGATCCCCGCCTCGAGCCCCTCCGCGATCTTCTGCTGACCGGCAGGATCGCCGGCGATTTGAGCCTCCGACGGGTTGGTCACGAACAGCGGCTCGACCAGCGCGCCCGGCATCCGACTCGGATGATCGACCCAGCCCGGTGACCCAGGACCCAGCTCGATGAGGTGGCCGTAGCTCTGACCCGATCCCGTGAGCGCCGGCGCCGCCAGCTGGTCGTCGGTCCAGACACCGCGATCGGGAGCACCGAGCCGCGCCACGAGCGCCGACTGCAGGCTTGAAGCCAGGCGTCGGTTGGCGGCGGCAAACGGCCGAGCCGAGTCGTAGAACGTCTCGGTGCCGCCCACCGTTGGATCGCTGAAGCCGTCGAAGTGGATCGAGATAAGGACGTCAGCGCCTCCGGCGTTGGCGCATTCCGCGCGGGCGGCCAGGTCGCGGTGAACGCCGCTGTAGGTGATCGCCCCGTAGTTGGAGTCGCTTCCAGCGAGCTTCGTCACCGTCGTGTCCTTCGTGCGCGCCATCACGACACCGAACCCGTCCGCACGCAACAGCACTGCCAGGCGAGACGCGACGGCCAGCGTTGCGTCCTTCTCTTGCACCGCGCGACGGGACCTGGTCGTGCCCACCACTCCAGGATCGAGGCCACCGTGTCCGGCATCGACGAAAACGGTCTGGTCGAGATGCCCCCGGGTCGGAGCTAAACGGATGCAGGCGCCGTCCTCCAGGCCCGCCAACAGCACCTGCGAAGCCGCGGTGCCAGTCTTCACCGGCACGGCGGCCACGCTTGGCTGAGAAGCGGCGAGCCTGTTAGCCACATCAAGCAGCCGCGGGACGCCGAGCACGAGCGTGGCCAATAGCGCCAACGCGAGCGCTGTGCGGAGCAGGGCCAAAGGGGCCCGCCGGCGCCGAGTGCGTGGTGGGACGTGGCGAGACTTTGCGATCGGCCCGCGTAGTGTAGCGGGCGCGTCGCGGGCCGCTAGTGGATTCGGCCGTTCTCCGCCTGGGCGATTTTCTTGTCGGCGGCCGAGTCGATGTTCAGGACCCCGAGGATGACCATGAACTCCTTGTTCTGCCACACCGCGACGTAGAACGTCTGGTTGGAGATCGCGAGCGTGAGCACGATCGAGTTCGGTCCCAATGCTGTAGCCGTGCCTTCGACCACCGGCACCTGCGACGACTTGAGCGATGCCGCACTGAAGCCAAAGATCGAGTCGCTGTTGTAGCCCTTTTCCGCGCTCGCCTGGTCCTTGAACTTGAACACGAAGTTGACCACGAGCTTGTACGTCGCGGTCCCGATCTGAGATCCGTTCGATGCCAGAGCCGTGCAATGAGCTGCGGTGTCCGTGTAGAACTCGACGTCCGCATCGGTCGCGCCGTCCTTCTGCGCGCCGGCCCACTGCTCTTTGATCGTCGTGTACGTGGCCGGGTCCTTGGTCTGGATCTTCTTCAGGTAGTCGTTGATGTTTCCGGACAGATCGCATCTCTGCATACCGCTCGGCAGATCGCTCGACTGCACAGCAACGCTCGATGCCGTCGCCGTGGGAATGCCGATGCTGCCAAACGGACCGCACGCACCGACGACAAGCAACACGAGAGCCGCGATCAGGACTCTGGGCATGCGACCTACTGTACGGGACGAGCTCCGGACCACGTCCTTGCGGTGCGTCCGGGAAGCCCGCTCGTCAACTCATCGGCCCATTTCCGCCGAGCGCCCTACGGGCGCTTAGAAGAAGATCGTCCGGCGTCGGGGCAGCAGCCGATGCAGCGTGCCCTGGATCCACTCCCGCACGTGCT
>VBHX01000165.1 GCA_005879945.1 Chloroflexota bacterium | reverse complement strand
CCGGGGCGAAGATCTCCTCGCGCTCCTTCGCCAAAGCGAATGTGGGGATGTCCGCGTAGCCGGCCGACTCGAGCACTTCGAGCGCGGCGCTCAGCTGGCCCTTGCCGCCGTCGATGAGAATCAGGTCCGGCCGGCTCGTGAATGATCGGTCACCGACCACGTCCGCGTCCTCGCGCCGCTGGGCCGATTCCAGCCTCTCCAACCGCCGCCGCAGCACCTCCTGCAGCATCGCGAAGTCGTTCGGGCCCGGGACGAACTTGATTTTGAAATGGCGATAGTGGTCGTTCCGCGGCCGGCCATCTTCGAAGACGACCATCGCGCCGACCGCGGAGTCGCCCTGGATGTTCGAGATGTCGTAGCACTCGATTCGCTTGGGCGGATCCTCCAGGCCAAGCGCATCCGCGAGCGCGGCGAGCATCGGCTCGGTGCGGCTGCGGTCGTAGTCGGCCTGAATGCGCAGCTGTTCCAGCTCCTGTGCCGCGGTCTCCGCAAGCTGCGTCACCAAAGCGCGCTTGCGCCCGCGCTGCGGGACCTCGATCGTCACCGGGGCGCCCCGTCGTTCGGAAAGCCAGCCCGTCAGCAAGTCGGGCTCCTCAACCGCGCCCGGAAGGATGATCGACCGAGGGATGTGCGTCGCGCTTGCGTAGTACTGGAGAAGGAAGCCGCGAAGCAGCTCCCCTTCAACCGCGTCGCCCGCGCCGTCAAGAGCATGCCCGTCGTGGCCGACCATCTTGCCCTGGCGAACGTAGGCGACCTCGACAAAGACGTCTCCACCGCTACGCGCGTAAGCGATGAGGTCCTGGTCGTCACGCCCACGCGTGAGCACCTTCTGCCGGTCGGCGATCCTCTCGATCGACTGCAGCTGGTCGCGGTAGCGCGCGGCGTTTTCAAAGTCGAGCCGGCCCGCGGCGCCGCCCATGCGGTCCTTCAGCTCGTGAACCAGTGTGTCCGAGCGCCCTTCCATGAACAGTGCGACTTCGTGGATGCGTGCCTTGTAATCCTCGGAGCTGATCCGACGCTCGCAGGGACCCGGGCAGCGTTTGATGTGGAAGTCGAGGCACACCTTCCCCTGCTTGAAGATCTCGTCCGAGCAAGTCCGGAACGGCAGGAGCTGCCGGATCGACTTGACCGTGCCACGCAGGGACTGGGCGGATGTGTACGGGCCGAAGTAGAGGGCGCCATCCTTCTGGACGCGCCGCGAGTAGTGGACGCGCGGAAACTCCTCGGTGACCGGCAGCTTCAGGTAGAGGTAGTTCTTGTCGTCCTTGAGCCGGATGTTGAAGCGAGGGCGGTAGTTCTTGATGAGGTTGCATTCGAGGACCAGCGCCTCGACCTCGTTCGCCGTGGTGACGAACTCGAAGTCGAACACCTTGCGGACGAGCTCGGCGACCCGCGCTGTCTCTCCATAGCCTGGCGTGAAGTACGACCGCAGCCGGTCACGCAGGCGCAGCGCCTTGCCGACGTAGATGACCTGCGCGCGGCTGTCCCGGAACAGGTAGACGCCCGGCCCCTCCGGGACCGCACGCAGCCTTCTTTTGATCGTTTCTTCCTGGATAACCGCCACGCATTCAAGGTTAGACTTGAGCCCGTCGTGAGCACACCGCCCAGCAACCTGCCGCCGCCGCCGGCGACGACGCCCCCTCTCGCTCCATCTCCCACGCAGATCGTTGGCCAGCAGGTGCATCCCAGCAGCGCGGTCCCGATGGGCACGGCCGGCATGATGGCCGTCGCGCCTGGTCAGACGAACACACTCGCATGGGTCAGCTTCATATCCGCCCTAGTTGCTCCGTTTGGGCACTTCATCGGCGTAGGCGGCATCACCCTGATCATCGTCTCGCTGGTCACCGGCCACATGGCGCGCTCACAGATCAAGAAGACTGGCGAGGGCGGCGCCGGCCTGGCGCTGGCGGGCCTGATCATCTCCTACGTCCACCTCGCGATCAGCGCGCTGGTCTTC
Source organism: Chloroflexota bacterium (assembly GCA_005879945.1). GTDB lineage: Bacteria > Chloroflexota > Dormibacteria > Dormibacterales > Dormibacteraceae > UBA10449. The sequence goes on along the minus strand of VBHX01000165.1, from coordinate 23,467 downwards.
ATCTTCTTCTTCGGGCTGATCATCGCCGTCATCGGCGGCCTGTTCGCCGCCGGGGGTGGGCATTAGTCCTGGCAGAGTATCCGCCGCCCCCACCGCCGCCTCCTCCCGCTTCCCCCCCGCCACCGCCACCCCCTCCGCCCGGCGCTTCGCCCCCACCACCACCTCCACCGTCGATACCGCCGGGGCCGCCAGGGCCGCCCGGCATTCCTCCCCCGGGCTACGCGCCTCCCGCATATGGTTCCCCGCAACAGCGGCCAACCGACGGGATGGCAATCACCTCCCTGGTGCTCGGCATCCTTGCTTTCCCGGGCATCTGCTGCTATGGAATCGTCGGCCTCCCGCTCGGCATCGCCGCGTTGATCCTCGGTCGTATGGCTGTTGGGCGGATTGGTAAGAGCGGTGGGGCCGTCGGCGGCTACGGCATCGCGCAGGCAGGCTGGATCTGCGGGCTGATCGCCGCCGGCATCTCCGCCATCGTGTTACTGGTATGGGTAGTGCTGGGAGCAGCCTTCAGCATCTTCACGCTCATACAGCCTTCGCCCACCCCGTAGTTACTTAGCTCAGCAGGAACGACATAACGATCCTGGCGAACGTCATCGGGGTCTCCAGGTGGGGGCCATGGCCGGCGCCCTCGATTACCTCCAACCGCGCGCCGGGCACAGACGCCCCTACCGCTCGTGCCTGCTCGACGCCAGTGAGAGCGTCCTCTGAACCGACCACGACCAGCGTCGAGGCGTCGACGTTTCGCATGACCGGGTTCAGGTCAAGCCCGCGATCGCACTCGATGTAGCGCTTGATAGTTGCCCGAGCGATGGGGTGGCGATCCATCTCGTCGACGATCGCCCGCACAGTTCCGTTCTCGAACGCGCCGCGGCCGAACGCGTTGAGGATGAGCCCAAGGTTGACGGCATGATCGGGGAGCTTGGAGTCGGAAAGCGCCGACCACAGCTCGAAAACCGCGTTGAGATATGCGTCGGTCGCGACGCTGGGCGAGCAGGCGACCAGGCTGCGTACCCGGTCAGGCCGGCGGGACGCGAGGATGATGGCCACCGAAGCCCCGAGCGAGTGCCCGACCACATGCGCCCGCTCGAACCCGGCGGCGTCCATGGCGGACGCAACGTCGGCGGCCAGGTCGTCCGCCGTGAAGGCGGTCCCGGGATCCGCCGTCTCATTCGTGCCGCGAGGGTCGAGCAGGAGGCAGCGGAACCGGGCGGACAGCCTCCCCAGCACCCGCGACCAGGTCCGCCGATCGGCGAACGTGCCCGGGATCAGGACCAGCTCGGGACCCCTGCCGACAATTTCGTAAGCGGGGGTCAACCCGGACACCTCGCCATTAGCATTTCGGCCCATGGCAGACATACCTCCGCCGCCGCCTGGATCAACGCAAGGGCCGTCGTTCTCAGATATCCCTCCCGCATCCCAAGTGCCGCCCGGCGCCCCGGGCTATATCCCACCGCCCGGCTACCCGAACTTACGGCCAGGCGTCAGCATCATGTCCCAGTTCAGCGGGCCGGCAGCGACATCCGTCCTCATCGGCGTGCTGTCGGTCGGGGTTCCCATCGTGACGGCGATCATGAGCAACGGCGGAGTCTTCTACTTCTACATCCTGCCGATCTTCGGCTTCATCAGCGGAGTTCGCGCCGTTTCACGCGGGCTCGTGATCGGAGGAATCGTCGGCATCGTGCTCAACATCCTCGGCGGCCTCATGAGCCTGGTCGCGAGCGGGCTTCTGTTCCACTAAGCGCCCTGGCGGCGGCCGTTCCGTCGCCCGCCGGGATCGTCAGCAGAGGAAGGACGGCGGCCGCCAGGCACGCGATCGCGGCCGCCCACAGCGCCACGTTTATGGAAATGGCGATCAGCGAGCCCGCCAGCGCCGACCCGATTGGATTGCCGAGAGAGTTGAGCGACATCGACACCGCGAACGCGCGTCCGAACCATGCGGGGTCGGTGCGCCGCTGACGCAGGGTGAAGAGCCCGATGTCGAAGGGGCCGGTGGCAAGGCCGAGAAGGGTGATCGCCGCCAACACGATGGCGAGGCTGCTGGCCAGCGGCAGGATCGCCGTGGCCAGCGTGCCGATCAGGATCGCGCCGACGATCAGCTGGCGCTCGCGTCCCTCGCTGGAGAAACGGCCCGCGATGAGGGCTGAGGCGAGGCCCGCCCCGCCCATTGCGCCCCAGAGCAGGCCGACGGTGGCCGGGTTGGAGTGAAAGCGACCCAGCACGAGCACAGGCACCGCGATGGCAATGATGCCGTTGCCGATGTTGTAGGTGCTGAGGGTAAGGGCCAGGCCGCGAAGGCTCGGGTTGCGCATCATGTAGCGAAGTCCGAGCCACGAGTTGCGCAGCACCGAGCCCGTCACCGCGACCTTTCTCGGCGGGTCGGACAGCCGCACCATGATCGCGGCCGCAGCGATGTACACGACCCCGGTCGCGGCGAGCGCCCACTCCCCACCGACTACGGCGACGAGCGTGCCGGCCAGCGGCGATGCGATCAGGGTGGCAATGACGTGGCCGCTGCTGTCCAGTCCATTGGCCCTCTCCCACAGGTGCCGCGGCGCCAGGATCGGAAACAGCGAGCGGGCGCCGGCCCAACTGAGCGGGTTTGTGAGCGACGCGACCGCGACGATGGCGAGGAGCACCGGCGCCGGCAGCGCGTGCATTAGTGACAGTGCGGCGATGAGGCCCAGCGTCGTCGCAGCCAAGACGTAGTCGAGGACGACGAGGCGGGCCCGGCCGTAGCGGTCGAGGAGCGCCCCCGCCACCGGCGACACGACGATCCCGGGCAGCGCGGCCATGAACGCGGTCGCGCCGGCGAGCTGCGGCGAGTGGTAGCGCTGCAGCACGAAAAGGACGAGCGCCACGAACACCATCGACCCGCCCATGCGGCCGAGCAGGAGTCCGGCATAGAGCCGCGCGAAACCGGGCACGCGCATCAGATCGCCGTATCCAGCCGATCGTGACTGCTGCAGGTTTCTGTTCCTGTCTAGACGGCGACGCGGCTGCGCGCAGCGGTCCGAGCGGGACGCCGAGCCTTCTCGGCGACGCGCAGCTTTCCTGACTTTTCGAAGATGCGGCGCAGGTACTCGCCCGTTGCGGATGCGGGGTTGTGGGCCAGGTCCTCCGGGGTTCCTTCAGCGATCACGAAGCCACCCTTGTCGCCGCCTTCGGGACCGAGGTCGATCAGCCAGTCGGCGGTTTTGAGCACATCGAGATTGTGCTCGATGACGACCACGGTGTTGCCATGATCGACCAATCTGTGCAGGACCTGGAGCAGCCGCTCCACGTCCGCGTAGTGCAGCCCAGTGGTCGGCTCGTCGAGAAGGTAGAGCGTGCGGCCGGTATCGCGACGCGACAGCTCGGCCGACAGCTTGACCCTCTGCGCCTCGCCGCCCGAAAGCTGGGTCGCCGGCTGCCCCAACCGGATGTAGCCGAGACCCACGTCGTGCAGCGTCCTCAGCTTGACCTTGATCCTCGGCACGTTCTCGAACACTTCCAGCGCTTCGTCGACGGTCAAATCGAGAACGTCCGAGATGGAATGCCCGCGGAACTTCACCTCCTGCACCTCGCGCGAGTACCGCGTGCCATGACAAACCTCGCACGGCACGTAAACGTCGGGCAAGAAGTGCATCTCGATCTGGATGATCCCGTCGCCCTGGCAGGCTTCGCATCGGCCGCCGCGAACGTTGAAGCTGAAGCGCCCCGGCTTGTAGCCGCGCATCTTCGCCTCCGGAAGGCTCGCGAACAGCTCGCGCATGTACGTGAACATGCCGGTGTACGTCGCCGGGTTGGAGCGCGGCGTGCGCCCGATCGGCGACTGGTCGATGTCGATCGCCTTGTCGAGGTGCTCGAGCCCTTCGACCGCGCGATGCGGCCCGGGCTTGTCCTTCGCCCGGTAGAACTGCTGCGCGACCTTCCGGCTGAGGATGTCCGTGACCAGCGACGATTTGCCCGACCCGCTCACCCCTGACACCGCCACGAACGTCCCCAGCGGGATCGCCACGTCGATGTCCTTCAGGTTGTTCGCCCTCGCCCCGCGGATCACGAGCTTCTTGCCGGTGCCACTCCGTCGTCGCGCCGGGATCGGGATCTCGCGGTCGCCACGCAGGTAGGCAGCCGTGATCGAGTTCGGGTCCTTGATCACCTGCTCGACCGTACCGGCCGCGATGATCTCGCCCCCATGCTCACCCGCAGCCGGCCCGATGTCGACCATGTAGTCGGCGGACCGGATCGTCTCCTCGTCATGCTCGACGACGATCAGCGTGTTGCCGAGGTCTCGGAGACGCAGCAAGGTGTTGATGAGCCTGCGGTTGTCGCGCTGATGGAGCCCGATCGACGGCTCGTCCAGGATGTAGAGGACGCCCATCAGCTTGGATCCAATCTGTGTCGCAAGCCGAATCCGCTGTGACTCTCCACCGGACAGCGTGTTCGCAGCCCGCTCGACCGTCAGGTACTCGAGACCGACGTCGATCATGAACTGCAGCCGCTCGCGGATCTCCTTCATGATCCCGCGCGCGATCAGCTGCTCCCGATCTGTCAACGCCAGGCGGTCGAAGAAGTCAATCGCTCCGCTCACCGACAGCTCGCAAACCTGGGCGATGTTGCGGTCCGCCACCGTGACCGCCAGCGACTCGGGCTTCAGTCTTCGCCCCTTGCACGCGGGGCAAGGCTTGTCCGACATGTAGCGCTCGAGCTCGGCCTTCAGAAAATCGGACTGCGTCTCCTCGTATCGGCGCTGCAGGTTGGCGACCACGCCCTCGAACGGCGCCTCATACCAGCGCTCGTGGCCGTACTGGTTTTTGTAACCGAAGCGGATCTTCTTTTCACCGGTGCCGTTGAGCAGCACATTCTGGTGCTGTTTGCTGAGCTTCGACCACGGCTTGTCCAAGTCGATCCCGAAATACTTGCTGACCGTCTCGAGCAGCTCCGGGTAGAAGAACTGCGAGCGGCTCCACGCCGCGATCGCGCCCTCTCGCAGCGACAGCGAAGGATCGGGAACGACCAGTTCGCCGTCGACGACGAGCTGCGAACCAATCCCCGTGCACACCGGACATGCTCCGTGCGGGCTGTTGAACGAGAAGTTGCGCGGCTCGGGCTCAGGCACGCTCGTGCCGTCGTAAGGACACGCGTAGTCCTGCGACATCTGGATCTCTTCACCTTCCGTTGGCACGATGATCACCGACCCACCGCCCAGCCTCGCCGCGGTCTCGATCGAATCGACCAGCCGCGTCCTCTGGTCGGGTCCGACCTGGATGCGGTCAACGACGACCTGGATGTCGTGCTTCTTGTTCTTGTCCAGCGGGATCTGCTCGCCGAGCTCGTACAGGCTTCCGTCAACTCGCACGCGCACGAAGCCCGACTTGCGGACGTCCTCGATCAACGACTTGTACTCGCCCTTGCGGCCCTTGACCACCGGTCCGAGGACCATTACGCGCATACCCTTCGGCAACTTCTCGACGTGGTCTGCCATCTGCTCCACCGTCTGCCGCCGCACCTCGCGACCGCACACCGGACAGTGCGGATGGCCGACCCGCGCGTAGAGCAGCCGCAAATAGTCGTAAACCTCGGTCACCGTGCCTACGGTCGATCGCGGGTTCTTCGACGTCCCCTTCTGGTCGATCGAAATTGCGGGCGACAGCCCTTCGATGACGTCCACGTCCGGCTTTTCCATCTGTCCGAGGAACTGCCGCGCGTAGGCCGACAGCGACTCCACGTACCGCCGCTGACCCTCGGCATAGATGGTGTCGAAGGCAAGCGACGACTTGCCCGACCCCGACAGGCCGGTGAAGACCACCAGCTTGTCGCGTGGTATCGACAGGGTGACGTTCTTGAGGTTGTGCTCGCGGGCGCCGCGAATCGTTATCTGGTCAATCGGCATCCGGACCCTTGTTCATTCCTTATCTCTTGTTACCGCAAACGTGGCGCTGGCCGTGGCGACGAGCCGGCCATCCTTGCCCTCAACCCGGCACTCGGTCACAACCGTCCGGCGCCCGGCGTGGATGACGTGGCCGGTCGCCCGGAGGGTCTCGCCGATACTGGCCGCGTTGATGAAGTTGAGCTTCAGGTCGAAGCTCATGGCCCGGGAAACCCCCGGCTTCAGCGTACGCAGCGATCGGCCCATGGCGGAGTCCGCGAGCGTGCTGATCATCCCGCCATGCACGAAACCGGAGTGGTTGGCCATGTCTTCCGTCGCGGTCATCTCCACCACCGCCGTGCCATCGCCGGTCTCGACCAGCTGCAGGCCGAGCAAGGCCCAGGCTCGAGACGGCGATCTGGAGTCGGGCTCCCCACCCCCGCTTCGCGGTACCTCCCCACGGGGTGGGGAGGAGATTCTGGAGTCGGGCTCCCTACCCCCGCTTCGCGGTACCTCCCCACGGGGTGGGGAGGAGATTCTGGAGTCGGGCTCCCCACCCCCGCTTCGCGGTACCTCCCCACGGGCTGGGGAGGAGATTCTGGAATCCGGCTCCCCATCCCCGCTCCGCGGGACCTCCCCACGCGGTGGGGAGGTGACTTTCCTATTCACGGCCCTGCCCCTCCGGCACGGGCATGCACGTCGAGGAAGCGCGCGCGATAAGGCGCCCCCGATCGTCGATCACGTCGGCCTCGCTGAAGAACAGCGTCTGCTTCATCTCGACAACGCGGCCGATTGCCCGCAGGCGTCCCTCGATGACGGGGCGCAGGAAGTTGATCTTCAGCTCGATGGTGGTGTTCCAGAGGCCGTCCTCCTGGAGCGTGCCGAGCGACATCCCCATCGCCGCGTCAGCGATCTGCGTGATGACGCCGCCCTGCACCACACCACCGCCGTGCCTGTGCTGCGGCCCCGTCGCGACTTCCTCCAGTTTCGAACCATAGTCTTTTGCTTAGGAGCCGCCGCGATCGCGAGGGCGACGTCGGCGTCGTCCTCATTGCCAGACTCCTCACCCGCGAGCCGCTTGCGCAGCCCGATGATGCGGTCGCGCACGCGCGCCGCGTCCTCGAACTGCAGCTCCTTCGACAGCCGGCGCATCTCCTTCTCGAGGTCGCGCACGATCGCGAGCAGGTCCTCGCGCGGCACGCCGGCTCCGACCATGAGCTCGACCGCGTCGGCCTGGATGTCCTTCTCGTTGATCTCGAGCGCGTAGATCGCCTTCTTGACCGTCTCGGGCGTGATGCCACGCTCGGCGTTGTAGGCGATCTGACGGTTGCGCCTGCGCTCCGTTTCGTCGAGGGCCCGCCGCATGGAGTCGGTGATCGAGTCGGCATACATGACGACGTGGCCTTCGACGTTGCGGGCGGCACGCCCGATGATCTGGATGAAAGATCGGTAGGCGCGCAGGTAGCCTTCTTTGTCCGCATCGAGGATGCCGATGAACGCGACCTCGGGCAGGTCCAGTCCCTCGCGGAGCAGGTTGATGCCCACCACTACATCCACCGCGCCGGTGCGCAGGTCGCGCAACACGTCGATGCGTTCCATCGCATCGAGCTCGGAATGGAGGTAGCGCACTTTCACGCCGTACTCCCGCAAGTAGTCCGCCAGGTCCTCCGCGAATCGCTTCGTCAACGTGGTCACGAGCGACCGATGCCCCAGCTCGGCGCGCCTCTTCACCTCGGCCAGCAGGTCGTCGATCTGGCCCTCAGTCGGGCGAACCTCGACGGTCGGGTCGACCAGGCCTGTCGGTCGGACGACCATCTCCACGGTTCGCTGCGAACGCCGCATCTCGTAGTCGCCCGGCGTGGCCGAGACGTAGACCACGTTCTGCGCGCGCTCCTCCCACTCCTCGAAGCTCAGAGGGCGGTTGTCGAAGGCGCTTGGCAAGCGAAAGCCGTACTCCACCAGCGCGGCTTTCCGCGACCGGTCACCGCCGAGCATGCCGCCGATCTGCGGCACGGCCACGTGCGACTCGTCGACGAAGATGATCGTGTCGTCCGGTAAGAAGTCCATCAGCGTGTATGGGGCTTCGCCTGGCTGCCTGCGCGTGAGGTGGAGCGAGTAGTTCTCGATTCCAGCGCATGTCCCGGTCTCGCGCAGCATCTCGAGGTCGAAGTTGGTGCGCTGGCGCAAGCGCTGCGCCTCGAGCAAACGGCCGTGCTCTTCGAACCACTTGCACCGCTCCTCGAGCTCGACCTCGATGTCCGCCATCGCCAAACGAAGCTTGTCCGCCGGCGTCACGTAGTGGGACGCGGGAAACACGGTGAACTCGTTGCGCGCGCCGAGGATCTCCCCAGTGACGGCGTCCAGCTCCTGGATGCGCTCGATCTCGTCGCCGAAGAATTCGACGCGGTAAACCTTCTCCTCGTTGGCCGGGACCAGGTCGACGACGTCGCCCCGCACTCGAAAGCGAAGGCGCGCGAGGTCGTAGTCGTTGCGCTCGTACAGCATCTCCGTGAGCTTGCGCAGAAACACCTCGCGCCGGATGGATTGGCCCTTCTCGACCTTCAGCGCTTCGCCCATGTAGTCCTCGACCGAGCCAATGCCGTAGATGCAGCTAATGGATGCGACCACGAGCACATCGCGACGGGTGATCAGCGACGACGTGGCTGAGTGCCGCATGCGGTCGATCTCGTCGTTGCGGCTCGAGTCTTTCTCGATGTACGTGTCCGTGCGCGCGATGTACGCCTCGGGCTGGTAGTAGTCGTAGTAGCTGACGAAGTACTCAACTGCGTTGTCGGGCAGCAGGCGCCGGAACTCGGCGCACAGCTGCGCCGCCAGCGTTTTGTTCGGGCTGAGGACCAGCACGGGTCGCTGCAGCTGCTCCACCGCCCAGGCCATGACGTTGGTCTTGCCGCTTCCGGTCACGCCGAGGAGGACCTGCTGCGACAGGCCCGAGGTAACGCCTTCGACCAGCTGCTCGATGGCCTCCGGCTGGTCCCCCGCGGGCTTGAAGGGTGCGTCGACACGAAAGCGGGAGGGCATGACACTCCAATTCTAAGGCGAACGAACGTTCGACAAATGCCAAATTCCGGGTCATACGGGGACAGGCGCGCGTTGAACAACAGTGGGGGTATCAGAGATTGAGCGACAAAAAAAGTAGCAAGACCGACAAGGCCACCACCAAGACTCCCCAGGAGCTGAGGAAGCTCGACCTCACGCCTGAAAAGCTTCGGGACGACGGCTCCGGGAAGCCCGAACGCCGGTGGCGCACAAGGGCGAAGCCGACTTCAGGGTAGGGCGAGGATCATCGCGTCCACGATCGTGCCGGCCTTGATGCCCTGGTCACCGGGCGCGATGCGCACGAGGGCATGAGCGCCCGCCAGGGACAGCAGGCGCGACGACGACTGCGAACCTGTCGTCTGCGCCACAAGCTCGGCACCCTCTCGCCTCAGCGTCACGCGCTGGTACTCGGTCCGGTCGCCGGCGGCGCGGGCGTCGTAGCCCATCCGCACAGCCAGCGTGGGCCGCTGCAGCCTGGTGAAACCCTGCAGCTTTCGCAGCGCGGGTCTGACGAACACCTCGAACGTGACCAATGACGAGACGGGAAATCCGGGGAGGCCAAACGCGAACTTGCCTTGGGGCAGTGTCGCGAACGTGAACGGTTTGCCCGGCTTCAGCTTCACTCGTCCGATGTGAACCGTCCCAAGTGACTCGAGAAGTGGCTTGACAAGGTCGTGCGTTCCCACCGACACGCCGCCTGAGGTCACGAGCGCATCGGCGTCCTGAAGCGCGTCGACCACGAGCCTTCGGAGCGCGTCGGGTTCGTCGGGTGCGATGCCCAGGATCCGGACCTCGGCGCCCGCCTCGCGAAGTGCCGCCAACAGCGCCCAGCGATTCGAGTCGGTGATCTGGCCGCGACCGGGCTGCCGCCCCACCTCGACCAGCTCGTCGCCGGTGGACATAAGCGCCACCGACGGGCGCCGGTAGACAGAGAGGGTCGCGAAGCCAAGCGCCGCCGCCAGGCCGATCTCTGCCGGGCCGAGCTGGATGCCGGCCGTGAGCACCAGCTCGCCCGCCCGCACGTCGGCGCCAGGGCGATGGAGTTTGGTGCCGGGTACGAGTACCGCCGGCACAGTCACCCCATCGCCCGCGGGCTGGATGTCTTCGACCATGACCACCGTGTCGGCGCCATCGGGTATCACGCCACCGGTGAGAATTCGAGCAGCCATGCCGAGCTCGACCGCCGGAAATGCGGGCAGCTCGGCCGGTGCGCGAATATCCTCGGCTAACACGCGCCCGACGACTTCGCCTAGAGCCACGCGTTCCGCGGGCAGGACGGGCGTCCGCTCGAGGACAAGAGCCGCTGCTTCGTCGGCGTCGACCAGCGGGTACGTGGACGCCCTCATCACGCGATGAGGTTAGAGCGTTCGGCGCCCGGAGGTCAGCGGCATATTCGCGGCATCGACGGCCGGAGCCAAGGAGCGACGAGTACGCTAGGGAGCGCATCGCTTAGATGCGTGACCGAGCGCACGCAGGAGGCGACCCCGGCTTTAGGGCGCGGAAGCTTATTCGTATCGAAGCGCGAGGCTCGGATCCTGACGCGCCGCACGCACCGCGGGCAGCAGGCCGCTGACCGTGCTCAAGACAACCGCAAGCAGCACAGCCACGATCGCGATTCCAATGTCGGCGCGGAAGACGTTGATGCTCGCGCTGGCTACGCTCTGCGCGAGGCGGTCCACCGCGGCGTTGCCCGCCTGTACGAGCGCGATGGCGGCGACTGTGCCGACGATTCCACCGGCGAGGCCGATGAACGCCGCCTCCGCGACGAAAAGCAGCAGCACGTCATGCGAGCGCGCACCCAACGCTTTCAGAACTCCGATCTCTTTGGTTCGCTCCAGCACCGCGCTGTACATCGTGTTGGCGATCCCGAGGCAGGCGAGCAGCAGCGCCACCACCGCCACCGCCAGCAGCGCCAGCCGAAGCCGGTTGAGCAGGTCTTCGAAACCGCGGAACAGATCGCCAAAGGTCTGGGCCTGGAAGCCGAGCGTCTCGACACTCTTGCGGACACCGTCCACCGCGCTGCCCGAATCAGCCAGGAGCGTGATGTTGGTGAACTCGCCGCCGGTCCACGCGTTGAGGTCGGCGAGCTTCGACCAGTACGCTTTCGCGACCGCGTACGAAACCAGACCGCCCGGCGCGCCCGCGGGCATCGACTGGCCGGACACGATGCCGACGACGTTCAGGGGCAGCAGCAGGGTGTGCGACACCGGGTTCGCGGGCGGTCCGGCGACCACGAGCGTGCCGGAAGCGGCGTTGAAGTCGAGGGTCGATCCGATCGCACCGGCCGGATTCCTGAAGCCGAGAGCGATCGCGGTCCGGTCGGTCAGCAGCACCTCGGCGGCGACCGGTAGGGCGTTGGCCGACCCCGCCGTGGCGGAAGGCGCCGGGGCCTTCGCCGCTGGCGCACCCTCCACTGCAAACGTCCCGCTCATAGCCACCTGGCCCCATGCGGCCCGGACGTGCTGGAGGCCGCCGAGCGTCGCCAGGGTGCCTGAGCTGAAACCCACCGGGTTCACGTCTCCGGCCGGGTAGACGCCGACCTGGTGAAGCTGGCTGCGCGCCAGCGCGGGCGAGCTCAACGCCGCCTGCAGGCCACCGGCCAGCGCGACGATGAGCGTCATCACCGCAATACCGATCGCGACTCCGGTGGTCGTCAACGATGTGCGCAGAGGTCGCCGTCCGGTCCCGCGCAAGCCGACCTTGAGCGTGTCGCGCCAGTGGAGGCGCGTGGGCGGCGTGACCGGGTCCTGGGTGCGGACCGTCGCCTCGCCCGGGTCGAGCTCGATCGCGCGCCCGTCGATCATGCGGATCACGCGGTGCGCCCGGCGCGCGACCTGCGGGTCGTGCGTTACCAGCACGACCGTGGCGCCGCGCCGGTTCAGGTCTTCGAGCAGCTTGAGGATGACCTCGCCCGCAGCGGAGTCGAGGCTGCCGGTGGGCTCGTCGGCGAGGATGAGGCCGGGCCGGTTGGCCAGCGCCCTCGCCACGGCAACCTTCTGCTGCTCTCCACCGGACAGGCGGCTCACGCGCGTGCCCGCCCGTTCGACGAGCCCGACCAGGTCGAGTAGATGCCGCGCCCGTTTGCGCCGCTCCTCGACTTCGATGCCCGCGAGGGTCAGGGGCAGCGCGACGTTGTCCTCGGCGGACATCGACGGGATGAGGTTGAAGGTCTGGAAGATCGTGCTCACGCGCTGGAGCCGGTAGTCCGCGAGGTCCGCGTCGGAGAGCTCGTCGACCGGGAGGCCGGCCGCATACACGTGGCCGGACGTGGGCTTGTCGAGGCCGCCCATCAGCGAGATCAGGGTCGTCTTGCCACAGCCGGACGGGCCGACGACGGCGACGAACTCGCAAGGCCCGATCTGCATCGAGATGTCTTTGAGCGCCGTCACATGCATCTCGTCGCCGTGGCCGAACTCCCGGGAGACCGAATCGAGGCGCAGGCCGACGGCCTGGCCGAGGAGGTCGGTGAACTCCTCCACGGCCGGAGCCGCCGTCTCCGGCAGAAGGACTGCCGGGGCGAGTTCAGGCTCGTGCCCGTTCCCATCCTGGTGCGGCAGGGTTGCGGGCTCGGGAGCCGCTGCCATCAGCGCCACGGCGGTCGCCAGGGCCTCGAGCTCAGCTGTTCCGCTCGAAATGGCCGTTTCTTGCTTCGGCGCTTGGGCTTCCGCCGCCGCGGCGGCGCGCTTGCGCTGGCGGCGTTTGCCACCCGACCGACGTGCACCACGGTCGTCGACTGCGGTCGCCACCCCGAACCAGTCTAAGTGTTCAATTAAGGGCTGTAGCCGCCTTAACCCAGGGGCTGAGCGACCTGCTGGGCGAGCCACTCGAGGTACCTGGGCGAGCCATCGTCGATCGCAACCTCGAGGATCTCCGGCAGGTCGTACGTGTGGTTCTTGCGCACGTACTCGGTGACCGCCTTGACGCGAGACTGGAGGGTCTTGACCAGCAGAAGCGACTCATGCTCGCGGCGAAGCTGGCCCTCCCAGTAATAGAAGGAATGGACCATCGGTATCACCGTGCAGCAGCCGGCGAGGTGCTCCACTACCAATCCCTCGCCCAACCGCTCGGCGTCATTGCGGCCGCCGGTGGTGACCATGATCATCACGGCCTTGTCAGTCATCGTCGCTGCTAATTGTCCGTTGTCCGGGGGCGATCTAGCCAGACGGTCCCTACGAGCATGCCGATCGCGCCGAGCAGCAGCCCGCCGAGGACGTCGGATTCCCAGTGCACGTCGAGGTACAGGCGATCGAATGCGACCAGCAGGATGAGCACCGTCGCCGCCGGGATCGCGAGCGTGCGCGCGAGCGGCCAGGGGGCAAGACGCTGGATCACGAACGCAAGAAGTCCGTACGCGATCACGGCGCGCACGACATGCCCGCTCGGAAAGCTGTTGGCCAATCCGCCCGATCCGGTGACGAGCTCTGTGATGCTGGGACCGTCCGCATGCGCGACCGTTCGCGGCGGACCGACGTGGTGGATGTTGGCCTTGTACAGGAGCTCCAGCACCGTCGCGGCGATGAACACCAGCACGACCCAGGCGTCGGATCCGAAGCCGGCGCGCAGCAGATAGACGACGAGCCCGATCATCAGAATGGTTGTGAGCTCGAGACCGCCGAATTCCGCGACCGCCTGGAACAGCGGATGCAGCGGCTCGCTCCACAAGCCCTCCATTCCCTGCAGCACCTGCTTGTCCAGACCGTCCAGCATCCCCGCCGCGATGGTCATCGTCAGCGCCACGAATGCGAGCGCAAGCGCGGCAGCGGCGACGAGCCGCGCCCTTAGCGCCTGCAATGAAAAAGCTCTAACGCTGGCAACGGCGGCAGAAAACTGTGGTGCGTCCCGCGATGTGGATGATCGACAGCGGACGGCCGCAGGTAAAGCACGGCTGGCCCGCGCGCCCGTAGACGAGAAGAGTCTCCTGCTGGTTGCCCGTCTCACCCCACGCGTCGCGATACGTATCGACTGAGCTCCCGCGGTTGCGAATCGCGAGCTCGATTGACTCACGCAATGACTCATGCAGCCGGCGCACCGACTTGCGGCTCAGGCCGCCCGCCGCGCGGTCCGGGCGCAGCTTCGCGCGATACAGCGATTCGTCCGCATAGATGTTGCCGACGCCAGCGAGGGTGGTCTGGTCCAGAAGGACCGCCTTGAGCGGGGCGCGGCGGCGGCGCAGGCGCTTGAAGAGCTCGTCGGCGTCGAATGTAGGATCGATCGGCTCGGGCCCGAGCTTGGGCAGCGTGCCCGATATGAGCAACTCATCCTCGGTGCCGAGCAAGAGCCGCCCGAACCGGCGAGGGTCGCGGTACCGGAGCTGATGGCCGTCGTCCAGGTCGAGGATCGCGTGAGTGTGGCTCGCGATCTCCGTCGACGGGTCGACAAGGCGCAACTGCCCGCTCATGCCCAGGTGAACGACAAGAAGACGTCCCGCACCGAGCGCGATCAGGATGAACTTTCCGCGCCTGCCGACCGCCTCGATCTGCTGTCCGGTAATGGCGTCAATGAACGCCTCGGGCTCTGGGTGACGGACGATCGAGGGAAACCGCAGCTCGCAGTGCAGGATCGTGCGTCCGACGAGATGCGGCCGCAAGTCAGCGATAATGGTCTCAACTTCGGGGAGTTCCGGCATTAATTGCTCCCCGCCCCGCGGGGAGCTCCGCCGCACCAATTGCTCCCCGCCCCGCGGGGAGCTCCGCCGCGTAGCGGCGGTGTGGGGAGCTCGACTTTCATCAAACGCGAACCACCGCGAGCTTCTTCATGTCCGCCCAGTTCGGCCCGACCTTCGCCTCGACCTCGATGCCCGTCTCGAGCTCGTAAGCGCCGGTCATGATCCGCGGCACCGTCTCCGCGAACCGATCGACCTCGCCCTCGGGAACCTCGAAGAGCAATTCGTCGTGCACCTGGAGCAGCATGCGTCCCTCGATGTGATCTGCCTCGATCTCCCGCTGCAATCGCACCATCGCGATCTTGATGATGTCGGCCGCCAGCGATTGCATCGGAAAATTGATGGCCATGCGTTCGGCCGCAGACCGCAGCTGGAAGTTCGGTGAGCGCAGGTCGGGGATCGCTCGCCGGCGGCCGGTGGCGCTCACAACGAAACCCTCTTCACGCGCCTTCTTGCGCACCTCATCGAGATACTCGCGCAGCCGCGAATACGTAGACCAGTACTGGCCGAGAAACTCGCGCGCGACGTCGCCCGTGATGCCGAGCTGCTGCGAGAGCCCGTACTCGCCCTGTCCGTAGATCGACCCGAAGTTCGCGATCTTCGCCAGCCGCCGCTGGTTGGAGTCGACCGACTCGATGGGAATCTTGAACACGGCCGCCGCAGTGGCGGTGTGGATGTCCTGCCCAGCCTGGAAGGCACCGAGCAGCTCGGGGTCGCCGCTGAGGTGCGCGGCGATGCGCAGCTCTATCTGCGCGTAATCGGCGGACACCATCACGTGTCCGGGCCGGCTCGCCTTGAATGCTCTCCTGATGCGCTGGCCGAGCTCCGTGCGAATGGGAATGTTCATGAGGTTGGGATTGGATGACGACAGCCGGCCGGTCGCGGTGCTCGCCTGCCCGAACGACGTGTGCACGCGGCCGGTCAGGGGATCGACCAGCTGCGGCAGGGCGTCGACGTACGTCGACTTGAGCTTGGAGAGCTGGCGGTGCTCGAGGATCAATCCGATGATCGGGTGCTTCTCGCGCAGCGCCTCCAGAGTGTCCGCGTCCGTCGAGTAGCCGGTCTTGGTGCGCTTGCCCACCGGCAGGCGCAGGTCCTCGAACAGCACCTTCGCAAGCTGCTGCGGGGCGCTCAGGTTGAACTTCTGGCCTGCGACCTGCTCGACCTCCGACTCGATCGCCGCCAGCTGTGCGCCCAGCTCCTCCTGCATCTGCTTGAGATATGGCACGTCGATGGCGACTCCCTCCGACTCCATGTCGGCGAGGACGCCCGACAGCGGCAGCTCGATCTCATGGAAGAGGTAGTCGACGCCGAGATTGCGCATCTCGGCCTCGAGGCGAGGCCGCAGGTTGAGGATCGCCTCGGCACGGCGCGCCGCAAATTCGGCGGCCTCCTCGACCGCCACCTCGGCAGGCTTGCGCGCGCTGCGGCCGGTACCGAGCAGCTGCTCGGTGCTCACCAGCGTCACGTCGAGAAACTCGCGCGCCAGGTCTTCCAGCCGCGGATCGCGCGACCCGGCACCGAGCAGGTACGCGGCGAGGAACGTGCTGAAGGCCCACTCGCGCGTCCCACCACCAAGCGCGCGCAGCGAGAGCTCCGTTTCCTTGGCGTCGTGGCCGCTGATCGGCTTGCCCTCGGTGAGCTCGCTGGCGACCGCGTCCATCGCGTCCGCGCGCGTGACGTAGAAAGTGTCACGCCCGGTGGCGACACCCAGACCACAAGTGCGTGCGCCCCGACCCGCCGTCTCGGTGAAAGAGAACACGCCAACATCCGTCGCACCGGCAACGAGGCTCGCCGCTTCAGCCGCGTCATCGACGATCTTCACGCCACCCGAGCGCGGCGCGGGCTCGAAGGTTAGCGTCGGCTGCACCGGCACCTGGTCCGGCGGCGGGAAGCGGCTCAGCAGCTGGCGGAACTCGAGGCGGTCGAACACCGTGCGCACCTTGTCGTAGTCGTAGCGCGTCCATCGCGAGCGCTCCAGGTCGAGGTCGACGGGGACGTCGCGGACGATCGTGACCATGCGCTTGCCCAGGTGGACCTTGTCGGCGTGCTCCTTCAGCGACTTCTTGAGCCTGCCCTCAGGCAGCTCATCGACCCGCTCGAGGATGGCTTCGACGCTGCCGAAGTCCTGCACCAACTTGGCCGCGGTCTTGTCGCCGACGCCAGGCACGCCAGGGATGTTGTCGGAGGTGTCGCCGCGCAGGGCTTTGAAGTCGATCAGCTGCGGCGGCTCGAAGCCGTAGCGCTGGCGGACCTGGTCGGGTCCATATACAAAGGTGTCGGTGATTCCGCGGCGCGGCACGAGGGCCTCGACGGATTCGGTCACCAGCTGCAGGCAGTCGAGGTCGCCCGACACGATCGTGACCGCATGACCGCGCTCCTCGCCTATACGCGCGAGCGTGCCGATGACGTCGTCCGCCTCGTAGCCCTCGACGCCGTAGATCGGGATCGTGAACGCCTCGAGGACCTCGCGCACCTTCTCGATCTGCGGACGCAGGTCGTCCGGCATGGCGCGCCGGCCGGCCTTGTACTCCTCGTACTCCTTCGACCGAAAGGTGGGGGCGGGCAGGTCGAACGCGGCCGCCGCGAACTCCGGCCGCGAGGCCAGCACGATGGCCAGCATGGATGTAAACCCATAGACGGCATTCGTCACCTGCCCGTCCGAGGTGCTCATCGGCGGCAGCGCGAAAAACGCCCTGTAGATGAGGCTGTGGGCGTCGATCAGAACAAGCCGCCCGCGCTTCCCCTTCGCCACGTTTGGATTCTACGGACGAACTCCGTGTCAACCCCGGCGCGTGATCTCAAACGGGGGGTAGCAAGATGCCCCCGGGGTAGAATGGGCCCGAGGATGAAAAACCTCATCGAGGTCTCGGTCGACAGCATCCGGATCCACATGCCGACCGCCCAGCACCTTGTGATCCTGAAGGAGAAGGAGGCGGACCGCTACCTCCCTATCTGGATCGGGTCATTCGAGGCCCAGGCGATCGCGACAAAGATCTCCGGCAACCCCCTCGGGCGCCCTCTCACCCACGACCTCATGGCGACAGCGTTCGGCGATCTTGGCGTCAGCGTGAAGCGCATCGTCGTCACCAGGCTTGCCGACCAGGTCTTCTACGCGCGCCTGTACGTCAAGCAGAACGGGCGCGACCTCGACTTCGACGCACGGCCCTCAGACGCGATCGCGCTCGCGGTGCGCATGGAGTGCCCGATCTTCGTCGCCACCGAGGTGATGGACGCGGCCGGGATCATTCCCGAAGCCGACGAAGCCGCCAACGACAAGGACAAGACCGAGACGCCGATCGACGACGAGCGCCTCGCTGTGTTCCGCGACTTCGTCAACAGCCTTGACCTGCCGGAGCTCCCCGACGAGCCCAGGGCCAAGGACGAACCCGGCGGGCGCCCGGGCCGGGGCTAACGCCGCTGCCTCTCAGCGGCGATCTGGATTTCGCCCTTCGCATCGTCGTCACCCTCATTCTTGCCATCGCGATCGGTACCGAGCGCGAGTGGCACGGTCACCCGGCGGGGATCCGGACGATGGCCCTGGTCGGAGTCGGATCATGCCTGTTCACCGCGATCGCCCTCGAACCGATCTTCGGCAGTCGCACAGATCCCACTCGCATCGCGGCACAGATCGTCACCGGAGTCGGCTTCCTCGGCGCCGGCGCAATCCTGCGGCACGGCACCGATGTCCGGGGCCTGACCACCGCGGCGACGATCTGGGTGGTCGCGGCGGTTGGGATGGTGGTCGGCTTCGGATATGTCGCGATTGCAGTCTTCACGACCGTGCTGGTACTCGTGACCCTGGTCGCCATCCGGCCGTTGGAGCGCCGGCTCTTCCACCACCAGAGGCACATGGAGGAAGACCACTTCAGTTGAGCGCCTCGCGCGTCGCCATAGTCACGGACTCGACCGCCGACCTGCCGCCCGATCTCGCCGCGGCGCGGTCGATCACTTTGGTTCCGCTGACCCTCCATTTCGACGGCCGTTCACTGCTGGACGGCGTCGACATCACGCCCGCCGAGTTCTACCGAAAGCTCCCGTCCGCAACGACGCATCCGACAACCTCGCAGCCGTCGCCCGGGCGCTTCGCCGAGATGTACACGGCGTTGCTCAAAGAACACGAGGCAGTTGTTTCGATTCACATCTCCGAGAAGCTCAGCGGCACGCTGGCCTCGGCGCGCCAGGCGGCCGACATGACCGACCCGAAACGCGTGCACGTGATCGACTCGGAGGTCGTGTCGATGTCATTGGGCCTCCTCGTGCTCGTGGCCTCCTCGCTTGCGCAGCAGGGACTCGACGCGGCTGCGGTCGAGAGCCGGATCGTGGAGATGAAACCGAACTTCCACACATATTTCTCAGTCGCGACGCTGGAGTTTCTCAGGCGCGGCGGGCGCATCGGTCGCGCAAGCGCGCTGCTCGGCTCGGTGCTGCGGGTCAAGCCCGTGCTCTGCATCCGCGACGGTCTCGTGACGCCGCTCGAGCGCGTGCGCACCTTCGACCGCGCCCTGAATCGCGTCATCGAGCTGACCCGTGAGGTCGACCGCGGCAAGGGACTGTGCCTCATCGTCGGGCACGCCGACGCGCAGGCCGACGCCGAGCGCGTTGGCAGCGCGCTGGAGCCGATCGCCGACACCCTGATGATCCAGCCGCTGGGACCCGTGGTCGGCGCGCATGCGGGACCGGGCGTGGTCGGCGTCGGATGCTATCCGGCGGACCTCTTCCCGCTCGGGATCAAGCCCGCTGCGCAGGCGGCCGCCAGCGCACAGCGTCCGGCCTGACGAGCTTCTCCAGACGACCCTCGACCGCCAGCGCTTGAAGGTGCGCGAGCCCCTCCTGGAGCGCAAGCCGCTTCTCGTATAGGTTCTCGCGCGGACCCCAAAGCTCCAGCGCAACCTCCCACGCGCTCATCTCCCCGCCGCTCACGATCTCGAGGATCTGGTCCAGCCGGCGGCGATGGTGCGCGGCGAGCGTCGAGACTCGACCGGCGGCGTCGCTGAACGGCCGCCCATGCGCGGGCAGGATCTTGTTCGGTTCGTACGCCGCGAGGCGCTTGAGCCCGTCGAGGTATTCGTGCAGCGGATCGGGCGTGCTCTGCGGATGGAGGCCGATGTTCGGCGACAGCTCCGGCAGCATATGGTCCCCGGCGAACAGCAGCTTTTCGCTGGCGTCGTAAAGGCAGATGTGACCAGGCGAGTGTCCTGGCGTCCACTCCACACGAAGCTGCCGCCGGCCCATGTCGAGGGTTTCCGCGCCATCGAGCTGCGCGGCCGCGTCCGCCGGTTTCACCACCTCGCTGAGCGCGCGCTGCGAGTTGCTCAGGACCTCTGCTTCGCCGGCGGGAACGCCGTTGACGAGCAGGTATTTGTGGACCTCTTTGACCAGGTGCTCGAGCTCGACGTAGCGAGGGTTGACGAGCGGGATCTCGAGCCGGTGCAGGTAGAGGTCGGCGCCTCCGTCGCCGGCGAGTACACCCGCTGCGCCGTAGTGGTCGGGATGGATGTGGGTCACGACCAGCCGCCGGATCCGTTTCGCGCCGACCTGCGACACGGCGGCGTGGATCGCCTGCACGGACTCGTCAGAGTTCATGCCGCAGTCGAGCAGGTCGACATCGTCCCCGTCCGCGAACAGGAAAACGTTGACGAGGTGATCCTCGAATGGGATGGGCAGGCGAAGCTCGAACACCCCGCCCGCGACCTCGCTCAACGCGAGCTCATTCACCATTGCGGCATTGTCTCTGACCTAAACTGGTCGCATCGGCTGCTGCTTTTGCTCAGGAGGAGCGCATGTCTGAAGTCCAGCTTTCCCCAGATGAGATCGTTGAGGCCCTGCCCAAGTACATCATTCCCGAGAAGGCGGGCAGCACCAAGGCCACCATCGTCTTCGAGTTGAGCGGCGCAAACGCCGGCAAGTGGTGGGTGAAGATCCACGACGGCGCCGCCGAATCCGGCAAGGGCGAGGCGCCCGAGACGCCGAACCTGACCCTTCAGGCCGACTCCGGCGACTGGGTGAAGATCATGACCGGCACGATGGACGGGACCTCCGCCTTCATGCAAGGCAAGCTGAAGATCAAGGGAGACATGGGTCTGGCGATCAAGATGCAGACCCTGTTCAAACGACCGTAAAGCGCTAGTAGCTGAACTTCCACGTACCCAACCGCGCGGACATCTCGGTCTCCAGGTCGAGGTGACCCTGCCCTGAGCGCAGGTCGAGGATCACGACGTGGTGCTGGGTCAACGCGATTCGACGGCCGTCTGCGAGCCTGGCCGCTTGGGTCGAGTTGCCCCATGTGATCGGCTGTAGCGCCGGCGGCGAGGGCGACGGCGAGGCCGTGTTGGCCTGGAGCCATGACGCGAGCGAGTCGGAGCTCCCCCGCTCATACGTCGAGATGATCATGAACGCGAACAGCCCTGCGTTCGGCGAGCATATCGGGCGGGCAGAAGCGGTGCCCGGCGGCGGGCTGGCACAGGGGATGTCGGTGATGTCGAAGGTGAGGTCCAGGCCGGGCGGGTTGGTGCTGGCCTGGGGCCGCTCGTTGTACTTCCAGGACGCCGGATAGCAGAACCCCCAGCCGACCTGGGAATCCTCGAACCCATGATCGCCCTTTGGGCAATTGAGATCGGATCCGATCTGAGCTACGCTTGGCACGGGGTGAGTGTTCGTGCCTGGCTGGCACGCGGCGATTGCCATGGCCATGAAGGCCACGGCTGCGAACATGGGCTTGGTCCTGGTCACGGGCGACTAATTGTGAGCGACCGGGTACGCGGTTCATCCTCCGCGTTGTGTGAACGAATCCGAACGTAGCCTGGTGCGGTATTTCTGTTGGAAGGGGGGTTTTAGCGATGGCGACTCGCAGACGACCTGACAACGCACCCGAGGAGATGCTCGAAGCGAGCCGCCGCTCGCTCGAGGCGCTGGCGAACGCCTGTGGCGAGGAGGCCGGGCTCCACAGGCCCCTGGCCGAAGTCGTCGGTGGCGTCATCACGTCGATCCCTGAAGACACAGATCTGGCCCAGGCCCTCTCCGACCGCGAGACCACCGACATCCTGGTCCACCTCCTGGACGAGAACCGCGTGCAGGTCGAACGGGCGCTCGAGCGGGTGCGCGAAGGCGCCTACGGTGTCTGCGAGAGCTGCGGCCACCGGATACCAGCGGCGAGGCTCAAGTTCCAGCCGGCGGCCACTCGCTGCGTCGAGTGCCAGTCGCACTGGGACCGGATCAACGGCCGCACCGCCTAGCATTCTCCTCCCCGCCCCGCGGGGAGGTCCGGCCGCGCAGCGGCCCTAAGTTCTCCTCCCCGCCCCGCGGGGAGACATCCCACGGCTGTAAATGTCAAGCGGCAATGTCCTGAGGCTGTGGCCAGGCGACCGACTCCGAGTAGGTCTGGCTCGCGGCTAAGCAAGCGTGGAGGATGCCGACGAGGCGGTTGGCCAAGCCGCGCAGGGCTTGATGATGTGTCTTGCCGCGCGTTCGGAGCGCGCGGTAATAGTGGTTGGCACCTGGTGAACAGGTGAGGCTCGAGAAGGCCCACCAGTAGCAGGCGTCGGCCAGCCGGCGGTTGCGGGCAAATCGAGCCAAGACGATCTTTTTGCTCCCCGAGGCTTGGGTGACCGGCGCCGTCCCCGCGTAAGCCTTGCGCGCTTTAGCATCTGCGAAACGAGCTCGGTCATCACCGAACTCGCCTAGAACCCGGGCGCTGAGGACAACACCGAGTCCAGGCAGACTGAGGTAGATCTCGGCGTCCGGGTGTCCTTTAAAACTCGCGGTCATTTCTGCAGCCACCTGCTCGAGCTGCAGGTTGAGAGACTTGATCATCGCCACGCAGCTGCTGACCACGGTGGCCATGGCAGCTTGCAGCTGAGACGGAGCTTGTAACTGCTCGCTACGCAGAGCGCGCTGGATCTCCGCCGCCTTGTGTTCGAGATAGCGTTGCCGTCCTGCCTTGCGGAGCGCGGACACGATCTTGGCCTGCGATAGTTGGCGGCCCTGCCAAGGCGTCGGCGCTCGCTCCAAGACAGCGAGGGCATCGAGGCCTCCCAGATCAGTTTCGAAGGCTTCAAGGGCGGCTGGATAGAACTCGCGCAGCGCGCTCCGCAAGCGGTTGATGAAGCGCTTGCGCGTCCACACCAGATCTTGGTGCTCGCGGGCCAAGACCTTGATGGCTTCCGACAGATCCGAGTCGCCGGCCAACGGTCGATGGTTGTGGCGATCGGTGCGGACCAAGTCGGCCAGCAGTTTGGCGTCGGCCCGATCCGACTTGGCGCCCGAGGTCCGGTGGCGCTCGCGATAGCGACTGACTGACAAGGGATTGACGGCATAAATCTGATACCCGGCGCCGACCAGGGCAGCTACCAATAGGCCACGGTCGGTTTCGATACCGACCACGACCTGGCTGGGATCGTCAGCGTGCTCCGCCACTAGCTCATGCAGCTGGCGCACGCCTCCCACGTCATTGCCTATCCGAGCCTTGCCCAACATCTCGCCCTGCTCGTTCTCAAGCCAGGCGTCGTGATGCTCCTCCGCCCAGTCGACTCCTAGAAAGACCATCGCCACCTCCCTGTTTGCACGACCACCGAGTCGGAGGAGTGTCGCGACAACCTAATAGCAGGGCTCTTGCCCGTCATCCCACCAGTCGTCAAACTCCTCGTCGACGGGCGGCGGCACAGTCTCCCCTCAGGGCTCGCGGGCCCAGGTCGGCAAGTGCTCACCGCCAGCGACTCGGACACGCCCAACATCGTGGACGCTCAGGTCCTATTAGGTCGCCGCTGCCCGAAGGGCCCCGGCGGGTGGGGAGGTTCAATAACCCAGACAGGTGGAGTAATTCAGCCCAAGCGGAAAACGTCCGCGGGCCTTCCGCCGACCTTCGCTGCGGTCGAAAAAAGAGCTCCCGCGAGCTCGTC
>VBHX01000164.1 GCA_005879945.1 Chloroflexota bacterium | reverse complement strand
ACGCCGGCGGTTTCGCGAAGGTCGTCGCGACGCTGACCACCGGCGATTGGGACAAGGTCGCCGGATCTATCCCAAACATCAACGAAGATGTGGTCGGGCCGCTGGTCAACACCGGCGCCGCGCTGACAGACTTTCTCGAGGGTCGCTCGGACAACGAGGCCGTCGCGGCGTGGCACGCCGCTTCGGCGCTGGTTAGGCGCCAGCACCTGGTCCCGCTCAAGTTCGCGGCCGCGTATGCAGCTTTCGCGTCGGCAATCCCCGTCACCAATCCGCGATCGCTGGGCGCCCGGGTGCACCGCTACATCACCGCGGTCGGGGCGGCTCAGCGCGAACCAGTGCGCGCTTCTGGCGCGGCCGCGGCACATCGAGGACGACCTGTCCACCGCGCTGACGAAAGCGGTCGCCGGCGGCGGAGGCCGGACAGCTGCAGCCTACGGAGGGCGCGTGATCGGTTCGCGCTCGCGCCCAAGCCTCGAGCAGCTCGAGGTGCTGTGGCGGCCCATCCAACCCGCGATCCCGCTTTCATCACTCGTCGCGGTCACCAAGTCGCGCCGCTGATTTCACTAATCTGAAGCACGTGGCGAAAAAGAAGAAGGTCACTCGAGCTCGCTCCGCGAGCAGTAACGGCAAGGCGCCAAAGTTCGATCGGGTGCTAGTCGTGTCAGCGCATCCCGACGACCCCGAGTTCGGCTCAGGCGGCGCGGTCGCCAAGCTGGCGAAGGATGGCGCGAAGGTCACCTACGTCATCGTCACCGACGGTTCACAGGGAGGAGAGGATCCCAGGCAGAAAGATTCAGAGTTGGTCGCGATCCGCGAGAAAGAGCAGCGCGCGGCCGCGAAGGTCCTGGGCGTCAAGAAGGTGGAGTTCCTCGGTTACAAAGACGGCCACCTCGCGCCCAACCTGAAACTTCGCCACGACATTGTGCGCATGATCCGCAAGTACAAGCCGGACCTCGTGATCACCCACCTGCCCGGTCGGGCGATCGATGCGCCCATGGGCGCTTCTCACCCCGATCACCTCGCAGTGGGCGAGGCGACTATGGCCGCCGTCTACCCGGATTCGCGCAACCCGCGCGCTTTCCGAAGTCTGCTTAAAGAGGGGTTTGAGCCACACATCGTCAAAGAGGTCTGGATTCCTTACTGGACGTCTGGCGACTACCTGGTCGACATCACTCCGACACTCGACCTGAAGCTCGAAGCGATCAAGAAGCACAAGAGCCAGGTCGCCAAGCCGGGTCTTGAATGGGACTTCGAAAAGTGGATCCGCAAGCGTCACCGAGAGGTGGGGAAGAAGAACGGCTACGGGTACGCCGAGTCGTTCAAGCGCATCAAGGTCTAGGTGACGAGCGGAAAGCCGCCGCCGGTGGCGTGGGAGAGCTCTGCTCACTCTCCCGTGGTAGAGCTTTTCTCCTTAAGTCCCGGCCCACGCATCGCGTACGCGATCCCAGATGACCTCGGCCCATGCCTCGTACTGGACGTCGCCCGGGTGTAGCTGGTCGCCGGCGATCCAGCCCGGAGCGCCGAGCCGGTAGGTGCTCACGCCCGTGATGTCGACCCAGACGAAGCCTCGGTCGAGCGCCTCTTCCTTCGCCGCGGTGTTGTAGTCGTTCGTGACGGCTTTGATGAGCTGGGCCTCGCCGTACTGGGCAGCGGCGGGCACAACCGACCAGTTGGGTATCGAGATGGCCGCCACCCGCCCGGCGGGCAGGCCGAGCCCACCAATGCGCTCGTAGATCTGCCGTAGAGACGCTCTGTACTCCTCGACCGAGCGGTTCTGGACCAGATCGTTCACGCCGATCAGCACCGTCACGACGTCGGGTTTGCCGTCGAGGTAGTTCAGCTCCTTGGCGATCAGGTCCAGCGTCGTGTACCCGTTGACCGCGGGGTTGGCGAGCGCCACCTGTTTGCGCGTTGCCTTGGACAGGAGGCCGGCCAATATGGAGGGGAAGTTGTGAGCATCATTGGACGCGCCAGTGCCAATGGTGTAGGAGTCACCAAGCGCCAGGTACCTGATTGCCAAGTTCACGCCCCTCTCCACAGCCCTCTCCCCGAGGGGGAGAGGGGACTTTACCTCTCTACGTCAGCTAACGCGCTCCAGACGTCGATCTTGGTACGGACGCGACGGATCAACTCGTCGGCGAACTCGGTCGTGGAGGCCTGACCGCCGAGGTCTGCTGTCCTGATGCCGTCCGACACCGTTTCCAACGCCGCCTCGTAGATGGATCGCGAGGCGCGGTGGGCGAGCTCTCCTTTCATGTAGCCGAGAAGCGACGCGACGGCCAGGATCATCGCCATCGGGTTGGCGACGTTCTTGCCCTGCAGGGAGGGGGCGGTGCCGTGGGGCGCCTCGGTCATAGCCACCGTGACCTTGCCTTCGTCGTCGAAGGCGAGCAGCACGGACTCGGCGCTCGCGATGGTGCCGAACATCTGCATCACGAGGTCGGAGAGCGTGTCGCCGTCGCGATTGAGCGCGGGGATGACCAGGGACTCGCCGGTGGTCACGAGCAGCAGGGCGTAGGTGGCGTCGATCAGCTGGGGCTCATAGCGGACGTCCGGGTGACGCTCGGCGGCGGCGTCGAGCTCCTCTTTGAACATGCCTTCATAGACGGGGCTGACGGTGTACTTGGGACCCCCGAAGACCTTGGCCTCGATGCGCTTGGCGTGGGTGAAGGCATACTCGGCCACGATCCGGCAGGTGCGACGGCTGATCTTCTCCGTTCGATAGGCCCACTCGTCCAGGCCGTGGCCCTCGCGCCACTCCTTGGCGCCGTAGGCGTCGTCGACCGCCATCCGGATGACGGAGATAGGCGCGTGCACCCCGGCGAGCGGGCGCACTCCCGGGATCCGGCGGCCCGTGCGGACGATCACCTTCCCGTCGATCTGCTTGCGCAGGATCGCGTTCGGGCTCCCGACGTCGCCGGCTCCCTCGGGGGTTATGGTCGCCGCCTTCAGGCCGTACCCGTATTCGCGAAGCGCGCTGGCGGCATCCAGGACGACCTGGTTCCGGGTTTCGCGGCGCCGCTCGAGCGAGAGGTCGAAGTCGAGCCGTTCGACCTTGAAGCCGATGACGTCCGCGTCCAGCAGCCGGACGGCCTCCTCAAGCAGCTCCTCGCCCGTCTGGTCGCCGTGAAGCACGACGACGGTTGACCCCGCCACATCGTTATTGAATCAGGCCGAGCGCAACCATCATGCCCAGCTGGTCGGGAACGCCCCAGTGCTCGACCATCTTGCCGTCCTCGAACCGGCAGACATCGATGACCTCGATGAAGGCCTTTTTGCCTGTGGCAGGGCGCCCCGCGAAGGTCCCCAGGTTGGTGCCGCCGCCGCGCTGGCGGGCCCATACCTTGTCACCGACCGCAACGACATCCTCGATGGTGATCTTGAAATCGGGGAATGCAGTCCGCAGGTAACGGATGGTGCTCTTGGCGGCTTCGGGTCCATCCCCGCGGACCCCGCGCTGGTGCTCCAGCGCGCCGTCGGCGATGAGCTCGTCGGCGACCTCGAGGTTGCCCTGGTTGAAGCCCTCCTCGATCAAGCGGCGGTAGTTCGCCTCGTTGATTGCGGTCGTCATGACGTCCCTCCTTCAATTCATCCGAGGAATACTCGGATGACTAGTGACATGGTAGGATGAAACGGTGGCCAATGTCAAGGGACAGCGGCGCCGCTACGACTCGGTACTACGCCAGGAGCAAGCTCGGCAGACGCGGGCTCGCATCCTGGATGCGGCCCAGAAGCTGTTCGCAGATCGCGGCTTTGCGAATGCAACCATGGGGGCGATCGCGAGCGGAGCCGGCGTGGCCACCGACACCGTCTATGCAACCTTCCGCAACAAGCAGGGGGTGCTCCACGCCCTCCTTGATGTGAGGGTCGCAGGCGACGAATTGCCGATCGGCGTACTGGATCGCGAGGGTCCCCAGGCGGTCAAGGTGGACCGGAGCCAGGCGCGCCAGGTCGCGCGATTTGCCGAGGACGTGACCGGGATTCTCGAACGGGCCCGGCCGGTCGACGACATAATGCGCGGGGCCGCTGCCGTCGACCCGGACATCGCCGCCCTTCGAAGCCGGATGCAAGAAGGGCGCTACGACAACATGCGCCAGCTGGCCTCCTGGCTGACCGCCAACGGGCCCTTGCGCGACGGCATGAGCGAGGCGGATGCGGCCACGATCGCCTGGGCGGTCGCAAGCCCGGAGGTTCACGGGCTGCTCAGGGTGGGGCGGGGGTGGACGCAGGAGCGGTATCGTGACTGGCTCGCGGCGACTCTGACGCGGACTTTGCTGCCGTAACAGGCTTCGGCGATTCCTCTGGTACTATTGACACCGCCTGGGAAACCTAGGCTTTTTTATTTTCAGCCCCCCAACCAAAGAGCCAACTATGGAAGACATCATCACCCTCGCCTGCGGCGTCTGTAAGCGCCGCAACTACACCACCGTGAAGAACAAGAAGAATGACCCAGACCGCCTGGAGCTAAGCAAATACTGCCGGTGGTGCCACAAGCACACCGCGCACAAGGAGACCAAGTGAAGGTTCGACCCCCGGTGGAAGCGACGGAGCCTCGGCGCCCCGGCGCGCCATCTCCGTTGTTGCCTCCTGCGCTCCTCGCTCACGCACCACGGTGGGTTCGCTCCGGTGCTCGTCGGCGTCTAGGATCTGGCGCACCTGGACAGCGATTCTCTCGCCGCTTCACCGGAGGCCGAACCTAGCAATGGCCGTTACCGCCAAGAAGCGCACCGAGGCCCAATCCGAGGGTGGAGCCGGGCGTTTTCTGCGCGAGGTTTTCGACGAGCTCCGCAAGGTCGTGTGGCCGACATGGGGTGAGCTGTACCGATACACGCTGGTTGTGATCTTCACGGTCATCGTGCTCGGCATCTTCATCGGCGGCACCGACTACCTGCTGGGCGAGATCGCCCGACGGTTCGTCTACAACGGGACGGCGCACTGATGGCAGTGGAAAGGAGTTCGCCCGAGCCGGAAGCGCAGTGGTACGTGGTCCACGCCTACTCCGGGCACGAAGAGAAGGTCAAGAAGAACCTCGAGAAGAGGATCGAGTCGATGGACATGCAGGACAAGATCCTGCAGGTGCTCGTCCCCATGGAGGACGAGATCGAGATCAAGGACGGCAAGCGCCGGCACGTCCAGAAGCGAATCTTCCCCGGCTACATCCTTGTCCGCATGGTGATGTCGAACGACTCGTGGTTCGTGGTTCGCAACACCCCGGGCGTGACCAGCTTCGTCGGCTCGGCCAACAGCCCGGTGCCTCTTCAGGAAAAAGAGGTGCGGGCGATCCAGAAGCAGATGAAGCAGGAAGCGCCCAAGATCCGTGTCGAGTTCCAGGTCGGAGAGTCGGTGCGCGTCGTCGATGGGCCGTTCACGGACTTCCACGGCAAGGTCGATGAGATCAACCCGGAAAAGGGCAAGCTCAAGGTGCTGGTCAACATGTTCGGCCGTGAGACTCCGGTCGAGCTGGACCTGCTGCAGGTCGAAAAGGTCCATTAAGTCCCAATGGGCAAGAAGAAAGTCCGCGCGATCTTGAAGCTCGAGCTTCAGGCTGGGCGCGCCACGCCTGCGCCGCCGGTGGGCACCGCGCTGGGCCCGCACGGAATCAACATCATGGAGTTCACCAAGGCCTACAACGAGCGCACCGCTGCGCAGGCCGGTGATGTCGTCCCTGCCGAGATCACGATCTTCGAGGACCGCTCGTTCACGTTCGTGCTCAAGACGCCGCCGACCGTGAATCTGCTGAAGCGCGCCGCCGGCGTCGACAAAGGTTCGCCGAAGCCGAACCGCGAGAAGATCGGCCGCGTCACCAAGCAGCAGATCCGGACCATCGTCGAGACCAAGCGCAAGGACCTCAACGCGTTCGAGACCGAGGCGGCGATGAAGATGATCGAGGGCACTGCGCGGTCGATGGGCCTCGAGGTTATCGAGTAGAGCCATGAGCAAGCGGCACGGCAAGAAGTACATCGAAGCGGCCAAGAAGGTCGAGGCTGCCATTGCCGCCAACGGCAACGGCGGGCTGAACCCCGAAGAGGCTGTTGCGCTGGCGAAGGAAACGTCGATCTCGAAGTTCGACGCCACGGTCGAGGCGCACATCCGCCTGGGTGTCGACCCCCGCCACGCCGAGCAGATGGTGCGCGGGTCCGTCGTCCTTCCCAACGGCACCGGCAAGAAGGTCCGGGTCGCCGTCTTCGCAGTCGGCGACAAAGCTCGCGAGGCCCAGGAGGCGGGCGCAGACTTCGTGGGCGGCGAGGATCTCGTCAAGAAGGTGTCGGAGGGCTGGACCGATTTCGACGCCGCGGTCGCGACGCCGGACCTTATGTCACGTGTGGGTCCGCTCGGCAAGATTCTCGGCCCGCGCGGGTTGATGCCGAACCCGAAGTCGGGCACCGTGACACAGGACGTTGCCCGCGCGGTGCGCGAGGTAAAGGGCGGCAAGGTCGAGTTCCGCACCGACAAGTTCGGCATCGTGCACGCACCCATCGGCAAGGTGTCGTTCGATCGCAGCCAGCTGCACCAGAACTTGACCGCGCTGGTCGATGCCTTGATCCGCAACAAGCCGTCGACCTCCAAGGGTCAGTACCTGCGCACGTTCTATCTCGCCGCCACGCAGGGACCGTCGGTCCCGGTGGATGTGAAGGAAGCCGCGAAGCTCCACACGTCGAGCTAGTCCGGCTCAACCTTTTGGCTAAAGATGAACTCCGTATAATCTCGTTTCTGCCCTAGACCGTAGGTGCTCGCGAGACGCGAGCTTAATTTCCTACCGAGGTAATCAGATGTGAAGGACGAGTGATCCTTCCTGCCTCGAAGTGTGGGCAGGGAGGATTTTTCTTTTGCCAAAGGCCAGGAAAGAACAGAAGGCGGAGCAGGTCGAGCTTCTGACCGAGAAGCTGAAGAAGGCCAAGGTGGCGGTGCTCACCGACTACCGAGGGCTGACCGTCAAACAGATGCAGGACCTGCGGGGAAAGCTTCGCACCGGGAACGTCGAGTACCGCGTCGTGAAGAACACGCTCGCGCGGCGAGCCGCCGACGCGGCCGGCTACAAGGATCTCGAGTCCGAGCTGCAGGGGCCCGTGGCGATCGCGTTCGGCTACGACGACCTGAGCCTTCCGCCGCGGCTCATCAACGAGTTCATCCGCACGACCCGCCTGAAGCTCGAGGTCGTGGGCGGCGTCGTGGAAGGTCGCGTCTTCAATCGGGACCAGATCAAGCAGCTGGCGGATCTGCCTTCGCGCGACGTCTTGCTTGCCCAGCTGTTGGGCACGCTTCAGTCTCCCGTCGCCCAGCTCGTCGGAATCATGCAAACCCCTGTGCAGCAGCTCATCGGAGTGCTGAACGCATACAAAACCAAACTGGAGGCAGCGTAAGCAGACATGGCAACGAAGATCACCCCAAAGGATTTCGTAGAGGCGTTGAAGGACTGGACCATCCTCGACGTGGTCGAGGCCGTCAAGGCCATCGAGGACGAGTTCGGCATCAAGGCCGCGGCCCCTGTCGCGGTGGCAGCGGCGCCCGCCGCGGGTGGCTCGGCTGACGGCGCCGCAGCGGAAGAGGAGCAGACGGAGTTCACCGTCAACCTCGCCGCAGTGGGCGACAGCAAGATCAACGTGATCAAGGCCGTCCGCGAGCTGACCCAGCTCGGCCTCAAGGAGGCCAAGGACCTCGTCGACGCCGCGCCGAAGCCGGTGCTCGAGAACGTGAGCAAGGCGGACGCGGAGAAGGCGGTCGCGAGGTTGAAGGAAGCGGGGGCGACCGCCGAGATCAAGTAACCATCGGGCGCCACGCGGCCCGGGCCGGGCTAACCGGTCTTGGCCGCGGCAGCCAGGTGCTCGAACACGAGGTCCATCCCGCTGTCGAGCTCTGATTCGGTCACGCACCAGTGCGGTGACAGGCGCACGCGGCCTGGTCGCGAGTCGACGATGACTCCGGCTTTGTGAAGGGCCTGCTCAACATCCTCAGGACGGGCCGACTCCAGGGTCACGATCCCGCAGCGCCGCTCTCGCTCGCGAGGCGTGTAGGTCTTGACCCCGGCCTCGTCGCAGCGTTCGAGGATGCGGTCGGTGAGGTCGCGCAGCCGTTCCTGGATGTGCTCGACTCCGACTTCGAGGATCAGCTCGAGCCCAGCCAGGCCGGCGTAGTGGCAGGCCATCGCCCAGGTGCCGGTCTCCAGCCGGCGGGCGTCGTCCGCGAAATCCAGCTCCTGGAGCGTGAAGGAGAAGGGGTCGCGTGTCGCAAACCACCCGGTGCCGTGCGGCCGCACGGATGGGAGGAGCTCGGGTCGAACATAAAGGAAGGCGGTGCCAGGCCCCCCCGACAGCCACTTGAGGCACCCGCCGACGAAAGCGTCGCAGTCCATTGCATCGACGTCGATCGGCACGCAGCCGCAGGTCTGGTAGCCGTCGATCACGCACAGGGCCCCGGCGGCGTGCGCCGCATCGGCGATCGCCCGGACGTCCTGGAGGTACCCAGTCGTGTAGAAGAGGTGGGTCGTCACGACCATCGCCGTCCGGTTGTCGATCCGCTCGGCGAAGGCCTCAGGCGGGATGGTCATGCCGTCGGCGCTCGGGACGAACTCGACCTCGCACTCCGGACGGGACAGCCACTGGTGGCCGATCGTGGGGAAGTCGAGGTCGCCGATGAGGATTTTGTTGCGACCCGCTGGGAGGGGCAGGCCCGAGGCGAGAGTGGAGAGGGCGACCGAAACCGAGGGGGCGATCGCGGTCGATCCCGCCGGCGCGTT
>VBHX01000163.1 GCA_005879945.1 Chloroflexota bacterium | reverse complement strand
ATGGGGATCTCAGAAGGGGGGCCGCTCTCGATCGTCTTCGCCTGCACGTATCCGGAGCGCACGCTGGCACTGATCGCGTACGGATCGTATGCGCGCTGGCTGGCCGACGTGGACTATCCCTGGGGGCGGTCACCGGAGGAGTTCGCGAGCTTCCTGGCCGGCATCGAAAGGGCCTGGAACACCGGCGAGTGGTGGATCCAGCACAATCCCAGCGCGCTCGCCGACGAACGCTATAGATCGTGGTGGGCGCGCTATCTCCGGGCTTCGGCCAGTCCGGGGATGGCCGCCGCGCTCGTCAAGATGAATTCACAGATCGACATCAGGGACGTGCTGCCCGGTGTGCCCGTTCCGACGCTGATCCTGCACCGCACGAAGGAGCAGTGGTTCGACGTCGGCAACGCGCGCTACCTGGCCCGGCGGATACCGGGTGCCAGTTGGTCGAGCTGCCTGGCGTCGATCACGTGCCCTGGGTCGGCGATGCTGAGGCCGTGCTGCGGGAAGTTGAGCTGTTCCTCACCGGCACCCGCGGGCGGCCGCGGGGGGCGGCCTTCGGCATCGGGGCCCAGGCGCTGACGCGACGGGAGCGGGAGATCGTCCGCCTTGCCGTCGAGGGCCAATCGGCCCTCGCGATCGCCAACCGCCTTTACATCAGCGATCGCACGGTCGAGACTCATCTCGCCAACGCCTACATCAAGCTCGGCGTCGCGTCTCGAGTGGAGCTTGCGCGCCGCGCTGAGGCGCTCGGAATCTGAGCCGAGCCGCGCAAAGATCCGTACCGGTACGGAGGTAGCGAGAGCAGTCGCTCCTTAGCCTGGCCGGTATGAGCTGGAGCACCGGTCCCGAAGCGCTGGCGGTCGTCGTGCAACGCGGCAATCTCAGGAAAACGCTCACGATCGCGGTTCTTGTCGGCACGATCTTCTTCGCGACGAATCAGCTGGGCCCGATCCTGGGTGGGCACGCAAGCCCCGAGGTCCTGGCAAAGAGCTTGCTGACATACCTGACCCCGTTCTGCGTCTCGAACTACAGCCTGCTCATGGCGACCCGTGTTCGCAATCCCAACCCGCTCTGACACTCAAGGAGGAATGAATCGATGGCAATCGAGACCCGTGAGGCAACCGAGACCCGTGGCGGATACGTCCTGCAGGGAACGCTGCTGGAGGCCTGCTCGTGCGGTGTTCTGTGCCCCTGTTGGATCGGCGAGGATCCCGACGGAGGTCAGTGCTTCGCGTTCAACGCCTATCACTTCGACAGCGGCAGTATCGACGGCGTCGACGTTTCGGGCCTGAACCTCGTGAATATCGTTCATATCCCTGGCAACGTGCTCGCCCCCGGGACCTGGAAGGTCGTGATGGTGGTCGACTCCCATGCGTCTCCCGAGCAGAAGGACGCCATCGTCGGGGCTTACCGTGGCAAGTTCGGCGGTCCACTCGCCGACCTGGCTGGCCTCATCGGAGAGGTCAAAGAGGTCCGCTCCGCCAAAGTCACCCACGAGATCGTAGATGGCAAGGGCACCATGCGCATCGACGGCATCCTGGAGGCCCAAATGGAGCCCTACCGCGCGGCTGACGGGAACATCACGACGATCCGCGACAGCCTCTTCAGCACCGTCCCCGGGTCGCCCGCATACGTGGGCAAGGCAGCCCTCAACAAGGTCAACCTGCCTGAGCACGGGCTGGTCTGGGAGTTCAGCAACCGGAACGCGATCCAGGCCGACTACAAGATGGAATTCCGAGGATGATCGCAGCCGCGCGCCGGTCCGAGGCCCTCACTTTGCTCGGAATCCTGGGCATGATCGTCGCTGCCTGGACCTTCTCGATCTGGGCTGAGCTAACCGGCGCCGCGGCCGGGTTCCACCACCACACGCTTTACCACGAAGTCGCCGACGGATCGCTGCCTCTGTGGGCGGCGATCCTCCGCCTCGCCAGCGCCTGGCAGCTGATGACCGCGGCGATGATGTTGCCCTCGTCCCTGCCGATGGTCCGGCTCTACGCGGTCACCGCCAGGAGAGCCCCGAGGTTCGGGCTCTCTGTGACCTTGTTCCTGGGCGCCTACTTCGCCGTCTGGACCGCGTTTGCCGTACCCGCGCTGGTCGGCGACATGGGCTTGCACTGGCTGGTGCACTCGTGGACCTGGCTCGGCCGGCACGCGGTCCTGATCCCGGCCGGCACCCTGGGCCTGGCGGCCGTCTGGCAGCTCACGCCGCTCAAGGACGCCTGTCTGCGGGAGTGCAGGCACCCCGGTGTCTTCCTGCAGCGGTGGTATGCACGCGGGCCCCGTGCGGGCCTGCTGCTCGGGCTCCGCCACGGTGCGTTCTGCCTCGGCTGCTGTTGGGCACTGATGCTCGTCATGTTCGCGGCAGGCATCACTCACCTGGCCTGGATGGGCGTTCTGGGCCTGATCATGTTCGCCGAGAAGGCGTTGCCCGGCGGGGCGCGGCTGTCACGTCCGATCGGGGCGGCGCTCGCAGCGCTGGCCGTCTACGCGCTGGTAGCGCCGATCCCCGGCTTCTGACCGCACGGCACGCGCGGCGTGGCGGGTGCCAGCACCGGTTTCCCATTCCCAGGCCGGCCCGCCGAATACGCCGGCGGGTTCGTATTGTGGGAACTTGGGTCAACCATGCGCCTTTGTTCGTCGTCGGCCCGGCGTTTCAAATGAAGCCATCCAGTTAGACGCCGCGCCGGCATTCGTCAAGATCGCCTGGCATGGCCATGCAGCGGTCCTAGCCCTGTCGCAGTCCGAGGGTGTTCCCATCGGGGTCGCGGAACCAGGCTGCGCGAGCGGGGCCTATTTGTGCGATGTGGCCCGTTGTACGAAGGGGGCCTTCGGAGTAGTCGAGGAACGCGACGCCTTTGGCCTCGAGGTCGGCGACCTCTGACTCGAGGTCGGTTACTTCGAAGTGGGCAAGGGTGTGTTCCGTCACTGTGGATGGGCGCCTGAAGACCGAGAGCTCGCTGTTGTGGCCGCATCGGAAGCGAATGGGGGCCGGGTTCTCCCAGAGGAAGGTCAATCCGAGCGTTTCACCGTAAAACACTCGGGCTTTTCCGAGGTCGCTAACCGGCATGGTTGCCACCACCATCGTTGCACTGACCATCGTCCACTCCCTCCCGTCAGATTCGATTCTCGTCTGCCTCGAGTTGGTTTCAATCTCCTAACTCGCTCCGCCTCGGGGTTCGCCGATTATCTACCCACAAGTACCCTCTAAACACCAGCCGCTGCGACCGCCACAAAGAGCGTGACGATAAGAAAGGGCTCAGCCGCCACCAGTCTTACGAACTTCCGATCTTCATGGCACCCAATACCTCGTATCGGCCAACACTTGCGTGCGAGATTGGCCCGCATCACACTCCAGGCGATACCAATTTCAACATTCGGGGGTGGACGCTATGAGTGGAGGCGGGGGCCGAGCGTTCGTTCTTGGGCCAGGGGAAGGCCGTTCAGTTGACCTCGGCGGATTTCAGATGTCGGTCAAGGCAACGAGGGAGGACACCGACGGTGCTTTCTCGCTTCTCGAAGCCAACGAGCCGGCGGATTTCGGTCCGCCTTTACACATCCATCACGACGCGGCCGAAGCGTTCTATGTGCTCGAAGGCGAGTACATCATTTTTGTTGACGGTCGCGACTTCCCCTGTCCCGCCGGATCGTTCATCTTCATCCCCGCCGGCGTGCCCCACGGGTTCAGGGTCGGACGCACCGCCAGCCGAAAGCTCAACCTCTACACGCCTGCGGCGATGGTGGGTTATTTCGACGCACTGAGGGATGCCGTTCAGAAAGGAATTGTTGAACCGGCTGAGCTCTCCAACATTGCACTCAAATATTCAATGGAGGTACTTGGGCCGGTACCCGAAGGCTACGCGTAGCGCGCCAACGCCGCAAACGGGTTACCACGTAACACCGGCTGCAGCGCTCCCTGTTTCTGAGATCAGACGAGATTTAAGCGCAGCGTTCAGGGCCTGTTACCGCGGAGGTAAGTGGATCGAGGCTACCGCGGGCCGACCACTGAATCGCCCAGATCAAGGTCGATTATGCGCAATTCGGCGATGTCGGCGACAAGAGCTTCGGCTATAGGGACGTCGCTGCAAGTCAGCGTTCGCATTCCGGACGAATTTCACGCGTGGCTTCCGGTTGCACGGTCATCCACTAACGATGCGCGCGATGTGCTTCACGTGCGATCGCTCGTGGTTTGCGAGCCACCGCGCATACTCCAGCACGGTCCGTTCGCGTGGTCTTCCGGCGCCCGTAACCGTGGCGCTACGTGACCAGGCTGCCTTTGGCAAGGGTCGCAGGAGCGCCAACAGCTCGGCGCGCTGCTCCGCAAAGGCGCCCAACGAGCGAGCGAATTCCAGCTCGGGGTAGTTCGTGCTTTTGATCCAGGTCGTGGGATTCATCGCACGGTAGGTCGGTCGGTCTTCGGCGATGATCAACGCTATGTACCTGCCCCACATATCACTGCATGACCGTAGATGGGCAAGTACATCGTTGACGGACCACTCGCCGCGGCTCGGAGCACGGTGCAATCGAACCTTCGGCAGACCTGCGGTTAGCGCGGCGATGGCCCTCGGTTGTTCCTTCAGCTGGGTCAGGACCTGCTCGATCGTTAGCGGTCGGTCGTACACGGTGACACATGTCCCATGGCCAGATCTCCTCTGATCGCGGTGAACATCGTCAGTCGCGGCCCATAGTGGTGGCGATGTCGGCCTCGTTGCCCGAAGCGTCGGCCAGCGTCCACCACGATGGAGCGAACTCGTCGCGCACCATCCGGCCGCCCGCGGCGAGCGCCGCCGCGATGCGAGCCTCCGCGTGCTCGTGCGGCACCCATATCGCGACGTGGATCGCGCCGCCGCCGTCTGGACGCGGCTCATCCATCTGCTCGAACCAGAACGAAGGCCCGCGACTGTGGGCGTCGACGAGGTCCTCGTCGGGGCTGTCACCGCGAGGCTCATACCCGAGCACGGCGCGCCAGAATGGCATCACCTCGGCCCTAACCGGCGAGCCCGGGATGATAAGCAGGCTCTGAACCGCCGATGGATAAGCATGGAGGCCCAACTCTCGGGCAGCTGACGATATCTGGCGGGCCACCTTGACGTCGCGCTGACTCATCCCCCAGTAATCGTGGCTGACCGTGATCAGACGGACGGTCACGCCGTCGTGCCGCAAGTCAACGTCGGGGTGGTGGTCGTCGACGCCTGGCAACTGGCTGATCGCCTGCACGAACCGGGCGCTTTCGGTAAACGACCTGGTTCGGAAGTAAGCGCACGCTCCGTCGCTGAGCACCCGCCAATCCTCGACGCCCTCGGAATCATGGAACTGCTTCGGGCTGATGTAGTCGGTCATCCGGGCCTCCTTCTCCGAGAATTGTTTCAGAACAACGTCACCGCACTCGTCGTCATCGCGAAGGCCCGACAACCTGCGATTAGCTATGTGGCGAAGACGGCCTTGCCTCAACCATTTCGTCAATATCGCGGCGCCTAAATCGCACGTTGCCCACGACGAGCGGTTCCCCGTAGCCGAAAACTATGAGCGCGCTCCCATTGCTCATCCGCTCGATCCCCACCGCAGTGATCGGGAGAACGATTACGAAGCCCGCTCACTAGTCGGCACCGAGGACGATCTCGCCGGCTTCGCTCGAGATCGGGACTGCCCGTAAGGCAGACTTCCCCGGGCGCACGACGATCGATAACCGATGAGGCCCGAGCCACTCGGCCACCCGACGGGGGTTCCCATCAAGAACGAGCCCGGTGATCCTGGTCAGGCCGGCAGGGTGGCGGATGGGTGTCTGTCCGGGGAGTTTTGTTCCGGGCGCCCATTCGATGAAGAACGGAAGCGCGGGCTCGGCGATTGCCTGGTCCATTCCGGCGGTGCGCCAGCGCAGCTGCTCTCCCACAGGCGAAACCCTCGATCCCTCGTGTACCTCTAGGTGCAGCCGCTGGGCAATGTTGTCGAGCTCAGTCGTCCTAACCGCCCAACCGAGCGGCCCATCGGGCTTCGACACGCCGGACGCGACCCATCGCCCAACGGCGCTTTCGGCTGCCTTGGCTGCATCAAACATTGCTATCAACTCGAGGTAGGAATCGCCGAGCGGAATGATCCTGTTGGCCGTGCCCCAGGCCAGGTGACGACCGCCTTCGATCGAACCGAGCCCGTGACGGACCTCGATCTCCTGCCCGGCCTTATCGAGGTCTGCCACGGCGATCAGAACGTGGTCAAGCTCCATTAGCTGCGGTTCAGCGCTCCAACGACGCTGACCAGCGGTCGCGCAGCTGCCTGCTGGCGATGTAGTGGATCGAGCGGCCGCCGCCCTCCTGGTCGAGCCAACCGTCGCGTCGGAGTCGCTGCAAGTCCTGAGTGGCGGTCGGGCCCGCGATGTTCGCCTCGCGCCGAAAGTCGGCATTCACTACAGGCAACCCAAACAACGCTTGGTCAAGGGCAATGACGAATCGATCGGGATACTGATGCTCACCCGCAAGACGCTCACAGAAATCATGTCGCGCATGCGCGACCTCGAGCCAGTGTCGCCGCTCGGTTGCCTCGAACACGTGCGCCTCAATGCAGAACTCAACCCAGGGTGAAGCGTCACGACGGGGGTCGTAGCCCAGCCCCTGAACAGCCTCAAGGACGGAGTAGTACTCGCGCGTGTGCCGCCCCAGATATGGCTCGATGGAAACCAGCTCGGGGCGAAGGAGTCCTTCCCTTGCCAGCACCAGGGATTGGACGACTCGAGCCAATCGTCCGTTTCCATCCCGAAAGGGGTGGATGGTTACCAGGTTGAGGTGCGCCATCGCCGCGCGAACCACCGGGTGACGGGTTAGATCGCCAGAAGCCAACCACTTGGCGATCTCGCTGACCAGGACTGGAATCTCGCTTGCCTCGGGCGGCCGGTAGGGATCGCGACCGAGGCCGCGCGTGACGACCACGGCGCCATCGCGCAGTCGTCCTGGACGAGCTTCCGGTTGAGGGTGGCAAATAAGAAAGTGCAGGTCGAGGATTGTCTGAGAGGACCACTGGAAGCTCGGGTCATCGGCAAGCACGGTGACCCGATCCATCGCCTGCGCGTAGGCCGAGATGATGCGCTGAGTCTCCTCGGATGTGCTGGACGGGTGGCGTCCCGCCAGGATTTCGACCGTGTCCTCCAGGCTTGCGCCGTAGCCCTCGATCGAGGTCGACGCAACCGTGGTTTCGGCCGCAGCAAGCCTGCGCAGCGCACCAGTCCATGGCTCGGCGGAGTCGCCAAGGTATTGCGCCAGGTACCGGCGCAGTACGTCTAGCTCGTCAAGGCGGCGCAGAAGCACCGCCGACTTGGGGGGAGTCGCGTAGATCGCCATTGGGGAGGAGTATAGGCGAATAAGAGATTATTCGCTTATTTGGACCGCAGTGGCCTAGCGAGTGTGAGGCGGCCTAGTCGTCGTCCTCTGCTTGGAAGATGGCCGCAGTGACGGCCTCCATGACCGCTCGCCTGAATGCTGCATGGTGCTCCGCATTGCTGCCATTGCCGCGATTGGCGATCCAGTCGGGCACCCTTCGAAGCACCAGCACACCATTCGCGTAGACGTGCACGACGGGCGGCTCCGTGCTCGTCACGGTGAGAACCACGCGTGCGAGATAGCCGACGTGGCTGTAGACACCCCAGCCTCGCTGCCAGGCGGTCTGCCCAGTTTCGTGAAGCACCCTCGGACCGTCTGGCGTGTGGTCGACCCTACCCTTCGGAATGGACGCGGTTCGCACATTGGCATCCGTGACGATAAACACGCCCTTGTGCTTGTCGAAGACCTCTGTAAGATGCGCGGTCATCTCGCGGTTGAGCTCGTCGACGAGGATGCCAACAAGGTTCGGCGATCGGTCGTCTATGGCTGCAGTAGTACCGATCTCGTAGATCGATCCATCCCGCGCTCGAAGCCACTTGACGCTGTTGGCGTGCCGCTCGCACCACATCCGCCCATTGAGGAACACGCTGTGCTCCTCGCACCAATAGGCACAACGCCGGCCGACCAGGTCCTTGTAGCTGCAGCGGAATCCCTTCTTCCGGCCGCATCCTGCACCGCACTCGATGCCCTCGGGAAAGCCTTTCGGATGAGGTCGGGGCGCGCCGGTACGCGGCGCGTGCTGCGCCGACCGAGCCCTCGGGCGACCGAACAAGCTAACCCTCATCCTCTCTGAAACCCCCGATTCCGTCCGGTGCTGCTGCGTATGGCAGCAGCTTGGGAATCTACGGGTGGTAACGCCCGAACCACGAGCAACTTGCTCGCCTTCGTGCCCAGCTCGTCCCTTCCAAAAAGGAGCCTATTCAGCCTCTACGACTGCTCTTCGGCTGGCAATGGAATCGAATGGAAAAGCGCTATCTTCCAGGCGCCCCCTTCCCGCCTGAACGCGACCGTTGTCGGCGCAGACACGTGCTGTCGTTTCCCTTCCAGCGTGTAGTCCTGCTCCATCCAGCATGTCATCAGACCGTTGTCGCCACTAACGGTTTCCTGGACGTCAGTCAGCGTGGTGTTCACGTCATCGACCATATTCATCAGCCGTCGAATGTAGGCACCAAAATCTTCGGCGCCGCGCAGCCATCGACGAGAGAGTTCGTCGACCGATTGGATGTCTTTCGTTCCCGCTCTGATGATCTCCTCCGCATCCTTTCGATCGATGGCATCGAACAGCTTGCGGGACGCGGTTTCGAGTGCCTGAGCCATTTTCGATCTCCTCCCCAATACTGACGAACTGCGTTCGCAATATCCGCCCGTTCGATGGGCCTGTCAAGGCGCGTCGCGGGCCCTAACGCGATAGGCACGTTTCGCCCATCTGTCCTTCCACGGTCCACAGTTTCGGACGTGAGTGAGGGCCCCGTACTGGCGGGG
Organism: Chloroflexota bacterium; assembly: GCA_005879945.1. Classification (GTDB taxonomy): domain Bacteria; phylum Chloroflexota; class Dormibacteria; order Dormibacterales; family Dormibacteraceae; genus UBA10449. The sequence continues at coordinate 96 of VBHX01000163.1, read as the reverse complement.
ATGGCGATTGTGGCCAACCTCCTCTGGTACCGGAGCTTCTGGTCTCTGCGTCCCCAATTGGGAATATTCAACAGGGTCTTAGAGGAGCTAAGTTAG
>VBHX01000162.1 GCA_005879945.1 Chloroflexota bacterium | reverse complement strand
TCTGTCCGCAATTCGGGTGCCAACGCTCGTTCTACACAGAACCGATGAAATCCTCTTTGACGTCGAACAGAGCCGCTACCTGGCACGTCACATACCCGGAGCCAAGCTGGTCGAGCTGGCGGGGAATGACCACCTTCCGTTTGTCGGCGATTCGGATTCGATCGCGGATGAGGTGCAGGAATTCACGACGGGAGTACGCGAGCCCCTTCGGCCCGATCGTGTCCTCGCGACTGTTCTCTTCGTCGACATATCCGGGTCGACGCTTCAAGCGGCACAACTCGGCGATCGCGTGTGGCGCGACCGTTTGGGAGCGTTTCGGATGATGGTCCGCGAGCAACTCCAACGGTACCGCGGCGTCGAAGTTGACACCGCCGGCGATGGGTTCCTGGCTACATTCGATGGCCCAGGGCGCGCTCTGCGGTGCGCATCAGCGATCAGGGAAGGCGCCGGCAGCCTTGGAATCGCGGTGAGGGCCGGCGTGCACACGGGAGAAGTCGAAGTTCTCGCCGCCGGAATCGCGGGACTCGCCGTGCACGTGGGCGCCCGCATCGCTGCGCTGGCTACAGCGGGTGAGATTCTGGTTTCCGGCACGGTACGGGATTTGGTTACCGGGTCCGGATTCGCATTCCTCGAGAGCGGTTCGCATGCTCTCAAAGGCGTTCCGGGCGAGTGGAAGGTGTTTGCGCTTGGGCAGCCGAACTTTACTTAGCCTCGACGAACCGGAGGATCAACCGGCCGAGCTCAGACAGCCGTGGTAGCCCCGGCGGGATTCGAACCCGCGGTCTCAGCCTTGAGAGGGCTGCGTCCTAGTCCACTAGACGACGGGGCCACGAACGGGTGGTGGGCGGCGTTGGGTTTGAACCAACGACCTCTTGCGTGTGAGGCAAGCGCTCTCCCGCTGAGCTAGCCGCCCGAAAGAGTGCGCCCTGCGCGCGCCCGGCGGGAGTGACCATTCTACCCAAGGCCTTACGATCATCCGTCATGGCATCCGACACCGAGCCGCTGCACGAGCGTCACAGCGTCAAATACGAGCCCGGGACGTCCCCCCTGTCCAGCCACGAGGTCGGGCAACTCCTGGAGCAGGTGGACGGCTGGACGGTCGAAGACTCCGACGGTCACATGCGGCTGACCAAAAGGATCAAGTTCAAGGGCTTCCTGCCGGCCGTCGACTTTGTCACCAAGATCGCTCCGATAGCCGAGGCGGAGGGCCACCATCCCGACCTGGAGGTCGGTTACGGGTACGTAACGGTCCACCTCTTCACCCACGCCGCCAACGGACTGACCGATAACGACTTCATCCTGGCCGCGAAGATCGACCGGCTACTCACCAAGTCTTAACAGTCTTTCCTTTGCTTTGTCGTTAGCAAGGTGTTAGCTTCTTCCGGCTCGATGAGCTACCTCATGTGTTGGCTGCTGCACCGTCGTGAGCGAGAGGTACTGCTGCAAGGGATCCTGCCTTGGGGGATCGATGCCGTGGTGTTCTGCTGGCGCTGCGACCGTATGCGTGGCCGTGCGGTTCGCGTCCTACAGCTCAATCACACCCACGCCGGCTGGTAGTCGCCCGGGCTGAACGCCCGAGCGCAACCGCGGGGTAGTTAGCGGGTAGACCGGCCGGCGCGGGCACTCCTTTCGCTGCCATCGTGTGCTTCCTCCGGTTCTGGGAGGACGTCCTCGCCGGTGTAGGCCGAGGCCTGCATCCGGAAGAGCCGCGCGTAACGGCCGTTCAGTCGCATCAGTTCGGCGTGGGTGCCCTCCTCGACCAGGCGGCCGTGCTCGAGGAAAACGATCCGGTCCGCGCGGCGAACGGTCGAGAACCGGTGCGAGATATAGACGGCGGTGCGGCCTCGCGTCAGCGAGCGCAGCCGCTCGAACAGGTCGTACTCCGCCTGGGCGTCGAGCGCCGACGTCGGCTCGTCCAGCAGCAAAATCTTCGCGTCGCGCATGAATGCGCGCGCCAGGGCGACCTTCTGCCACTCGCCTCCGGATAGATTCACACCATGGTCGAACCATTTGCCCAGTGCCGTGTCGTAGCCCTCCGGCAGTCCCGAGATGAGCTCGTCCGCGCCGGCCTGCTTGCCCGCGACCTCGATCCGTTCGCGGTCGCTTATATCCGGGACGTTGCCCAGCCCGATGTTCTCGGCGGCCGTCGCCTGGTACGTGACGTAGTCCTGGAACATGGCGCCAATCTGAGCCCGCAGCTCTAGAGGGTCGACGTCTCGTAGGTCGACCCCGTCGACGAGGATGCGGCCCTCGCTGGGGTCGTACAGGCGGCAGATCAGCTTGAAGAGCGTCGTCTTGCCGGCACCGTTCCTCCCCACGATGGCGAGCGTCTCGCCCGGCTTGACCGTAAAGCTCAGGTCCGTCAGCGCGCTGGACTCGGCGCCGGGATAGGCGAACGTCACGTGCTCGAAGCGGATCTCTCCGCGCATCGGCTCCGGAACCTTGAGCGGGGCGGCCGCGACGGGCATCGACGTCTTGGTCTCCATCAGCTCGAACAGGTTGTTCAGGTAAAGGTTGTGCTCGTACATGCCCGAAAAGCCGCCGAGGATGCCCTGGATCGAGCTCTGCACCTGCGAGGCTGCCGTCGTGTACAGCGTCAGGTCACCGAGCGTGAGCCGGCCGACGATGGCCTGCAGGGCCACATATAGGTATGTCAGCGAGGTCACGATGGTGCTCAGGTTTCCGAGCGCGAAGCCGGTCATGTAGCGCCGCGCCACCTGGGCACGCTGTGTCCCGTAGTACGCCTTGGCGATCAACCTGTAGCGGTCGATGAAGTACTGCCCGAGGCCGAAGAGCTTGACCTCTTTGGCGTAGCTGTCCGTGGTGAGGAGGGTGACCAGGTAGGTCATCCGCCGCAGCAGCCGCGAGCCCCAGCGGGCGATGTTGTAGCCGCGCCAGCCGTAACGCGTGTCGGCGATGAAGGCCGGGATCGGCGATACCAACGCGATCACCGCCAGCAATGGGCTGACGACCACCAGCAGCGCGATCATCGTGATGAACGTCAGGAGCGTCTGGACCAGGCCGAACGCCGTCGAGATCATGATCACGGGACGGTTTATGGAGTCCGTTTGGGCGCGGCGCAGAAGGTCGTACGACGCCGGGTCCTCGTAAAACGCAAGATCCAGCGAGGCTGCCTTCTCCATGACCATCAGCTGGATCCGCATCGATACTTCGTTCTGGAGCAGCTGCTGCGTGATGTTCCGGAGGGTGCCCAAAAGCGCGGTGATGGCAAAGAGCGCCAGCTGGATGACGACCAGGACCAGGATCATCTGGACCGCCGTGAATGCGGGCGTGTGCAGCTGCCCGAATGGGCCCGACGGGTCGAGGCTCGCGAAGGACTCGCGGTCGGGCTGGTGGAAGTGGTTGATGGTGATCCCCTGGACGACGGAGTTGGTCAGGAGCTTCGCCGTGTAGGCTGCGGCGGCGGGAATAACACCGGCGATCGCGGTCGTCGCGAACAGGGCTAATGTCGTCGCGGGGCTGGCATCCCATACGAGTCGTAGGACCCGCGGCAATGCGGCTGTGGTGCCCGTCACCGACTGCTTGAAGTTGAGCCACCGTCCGCGGAGATCCTTCGGTCCCTGGTCCTCGGGCGGCTGCTCGACACCCGGGTCGCCGCTGATGCCGCTGTTGGCGGGACCGGTGTCGGCCGACTTACGCCTGCCCAGCCACCAGTGCATCGCCGGCGGGCCCGCGCCCGGCCCCATCATCGCCATTTGTTCTCTCGCACTTTACCGGCTGACTGAACCGCCCCACCCGGGCTTCGCCCGACGTCCCCGCGGGGCGGGGAGGCGATCATCATGAGAAGCCGCTTGCTTTGTATCACTTGCTGAGTAATATTGTAATCATGGATACCAAAGAGCTCGATACGATCAAGGGTTGGTTTGCCGGAAGACTCCCAGACGGCTGGTTCAAGGGAGTGGAGGTCACGGTCGAGGACGACCAGATCGTGGTCCTGGGCGCGCTGCCCGAAGTCGACCTCGGCGGCTCGCCGGAGGAGAAGGAAGGCGCGGCCGCGGGTCGCATCGCCCGGTTCCGTGAGGAAACTCGCGGCGACCGGATCGGTATCGCCCAAGAGGCCGAGGAGCGCTTTCACAAGTACGTCACGTGGGGCGCCAAGATGGGCGGCGTCACCAAGCGCTTCAACCCGGGCGGTGGCGGACGGTCTTCGGCTGACCGCCGGGTCATGATCGGTCGGTGGTTGCGTCGCCATGGTCGCGGCCGGCGCGGCGCGGCGACGCCGAGCGCGCCGTCGTCTACTTCGCAGGTTTTCTGAGCCGTCAAGCCAGCTCACGCCCCTCTCCCCTACCCTCTCCCCGATGGGGAGAGGGGGTAGGGCGTGAACACTTCGCGGGTCGAAGCTTTCTCCGACGGGGTCTTCGCCGTCGCGATCACCCTTCTCGTTCTGCAGTTCACCGTCCCCGAGGTGGCGTCGGGGAGGCTTCTCGCCACGGTTCTCAGCCAGTGGCCACAGCTTGTCACCTACATTGCCAGCTTCCTGACCGTGGGCGTGGTTTGGGTGAACCACCACACGATCTTCAGGAACCTGCGGGCCGTGGACCGCACGATCCAGTTCATCAACCTGGTCCTTCTGATGATGGTGGTCCTGCTCCCGTACCCCACTGCGCTGCTCGGCCGCTACTTGAACTCGGGCCAGAACGGCGCGGTGGCGGCGGCCTTTTATGCGGTGGTCATGACCGCAATGTCGATTTCCTTCCAGTTCCTGGTGGCATGGGCGCTCACGCATCCGGAGCTCCTCCGACCTGACATCCACCCAGCGCCCATGAGAATGGTCCTTCCGCGTTTCGCACTCGGCCTCTTCACCTACGCGGTGTCCATCGGACTTGCCTTTGTGAACACGTGGTTGGTGGTCGCCCTGTACGCCTTCACGGCTGTCTACTACGCGTTCAACCAGCTCTCGTGGGGAGAGGAACGAAAGTAACGGCCGAGTACATGCTGCCGAGGTAGCGGCTGGGCACCGTGCCCAGAAGGCGAGTCCCTTCGAACCCAGCGTCCGCCGCCATCGTCTCCCATCGCGGGTAGGAGAAGGGATGAGGCACCCACGGGTTGCCGCGGTCGGCGCCGTACTCGACCACGATCAGCCGCCCGCCCGGGCGCAGCATCGCGTGCACGGATGCCACAACGTCGCGCTTGTCGCGGAGAAAGTGCAGCGAGTTGGCCATGACGACGCCGTCGAGACCGGCAAGTGGAAGCGGGCGCCTGAAGTCGGCGACCCTGACGTCGAACTTTGTCGCCGGGTACCTCCTCCCCATCTCCTCGGCGAGCCGGCGCAGGGCGCCACCGTCGCGATCGACCGCGTTGATGTGAGCGCCCGGACCGAGCAACTCGGCCAGCGCCAGCGTGAAGGCTCCCTCCCCGGCACCCAGGTCGGCCCATTCACCGCCCTGGGAGTCGATGCCCTCGCGCAAAAGGCCGATCAGCTCACTTTGATGTAGCCCCACGAACTCAGAGGCTACGCCTTGAGTTCGCGAGGACCCCTATCGCGACCAGCCGCGACGAGCTCGCGCGCCCTCGGCGCCACGTCTTCCAGGAATCGCTGCAGGCCGTCGCTCTCATCCGGCCACCCGCCGACCATGAAAGTGTCGAAGCCATACTCGAGCGCCAACTCCGCGAATTCTTCAGCGGACAGGTTGGCACCGACATTCAACAGACGGCGAATCGAGGTCGGATCACGTCCCGCGGCGCGCGCGGCGTCGTCGATGCGCGCACTCGCCTCGGCCATTTCCTCCGGCTTCAAGGGCCCCAGCGACGGCACCCATCCGTCGGCTGAGCGGCCGATGAGGGCGAGCATCCTCGGCTTGTAAGCACCGAGCCAGATGCCGATCGAACGGCTGGGTGCAGGACCTGCGTTGAGGCCCGCGAGCTGATAGAACCGGCCGTCGTAGCGCAGGCCCCGCTTGCCGCTCCATACGAGGCGGATGACCTCGATCGCCTCCTCGAGCGCCTTCACGGACTCGCCCGGCGTGCGGAGGGGGCCGCCCATCGCTTTGATCGCCTCCCAGAAGCCGCCGGCGCCGAGGCCGAGCTCAACCCGTCCCCCGGATAGAAGGTCGAGCGATGCCGCCGCCTTGGCCAGCACGGCGGGTGGGCGCAGCGGCAGGTTGGCGACGTCGGGAAAGACGGTGACCCGCTCGGTGCGCATGGCGATCGCGGTGAGCAGCGTCCATGTGTCGTGGAATCGCCATTGATATGGGTGGTCCTGGATGCCGATCAGGTCGATGCCCAACGCGTCGGCCCGCACCGCCTGCTCGACAGGTCGCAGTGGGCGGGTCGCGTCGGGAATCAGGAAGTTGCCGAACTGAACGGGCCGTCCGTAATCCACGTCACCACATATATTCAATGGATGGGGACAGAGCAGTATCACGAGCCGCCGGGGGAACTGAGTCAGGAGATCAGGACGTTCGCGCGCATGGCCGCTTCACTGCAGGAGGAAGCAGAGGCGATCGGCTGGTACGAGCAGCGCATCTCGCTCGAGCGGGACACGCAGGCGAAGGCGATCATGGAGGATGCCCAGAGCGAAGAGTTCAAGCATTTCGCCATGGCGCTGGAGTTTCTCTCGCGCCGCAAACCTAAGTGGCAGGCGGTGTTGAAAGACGTCCTGTTCAAGCCCGGCAACATCGTCGAGCACGGCGAGGAAGGCGAAGAGGACGAGAAGAAGATCTAGCCGGCGACTGCCTTGACGATCTTTCGAACCTCCTCGATCTCGTCCTCGTTGACCGTGTGCGCCATGTTCGGGTACAGGCGCACGGTCACCTGCGCGCCCAATCGCTCGAATACCTCGGCGGCCTCGATCACCCTGTCCTTGCGAATGTGCGGATCGACATCGCTGCAGCCCAGGAACGCTGGTGTCCCGTCGAAGCTGCCCGGGTAATCGCGAGGCGTGCCGTCGGGGCCTATCAATCCGCCGCTCAGCCCGACCACGCCGCCGAAGCGTCGGGCATTTCGCGCCGCGAACTCGAGGGTGAGGCATGCGCCCTGGGAGAAGCCGAGAAGGACGACCTTTTCATAGAGAACCGAGCCTTGAACCCTGGCCAGGAGCAACGATAGGACTTCCAGCGCCGAGCTGAGGTAGGGCTCATTGCTTTCGAGCGGCGCGGTGAATGGATGTGGATACCAGGCGTTGCCGGCAGCTTGCGGCGCGAGGTACGCAACGCCCGGGTACATCACCTCGCCTGCGACCGTCATAATGTCGGCCGCGCTGGCCCCGCGGCCGTGCACAAGAATCATCGCGGCACGCGCCCGCTCCAGCGATTCGCCAGCACTGAGCACAGGTTGACCTTGATGAGGACCTGCCATGCCTTCCGAAAGTAACGTATTGAGTGACGTGACGACTGAGACTGGATCGTTCAACTACGCCAATCCCCGCGCGATTCATTGGGGCGCCGGCTCGCTCTCGCAGCTTGGGTCGGAGCTGAATCGCCTGCAGGTCACGCGCGTCGCGATTGTGACGACGCGCTCGCTCGTCGACGAGAAGAAGCTGCTCGAACGCGTTCGCGGCGCGTTGGGGACAGCTGAGGCGCCTGCCACCGAGGTGATCGGGCAGCACGCCCCGATGTCGGAGGTCGAGGCAGCGATCACGCACACAACGGAAATCGGGGTCGATGGCATCGTTAGTTTCGGCGGCGGCAGCGCCATCGACGCGGCGAAGATGATCGCGGTCAGGCTCGCCGATCGTCACGGCCTTGCCTACCGCGGCCTGCCCCACGTCGCCATCCCGACGACCCTTTCCGTCGCCGAGCTCGCGGGCAGCGCCGGCTTCACCGACGCCGCCGGCGACAAGGCGGGGATGCGCGACGTGCGGCTACTGCTCGACTCGGTTATCTACGACGCCGATCTCACGCTCGCCACGCCGATGCATCTTTGGCTCGCGAGCGGGATCAGGGCGCTCGACCACGCGGTGGAAGGTTTCCTTGCCGATGGGGCTCATCCCTTCTCGGACGTAATGGCGCTGGAGTCCATCCGGCGCCTGTTCGCGTCGCTCCCGCGGGCGAAGGCGGCGCCGGACGACGTCGGGATCCGGACCGAAAACCAGCTGGCGGCCTGGTTCTCTTTCACCCTGCCCGGTGCCTCGGCGAGCGGACTCAGCCATGCCATGGGCAAGCAGATCGGCGCAAGGCACCGCATCCCGCATGGTGTGACCTCCTGCCTGCTCATGCCCCACGTCATGCGTTACATGGAACGAATCAGGCCGGAGCGGATGGCGCTCATCGCCGAGGCGACCGGCTCGGGCAAGGATGCGCCCGCCGACGTAGAGAAGCTCATCGCCTCGCTCGGGCTGCCGCAGCACATCGCCGATTACGAGATTGGCGAACCAGAGCTTCGCCGCGCCGCGGACGAGCTCGCCGGCCGTTACCCCGCGGCGGATCTTCTGGAGATCTACCTGGCGGCGCTGTGAGCTAGTGCCGCCGGCGCTCGGCGCGCTTCATCGAGCTTCCGATGCGCAGGGGGCGACCGGCGATGGCAAGGGCTTTGCGCGCGGCGGTAAGTAGCCCTCGGTCGACACCGGGCGCGGCCCTCACGCGCAGCCACCGGACTCCGTACATCCAGACCGTCG
>VBHX01000161.1 GCA_005879945.1 Chloroflexota bacterium | reverse complement strand
CCGGTCATCCCGCGCGGTCCAGGCCATGGAGGTTTGATTTCGTGAGCACCACTGAAGCGAGGTTCGCTGACAAAGGCGTTGTCGTCACCGGCGCTGCCCAGGGCATCGGCCGGGCCGTGGCGAAAGCGTTCGCGGCCGAGGGCGCCGGGGTTGTCATGCTCGACAACGAAGCCGACGTCCTCGGGCAGACTGCCGAGGCGATCCGTGGGTCGGGAGGGGCGGTGGAAGCGGTCGTCGGTGACGTCAGCCGCCGCGAGGATGTCCGCAAAGCGGTGGAGCTGGCGATTGCGAAGTCCGGCCATCTGGACGTGGCGGTCCAGGTCGCCGGCATCGCCGATTTCATCCCCTTCCTCGAGGTCACCGACGCGAGCTGGGACCGGATCCTGGACGTCAACCTGAGGGGCACGTGGTACCTCGTCCAGGAGGCAGGGCGGGCGATGGTACGGCAGGGGATTCACGGCGCCATTGCGATCACAGCCTCCACCAACGCGTTTCAACCCGAGGCCGGCGGCCTCTGCTACAACACCTCGAAGTCGGGCCAGGTCGCCGTCATGCACACGGCGGCGCTAGAGCTGATAAGGCATGGCATCCGGGTCAACGCGCTGTCGCCGGGGATCATCAACACCCGTCTGTCCGCGTTCGTCATCAACAACCCGGAGGCCAGGAAAGTGATGCTCGACCGCATTCCGATCGGAAGGTTCGCCGAGCCAGAGGAGATGGCGCGGCCGATTCTGTGGATGTGCTCCGACGATGCTTCGTACCTGTCCGGAGAGCTGCTGGTCGTGGACGGGGCGATGACGGCCGGCATCCCCGAACCTGGCACCCTGGACGTGCCGATGCCAGGAGTCGTCCGCTAGATGAAACCGACTTCCAAAGTCTCCCTCGCCGATTTCGAGTCGATGTTCGAGGCTGTCAAGAACTGGGGTCGGTGGGGCGCAGGCGATGAGCTCGGAACCCTCAACTACATCACGCGCGAGCATGTAAAGCGCGCCGCAGGGCTGGTCAAGTCAGGGCGTTCGGTTTCGATGGCGATCCCGATCAATACGGTCGCCGGGCCGGACAACCCGCACCCGGCCATCCACTACATGACGCAGAACCACGATCTGGATATCGGGTCGGGGAGGCTGCGTTTTGCGATGGATTTCCTGGGCATGGAGTGCCACGGCGACTGCCATACGCACATCGATGCGCTGTGCCACATCGCGTACGCGGGCCATCTGTACGGAGGACGGCCGATCTCTGACGTCACGAGCAAGGGCGCTCGCGGGCTGGATATCACGACGTACGCAAACGGAGTTGTCGGCCGCGGCGTGCTGCTGGACATTCCGCGCTTACGAGGGGTGCCCTGGCTCGAGCCCGGCGAGGCTGTCACTCGCGCGGAGCTGGAGGAAGCCGAGCGGGCTCAGGAAGTGCGCCTCGGCGAAGGGGACATTTTCGTCTTCCGGACCGGTCATCACCGCAGGCGGCTGGAGCGGGGAGCATGGGACAACGGCTACACTCCCCGACGGAGATGGCGAGACGGTGCCGAGCACGGTGGACGGCATGCTCTATCCCATCCACCCTCTGCAGGTCGTCGCCATGGGCATGGTCGTCTCGGACAGCCTGAACCTCGAGGACCTTGCCAAGGCGTGCGAGGAGGAGAAGCGCTGGGAGTTCATGGTCGTGGCGGAACCGTTGCGACTGCCGGAGAGCACCGGTTCGCCGTTCAACCCGATTGCACTGATGTAGGACAGGAGGTAAGCGATGCACCCTCACGGCGAGCATTCGACCGAGATGGTCGTTCCGGCGGGTGGTTTTCCCATCAGCCAGATCGCAATCGTCGTTCGCGACATCGACGAAGCACTCGAGAGGTATCACCGGGCGCTCGGGTGGGGCCCGTGGAACGTGTACGAGCACAAACCGCCCGCGCTTCATCACACGTTTCTTCACGGCAAGCCGACCCACTTCACGATGATCGGCGCCGAGACCCACGTCGGCCCCATCGTGGTCGAGCTGCTGCAGCCGGACGAGGGACCCAGCATATACAAGGAATGGCTCGACGCCCACGGCGAGGGCCTCCATCACATCGCCGTGATGCGTCCGACGCCCGCCGAGTCGGATGCGACCCAGCAGCATTTCGACGATCTCGGCGCCAAGATCCTGATGGAGGGCCGGATCGGCGAGACGATCCGCTTCTATTACCTGGACACCGAGCCGCTGCTGAAGGTCATCTTCGAATCAGGCACCGGGCACGCCGTGGATTTGAAGCCAAGCCGGGTGTATCCCTGACGTGCGCTGACGCGCAGCATGAAAATCCTGGTCGTCGGGGATTCGTTCGTGCCGGTCCCGGTTTTCCAACGGGGCCTTGCCGCTGTGCAAGGCAAGCACCAGATCGAATACCTCCAATTGGACGAATCTCACGAGCTCGCGCCGGCAACCGCATCTGAGCTGTCGATCCGCGAGTACCTGGGCACGCCGGCGCAGATCGCGTCTCGGATTGAGGACGCGGAGATTCTCGTCGTGCACGGCGCGCCGACGACAGACGAGGTCCTTGCCGCGGCATCGAGGCTGAGGCTGATCTGCTGCGCTCGCGGCGGGCCGGTCAACGTGGACGTGCCGGCCGCTTCGGCCAGACAGATTCCCGTCGTCATCACCCCAGGTAAGAACGCGGAATCGGTTGCCGACCAGACCCTCGCCTTCATGGTCATGCTGGCTCGCGGGTTTCCCAAGGCACAACGCTTCCTGATCGAGGGGGGCACGCTCGGGGAATCGGCGTTCGAGGGCGCGCGTTTCCTGGGGCATGACCTGGTTGGCCACGTGCTCGGACTCGTCGGATTCGGCAACGTCGGCCGCCGCGTCCACCGGCGGGCGATTGCGTTCGGCATGCGCCTTGTCGTTTACGACCCATACCTGCGGATTGGCCAAGTTACCTCGACCGAGCAGGTTGCGACTCTTGACGAGCTGCTGTCGATGTCAGACTTCGTCTCGCTCCACGTGAGGGCCACAGCGGAGACGGAAAACCTGATTGGCGCTCGCCAGTTCGCCGCCATGAAGCCTGGCTCCTACTTTCTCAACACCGCTCGCGAATCGCTCGTCGACGAGGAGGCGCTTGACGCCGCTCTCGCCTCTGGTCACCTCGCGGGCGCGGCCCTTGACGTTGTGCGGCCACGCTCTCAAGGTGGTCCCCATCCTCTGCTGAGGCACGACAACGTCGTGATTACGCCGCACATCGGCGGCGCGACTCACGAAACGCTGCTTCGCGGAGTGACCATGGTGGCCGAGGAGATCCAACGGTTCGCCGCGGGCGAGCCCTTGCGCACGGTCGTCAATAGGGCGGCCGTCGAGGCGTGAGCGGAGAGTTTCTGCTCGCGCTAGATGCCGGCACGGGAAGCTGCCGTGCGGTGCTGTTTGCGGTCGATGGCACCCAGGTGGGCGTGGCGCAGCGCGAATGGTCGCACGCTGAGGTGCCGGGAGTGCCCGGCTCACAGGTGTTCGACACCGAGACCAACTGGGGCCTCATCGCCGAATGCGTGAGGCAGCTGCTCGCGGAATCCCGGGTCGACGCATCCTCGATCCGCGCCCTGGGCACGACCAGCATGCGCGAAGGAATGGTCCTGTATGACAAGTCCGGCCGCGAGCTCTGGGCCTGCCCTAACGTGGACTCACGCGCCGGGGTCGAGGCCACTGATCTGGTGCAGCGAGGATTGGCCGAGACGATATACCGGCGCGGCGGCGACTGGGTCGCGATCACAGCGCCCGCTCGGTTGCTCTGGATCCAGCGGCATCAGCCCGATGTATTCGAAAAAGCCGAGCATTTGACGATGCTCGCCGACTGGATCACGCAGCGGCTCACCGGAGAGTTCGTCACCGATCCATCGATCGGCTCGAGCTCTGGCATGTTCGACCTCGCCCGCAGAAGCTGGTCGGCCGACATCATCGACATCTGCGGCATGCGCGCGGAGGTTTTTCCTCCCGTTCTGGCGCCCGGATCGACGGCCGGCGTGCTGAGCGCCGCAGCCGCGAGGGCGACCGGGCTGCGCGCAGGCACGCCGGTAATCGTTGGCGGAGCCGACACGCAGTTGGGCCTGGTCGGAATCGGGGTCGTCGATCCGGGCCAGTTCACTGTCATCGGCGGCACGTTCTGGCAGCACACGATCGGGCTGTCGGAGCCGATGATCGATCCGAAGGCCAGGCTCCGGACTTTGTGCCACGCATTGCCGAACCAATGGATGATGGAGGGCATCGGCTTTTACTGCGGGCTCTCGATGAGGTGGTTCCGCGATGCGTTCTGCGATCTGGAGAAGCTTGAAGCCCAGCGGACCGGCGTCGACGCCTACACGCTGATGGAGCGTGCGGCGATGAGGGTGCCGCCCGGTTCGAACGATGTCATCGCAATTCTGTCCAATCTCATGACCGCCAGCCGCTGGATCCACGCTTCGCCGGCCTTCGTCCAGTTCAACGTGGGAAATCCAGCCAACTCAGGCAGAAAGGAATGCATACGCGCGATCGAAGAAGCCGCGGCGTATGTCTCTTATGGTCATCTGCAGGTCATCGAGGAGGTCACCGCGGGAACGATCGACCGCGCGGTCTTCACTGGCGGCGCGTCGAAGGGCACGCTGTGGCCGCGGATACTGGCCGACGTGCTGGGGCTCCCGGTCAGCGTGCCGCGCGTGAAGGAATCGACCGCGCTGGGGGCGGCGATGTTCGCCGGCATCGGGGCAGGCATCTATCACGATGTCGCCACCGCCGCCCGGCAGGTGGTCAGCTTTGATGCGACCCTCGAGCCCGATTCCGAGAGCCACGACCGCTACCTCGACCTCTACGAGGGCTGGAAGCATGTCTACCAGGCGCAGCTCGGCCTGGTCGAGGATGGCTTGTTGAAGCCGTTGTGGAGAGCGGCCGGCACGTGACGTCGCCCGCGGGGGCTGAGGAGCCGGCCGCCTGGATCTTCGACCTGGATGGGACGCTCGTGAATACAGTCGAAACCCGAATCGTGGCCTGGCTGCGCACGTTCGAGGAATTCGGGATACCGGCCACTCGAGCGGCCGTGGCCAAGCTGATTGGCTCGGATGGCCGGCGGCTGGCCAGTGTCGTTGCGGAGGCGGCGGACCGGGACCTGGCTCCGGAGGCGACGGAGGAAATCGACCGTCGGGCCGGCGATATCTACAGCGAGCTGAATACAGATCCTCGACCTCTTCCGGGCGCGGTCGAGCTTCTGCAGACCCTGGACGAAAGCCAGGTGCGGTGGGCCATCGCGACCTCGAGCCGGCGCGAACAGGTCGACGCGTCGGTCAGGGCGCTGAGACTTTCCAGCCGCCCGATCATCATCGACGGCAGCAACGTGGAGCGCGCGAAGCCGGCTCCCGATCTGCTTCTCTTTGCCGCCCGCCAGCTCGGCGTCGAGCCGTCGCGGAGCCGCTACGTGGGCGACTCGGTTTGGGACATGCAGGCGGCCGTGGCCGCCGGGATGCCGGCGATCGGTGTTGTCAGCGGCTCCGCCAGTGCCGCTGAACTTGCAGAAGCGGGAGCATTTCTCACAGTCAAAGAACTAACAGAGCTAATTCCCCCGAAACCGTGACAATGCGGCGCGGCCGAAATGGCCGCGCCGCATCGGGATTAGATGAGGCTGAACGTGTCCCAAGAGTCGGTCTGGTTGATGACAAGGACCGAGAGCTCGCCTCTTGCGCCTCTGTAGCGACCGGTTCCCCCAACCACTGGAATGGAAAAGGTGCCGCCTGGGGTGGTTGCAGCCGCGAAGCTCACGAGACCTGTTGTGGTGATTTCCCCACCGGCCAGCATCACGCTAAAGCTGCATTCGGCCTCAGGCCCGTCGGGCCTGGCTACGCTGCTGACAACGCAGGCAACATCGCCGTGACCGACCTTGGTTTCTTTGCTGGCGTTCGTATAGAGGTCGCTGCTGATTCCGAGGGTGTCGGCGACGGACACGGCGTTCGGATTCGCCGTGCGAAAACCGAACTCCGTCTGATGCTCGAAGACCTTGAAGTGTTTGCTGCCGTCGTCACCGCTTGCAACGACCGCATTCAGAGTTAGTGCGGCGACGGCACCCACGGCGACCGTCGTGAGCATGGCGAGCCTGGATCTACGCATTTGTCTCCTCCTTTCTTCCGAGGGAACAACGAATGGACGGCATCCCCAGGACACACAGTGGATGCTCACAGGCTCGCCGTCAAGATGGTCACCAGAGCGCGAGGGACCGGGACGGCCCGGTCCCCCGTCTACCGTTGGTGCGGATCAGCTCGCTTTGTTTGCGAACTCGTTCGTGTATGTCTCGCTCAGGTTGGACGTCTTGCCCTTGAAGCTGGGCACGAATTGCTGCTGGATCTTCATGACTGTCTCCGGCCCGCCGGCCGGCATCTTGCAGTCCGTCCCGAAGATCGAGATCTGATTCTGCAGAGCGGTGACGTATAGAGTCTGATTGCCTGCGTAGTAATCAGCAGGCATCTTGGCGGCGATCTCGGCCGCGGAGTGCGAGTGGATGAACTTGAGTGCCTTGACGTAGGCATTCACCAAGCGCTGCGCGACGTCCTTGTTGCTGTTTACCCAGTCGTTCTTGGCAAAGATGCCGATGAACGGATAGTCGCCGCCCAAGGCAGCGCGGGTCGAGTCAGGAGTGCGCAGGTCGACGAGGACCTTTCCCTTGCCCGTCGACGTGAGGCGTGAGATCGTCGGCTCCGTCGTCATCCCGCCATCGATCGTCTGGTGATCGATCGCTGCGATGAACGTGTCGCCGGCGCCAACTGCCACGAAGTGCTCCTTGGTCGGGTCGATCCCAGCCCTGCCGAGAATGGCGAGCGTAAGCGTATGGGTGCCCGAGCCGAGCTCTGTCACGCCCAAGTTCTTGCCCTTGAGATCGTTGGGCGACTCAATCGAGCCGGCCTTCCTTGCGTCGATCACTTCCGCCTCGCCCGGCGCGATGCCGAATTGGCAGATGGTTTCGATCTTCTTGCCGGCGGCGTTGAGCACCATCGGGTGCACGTAGGCGCCGGAGCCTGCCTCGACGTTGCCTGCGAGGACCTCATCCTCGGATGCCTGCCCCGATCCCTCATCGATGAGGGTCACGTCCAGGTGTTGATCGCTGAAGTACCCGAGCTGCTTGGCGAGCATGTTGGGCAGGTAGATCTGCTTGGCCAGGCCGCCAACCATGATCTTGAGCGACACCGTCTGCACCGTGCCCGCGGTCGAGGGCGTAGCCGCACCGCATGCAGCGAGGATCGTAAGTCCCGCTATCGCTGAACACCACCGGCGGAGATCCAATCGCATAGACGAACTCCTTCTTTTCATATCCTCGTCTCGGTGTTGACCTGCGGCCGCCACCGAACAAGACGGTTCTCGAGCGCTGTGATCAGGGCCTCTGCCACCAGCGCAATGGCAGCGAGCAGCACCATTCCGGCGAAGACGCCGTTGGCATCGAAGTTCTGCTCGGCGCTATAGATGAGCTCGCCGACGCCGGCGGTCGCGCCGAACAGCTCGCCGACCACAGCGCCGACGAGTGCCAGCCCGAAGCTCGTATGCAGGCTGGCGATGATCCACGACATCGCTGACGGAATCACGATCTCGGTCGTCAGCCGGCGGTTGTTCGCGCCGAGGATGCGGGCGTTCGCCATCAGGTTTCGATCTACTTCGCGAGCGCCCTGAAACGCATTGAAGAAGACGACGAAGAAGACGAGGATCGCGGCCGTCGCAACCTTCGATTTGATGTCGAGGCCCAGCGAGATGGCGAATAACGCACCGAGGACGACCCGCGGGATTGCATTGAACGCCTTCACGTAGGGACCGAGGACGTCGGCAAGGATCGCGATCCGGCCGAGCGCTACGCCGACGATGATCCCGAGGATGGATCCGACCACGAATCCGCCGACCGTTTCTTCCATCGTCGTCAGCACCTGCACCCATAGGGGCCCCAGCTCGGTGCCGTTGTTGATCCACGTCCACAACTTGAGGACGATCTCGGATGGTTGGGCGAAGAAGAACTTGTCAACCCAGCCGAGACGGGTAGTGAGCTCCCAGCTGCCGAGCCAGACGACGGCAACCAGAAGCCGCAATCCCTGCACGGTCAGGCGCCGGCGACGTGCCTCACGAACCCGCCTCGCGGTTAGGTCTGCCCCACCCTGCGCCGCAGGCTCGTCTGGTGCCTGCACCGGCGCCCTAAGCCGCGCCGCTGCGCTTCTGGCGTTCATAGCTCACGAGGACCTCGTCGCGCAGGTCGTTCCAGATCTCCTGGTAGATCTCGGTGAACCGAGGCTGGAACCTGATCTCGGCGACGTTGCGCGGTCGCGGCAGGTCGACCTTGTAGTTGCTCTTCACCGTGCCGGGAGCGGCCGTGATCACGAAAACGCGGTCGCTCATCGAGATCGCCTCCTCGAGGTCGTGCGTGACGAATACGACCGACGCGGATGTTGATGACCAAAGGCCGAGCAGTTCGTTCTCCATCAGCGACCGTGTCTGCACGTCGAGGGCGCTGAAGGGCTCGTCCATGAGCAGGATCTGCGGACCGTTGATCAAGCTCTGCGCCAGCGCCACACGTTTGCGCATGCCGCCGGACAGCTGGTATGGGTAGCGGTCCTCGAAGCCGGCGAGTCCTACGCGGGCGATCCACTCGCGGGCGCCGGCGCGGGCGTCGCGCGGGGAAGTTCCGTGATAGCGCGGTCCCGCGGCGACGTTCTCCAGCACCGTTTTCCACGGGAACACGGCGTCGGACTGGAACACGTAGCCGATGCCGCTCGCGATGCCCCGCACCGCCTTGCTGAAGACTTCGACCTCACCCTCGCTCGCCGGCTCGAGCCCTGATATCAGGGCGAGCGTGGTCGACTTGCCGCAGCCGGTTGGGCCGACGACGGCGCAGAACTCGCCGGGCGCGACTGCCAGGTTGAGATCTTGCAGCGCCGTGTACACGCCGCCCGATGGGGTCAGGAATCGCTTCGTGACGCCACGAAGCTCGATCGCGGAAGGCATCCAACCGGACTCTGAGTGGGGTCAGGACTGGACGCAATCCATGCGGTCGTTGTGGCCGTTTTGGTCGTTTTGGTCGCTGCGCGGAGGCCGCTCCAGGCCCTACGATCCCTCTGGATCCGTCCGTGAAAACCCGCCTGCCCCTCGCCTACCAGATCCTGGTCTTTCAGGTCGCGATCATCGTGCTGTCTGCCGTGCTCGGGGCCGCCGCCGCCGTCTGGCAGGCAAGCCAGGAGCTCGACCGCCAGTACGAGCAGCGGTCGCTCGCGATCGCCCAGTCGGTCGCCTCCAACAGCGCCGTGCGGCAGGCGCTGCTCGCCCAAGACCCCACCGGTCTCATCCAGAAGACTGCCGAGGACACGCGCCGGTCGACCGGCGCGAGGTATGTCGTGGTCACCGACCGTCAAGGAATCCGTTACTCACACCCGAATCCGGCGATGATCGGGAAGCCCGTCGACGAGAACCCGGGTACGGTGCTCGCCGGCAACACGTGGGTAGGGGTCCAGAGCGGGACTCTCGGCGTGTCAGCTCGAGGCAAGGCGCCGATCTTCGGGAACGGCCAGGTGATCGGCATGGTGTCCGTCGGATTCCTCGAGACGGCCGTGAGCCAGCAACTGATGCACGAGCTGCCCGGGTTCGCGGTGACGCTGTTGCTTGCGCTGGCTTTGGGCGTGGCGGGATCGCTGCTCCTTGCCTCACGCCTCAAGCGGCAGACGTTCGGTCTCGAGCCCTACGAGATTGCGGGCCTGCTCGAAGAGCGGGAGGCGAGCCTCCAGGGCATCCATGAAGGCGCGATTGCCACCGATCGCGACCACACGATCACGCTCGCAAACGACGAGGCCCGCCGCCTTCTCTCCCTGCCGGTCGACTGCGTCGGCCGGAGGGTATCGCAGGTAGTGCCGCCGGGTCGGCTGCTCAGATTCCTGACCGGAGGGCTGAAGGACGAGGATGAGGTGCTGCTCGCCGGTGACCGCGTGCTCGTGGCCAGCCGTCGCGCCATTCGCGTCAGAGGCCAGGAGATCGGCCACGTCGCAACGCTGCGCGACACCACCGAGCTGACCGGTCTGTCACGCGGAATGGGGATCGAGAGCCTGACCGAGGCGCTCCGCGCG
The DNA here is from genome assembly GCA_005879945.1 of Chloroflexota bacterium. Taxonomy (GTDB): domain Bacteria; phylum Chloroflexota; class Dormibacteria; order Dormibacterales; family Dormibacteraceae; genus UBA10449. Next base: position 29 of record VBHX01000161.1, on the reverse strand, counting down.
CAGGCTCATGAGTTCGCGAATCGCCTGCA
>VBHX01000184.1 GCA_005879945.1 Chloroflexota bacterium | reverse complement strand
TCGTGTCCATGATCCAGGCCATCACCTGCGGGTTCGTGCCCATGTCCGGGGCCGGGATGTCTTTCTCGGGGCCGATCAGGATCGCGATCTCGGTCGCGTAGCGGCGGGTGGGATGCTCGAGCTCGTTCATCGAAAGCTTGGCGGGATTGACCGCGACGGCGCCCTTGGAGCCGCCGTACGGGAGACCCACGGCCGCGCACTTCCAGGTCATCAGCATCGCGAGGGCTTTGACCAGGTCGAGGTCGATGTCCGGGTGGTAACGGATCCCGCCCTTGGCCGGCCCCCGACTGATGTTGTGCTGCACCCGCCAGCCTGTGAACACGTGCACCGACCCGTCGTCCATGCGGACCGGGAAGTGGACCGTGAGCTCGCGCTTGACCTCGCGCAGACCTCGGCGGGTGTCGTCCGAAAGGCCGATCACGTCGGCCGCCGCGTCGAACCGACGCTGGGCGGTCTGGAAGGCGGATGCGCGTACTTCGACCGCCATGCGAATTTCGATACTACTCCGGCGATGGCGAGGAAACGCCCGATTCCCGGCCTAAAAACTCGACGAGAATTTGCGTCATGACGCGCAGCCGGATCTTCGGCATTCTGGTGGTGGCGGCGGTCGCAATGGCGACCGGGTTTTTGGTCGCCAGCCAGGTTAAGCCCGACTCCTGACTCCCTCGAACCAGGTCGCCCGCTACCAGGCGCTGGTCCGGAGCGTTCAGGACCTCGAGAAGGCCACCCAGGCATCGCGCGCCCAGATCGCCACCCTGCGGACGGACATCGACGCCATGGAGGGCGCGGCTGCCCAGCAATCGGCCACCACCCAGGCGCTCAAAAACCAGGTCGCGGACCTCCGCGCTCACGCGGGGCTGACGGCCGTCCACGGGCCGGGTGTGGAGGTCGACCTTGGCAACGCCACGCCGGCTCAGCAGATGCGCGGCGACCGGCGCGTCAGGACGGCGAGCTATCGCGTGGAGACGACGTCGAGATCCGGTTGGTCGTTACCGCGGTGCCGTTCGTTTACGCGACGGGCTCTTAGAGCCTAAGGAAGGGCAGAACCCCCTCCCACGCTGGTGCGTGGGGACCCCAAAGGTAACCCTCTGCTCCTCGGCTACTGTGGTGGCGTCTTGTAGGTGCACGCGAGGCGACGGCCGGAATGAATCCGGCCCAAAGCTCCGCTTGGACTTGGCTTGACTGATTGGTCAGGGTCGTGGTTTACGCGACGGGCTCTTAGCCGCTCCGTCTGAATTGATCTTCTTCATCTGCGCCGAGAGCCGGTCGATGCGCTCATTGAGGCTGTCTATGTCATGGCGGCTGGGAATGCGAAGCCTTCGCAGCGCACGCTCGATGGCCTCATCGACCATCGACTCGAGGTCGCTGCGGCGTCGCTCGACCTGGTTGACGATGTCGCCCGGCACGTTGAGCGTCTTGCGAACGTAGTCGAGCAGCGCCTGCCCGCGCTCATGAATCGCGTCCGCGCCCGCGTCGACCAGGCGCGCCGGTCCACGCTTCTCCTCCGACAGCACGATCTGCGAAAGAATCACCTGCGTCAGGTCCTGGCTCGTGTCCCGGTCGACGACCCTGATCTCGTGGCCGTCGCGGACCAGGTCGGCGATTCCTTCGAGCGTGATGTAGCGACTGGTCTGCGTGTCGTAGAGCTTGCGATTCGCATACTTCTTGATAAGGTGTCGTTCGGGGGCGACCGTCACTTCGGACCAATACTAATGCGGTGCGTTAAGGCCGGCCGCATGGCGTCAAAAGGGGAGGTTGAGCATGGCGAAAAAGAAGCGCACTTCATCACGTTCGAGATTCTTGAACCGGGCCGTGAAGGCCGGCAGGTCTTACCTGCGTCAGGCCGAGAAGCGCCTGCCGCCAGACGTCCGCAAGCAGATCGACCGCAGTATCAAGGACGGCCAGAAGACGGTCGAGGGCGCGATCAAGCAGCTACGGACGCGGCTCGATCGCACCGCGAGCCAGGTCGACCTCGAGAAGGCGATGAAGCGCCTCGACGACCTCGGCAAGCAGGTCCAACAGCTCGCACGTTCGATGTCCTCGGGCGCGCCGGCTACGCCCGCGCGCCGGACCGCGCGCCGGCCGGCTACCCGCAAGAGAGCCTCCAAAGCCGCCACCCCGGCGAAGCCCGCAACACCGCCGGCGCGAGTTGCGCCGGCGCGGAGGGCTGCTTCCCGGCGGCGAACAGCGGCGCCGGCGGTAGTGACGCCGCCGACGATGGAGTCGCCGTCGATGGCGATCCCCGACCCTTCACCGCGGGAGCCGGCCGGCTAGTTGTAGTTCGCGCTAGTTCCTGAGACCGGCCGGGTTACGGTGCCCGGCGATGGAGCAGATTGTCGTCGACCACGGGCATACGAGAGATCCACATCGACGGTGGATTAGGCATACGTTTCAGGAAGGTCCTGGGTTCTTATTCCTGGCGACACGCGGTGGCCGCCCACCCAAGCAGCTGGCGGAGCGTAGCGAACTGGCGGAAATTCGCCGACGGGCGAGAGTCCTGAGGGTTGCTCGGGAGGACGGCATTGCGGCCGCGCTGGCACTTGGCGAATGCAGTCGCGCCAGTCTTTTCCGTTGGCAATCAGCACACGAGCGCGGCGGTTTGGAGGCGTTGCGTCCCCTTCGCCGGGGGCCGCGCGTGCCGGCAGCCGGCTACCCGGGCTGGACTGAACAGGTCGTCATCGCGGTCCGTTTACTGACCTATTGGAATTCGAAACGGATATCCGCCGAGTTGCGCCGGCGGCAGATCGCCGACGTTGGCGAGACCTGGATTGAAGCCCTCTTCGACCGTTTTGGTACGGCGCGTCCATCCTTGCCTCGGGAGGCTGGGCCACGTTACGAGCGCAGCCAGCCCAATGAGCTCTGGCACATCGACATCAAAGGCCCTTTCTTCATCCAGCTCCTCGAACACCGATACCTGAAGACTTGGTTGGTTGGGCTGGTCGACGACCACTCCCGCTATGTACTCGGGCTACGGATTCAGACCTCGTCTCAGCTGGCGCCCATCTTGATCTGGCTTCGCGACTGCATCGAACTCTGTGGGCAACCATTGGCGGTCATGAGCGACAACGGTTCACCGTTTGTTGTCTGGATGCCAGGCGTCCTGACCGCGTTCGGCAAGACCCTCCAGGAAATGGCTATCCGGCACATTCGGACTCAGATCAACTCGCCTTGGACCAACGGCAAGATCGAACGCTTTTGGAAGCTGCTACAGGCTGAGGTCTTGGACCGCCAGGTCTTCCGCTCGCTCGAGGAGGCGGAGGAAGCTCTTAGCCGCTTTGCGGCTTACTACAACTACCACCGCCTCTCTGGCGCCATCGGCTGGCTAACCCCAGGCGAACGTTTCGACGGAACCCCGTTCACCGACCGAGGCTTCGAGAACATCCCCGCTCTCGAACACCTTCAAGATTGGTTGGCCCAACTCATGCGCGCGGCCTAGAGAACGGAGTCTCAAAAACCCCGCGAACTACAGCTAGTCGAGAGAACCGAAGACCGTCTCGCCGCCGACAAGGACCGCGCGCGGGCGCAGCCGATCCCAGGCAGCGCGTGGAGTCACAAGCGGGTCTGTGTCGTATATCTGCAGGTCGGCAAGCATGCCCGGATCGAGCGTGCCCTTGACGTCCTCCTCGAAGCTCGAGTAAGCGCCCGCAGACGTGTACGCACGCAGGGCCGCGAACTCGTTGATGCCGTTGATGCGATCCTCGACCGCCGCGCGGATGCCCAGCCATGGGTTGGGATCGGACATGACGGGGAGATCGGAGCTGAATGCAACTGGAACACCGGCCTTGATCAGTTGGCCGTGCGCCGCCAGATTCCAGCGATCGTGGGCTCCGAACGGAGAGGACGGCTCTTGCGCGAACCGCGCCGCCATCGGCTGCATCACCGCGACCATGCCGAGGCGGGCGAGGCGGCGCTGAAGGTCCGGCGGGCAGATCGTGCAGTGCTCGACGCGATGGCGAAGCCCGGGCACCCCGGCTGCCTCCACCGCGTCGCACATCGCCGCGATCGCGCCGTCACCGATTGCATGGGCGGCGACCTGCAGGCCCGCACGAGATGCGGTGGCGACCAGCTCGCGCAGCTCGGCCGGCGACGTGCGCCACGTCGCCCGGCCCGAGCGCATCGCCACGCGCTCCGCCCCGCCATCGACGAAGACTTTGATTGGGCCCGCTCGCAGCAGCGCCCCACCAAATCCGGCGCGCACGCCCAGGCCCGAAGCCGCCTGCAGCAGCTCCCACGACAGAAACTCGTTGACACGGATCTTCAGGCGCCCTTGTTCGGCGAGCCGCTCGTAGGCGCCGAGGTCGTCCGCAAACCCACGGTTCACTGCGGCGCCGACCGAGGTGATGCCGCGCGAGAGGAGCAGCCGTTGGGTCTTGAGGATGCCCTGTATGCGGCGGCTGATCGGCTGCGGTGGCTGGACGTCCGCGACCATCCTCATCGCTGCTTCCAGGAGGAGGCCGTTGGGTGTCAAATCTCGGTCGCGGCCGATGCGCCCGCCTGGTGGGTCCTTGGTCATGTCGGTGATGCCGGCGGCTTCCAGCGCGGCCGAGTTCGCGACGCGGGCGTGGCCGCCGCGTTCGTCGATGAAGGCGGGCCGGCGGCCGGTGGCCTCGTCCAACTCCAGCCGGTGAGGCGGGCGATCCTCGACTAGCTCCTTCGCGCTGAAGCCTATCCCCTGCTGCCACTCGTCAGGCGCCAGCGTTTTCGCATGAGCGCGCATGCGCTCCACGATCTGGGCGACGCTGCGCGTGCCGCTGAGGTCGGCGCCGAATCGGGTGAGGCCGTAGTAGACGACATGCGCGTGTGCGTCGTTGAACCCAGGCAGGACGGCGCCGGCCCCGAGCTCGACCACTGGCGTCCGCGGTCCACGCAGACGCATCACCTCGGCCCCGCCCACCGCGACGACCAGGTTGCCGGCGATCGCGAGGTGGGTGTGCACGGCGAGGCCGCTTCGCCCAAGAGTGCGTATGCGGCCTCGCGCCAGGATCAGATCCGCTTTCACGCGGGCTTAGAGTACGTAAGACAGTGGTCGATCTGAGGCTCTCCGAAGACGGCCTGCACTACTGGGACGGCAGGCAATGGGTCACCACACTGTCGCCCGACGGCCGCTTCCGCTGGAACGGCTCGGCGTGGGTGCCGAACGCGAGCACGGCAATCGGCGCTTATGCCTCCCAGGAGCCGGGCAGAATGGTCCGCGCGCCGACGCCGTGGACAAAGCCCATGCAGAACGCGGTCACAGCGTTGAACGCGCTCTCGATCGTGTATCTCCTCGTCCTGGCGTTCTTGCTGTCCACGGAGATGTCGCAGATCTTCAACCAGGTGCTGCAGCAATCGGCTGCGCAGAATCCCAACGTTTCTCCGCCTCCGGCCCAAATGGTGAACGGTGTCGCATCCTTTTTCTCTTTTGTGTTCTGGGGCGGGGCGCTGATGGGCATCGCGGTTTGCGTTCTCATCATCGTCGGCGCGCTGAAGCGCTGGACGTGGATCTTCTATGTCGTGCTTGTGTTCGGGGGCCTTAGCACGATTGGGCTTCCCTTCAATCTCATTGGCGCAATAGAGAGATCAACAACTCCGGGCATCCTCAGCGTGGCACCGTGGGAGTCGTGGCTCCAGGTCTTGTACGGCATCGCCAGCGCGGCGCTGTTCGTGTGGATGGTCATCGCGTTGGTTCGGTATGGGCCGTGGGCCACGATGAAGGAATACCACTGGCCAGTCGTGCCGCCGGTGCCGGCCAGCTGACCCGTGGCTGAGCTGAGGCTGTCCGATGATGGCATGTACTACTGGGACGGCAGGCAGTGGGTCACCACTCTGTCGCCCGACGGCCGATTCCGCTGGAACGGCTCGGCGTGGGTCCCGGTAGGCGGCATGGCCCCGCCCGCACCCTACTACCAACCGCCAGCGACGCCCCGCGTGCCTACACCGTGGACGAAGCCGATGCAGTACGCCGTCGCGGCATGGTATGGGGTGTCTGGCCTGTTCGCCCTGAGCGTCCCCCTGTGGATGTCGGGGCCGATGACCGACATGATGAACCGGGCGATCCAACGGCAGACTTCGCTCAATCCCGACGTCTCGCCGCCACCGCCCGAGTTTGTGTCGACAATGACCTCGATGATGTCAGGCATCCTCTGGGTGTCGGCATTAGTCGGATTCGCAATCTCCACAGTCGCGATCATCGGCGCGCTCAAGCGATGGACGTGGATGTTCTATGTGGTGCTGGTGCTTCTCGGCCTGGGAGTCCTGGGTCTTCCGTACAACATCGTCACCCTCGTTTCCGCACGGTCGACTCTGAGTGGGTTCAACCTGCCGCCCGGGTTCGCCTGGCTCTCGATTGGCTTCGGGATACTCGGCACGGCTCTGTTCATCTGGATGCTGATCGCCGTGGTCCGCTACGGGCCGTGGGCGATGGCCAAGAAGGTCGACCAGCCAGCGCCCGCGATGCAGCCTCCGGCTAGCTGAGCAGGCTCGCGAGCAGCTTCGGGTCGATGTTGCCGCCGCTGACCACGGCCACTGTCACCGGCCCCGGCGGCACCTGCTCCAATGCGGCGTAGGCCAGCGCCCCTGCGCCCTCCGCGACCACCTTGCCGGCGACTGCCAGCTCCGGGATGGCGGCGCGCAGCCTCGGCTCCGGCACGGTGAGCCAGCGGTCGACGACCTCTTTTATCAGCTCGAACATGCGAGGGTCGAACGGCGCGGTGGTGCCGTCGGCGATGGTGTCGGGCTGGATCGAAACCGGGCCGCCCGCCTCGAGCACGCGCGTCCACAGCGGATAGCCATCCGACTGCACCCCGATCACCTCGACGTCCGGCCGCAAGCCCTTGATAGCGGACGAAGTGCCACCGATCAGCCCGCCGCCGCCGACGGGAATGAGCACACGGGCCAGATCCGGCAAGTCCTCGACGAGCTCGATCCCCAGGCTCCCATGACCGGCCATCACCTCGGTGTCCGCGAATGGATGGATGAAGGCTTCCGGCTCGGATTCCCAACCGCGGTTCGCGAGCCAGTCAAGCAGCGCGGGCCGCGGCATGAGCAACGGCGTGGCGCCCCATCGCTTGACGCCCTCGATCTTGGTCGGAGGAGCGGTGTCGTACATGACGACGCGGCAGCGCACGCCCAGGGTATGCGCGGCGTAGGCGCACGCCTGGGCGGCGTTGCCGGCGCTGACCGTGATCAGGCCACCGCGGCGCTGCTCGTCTGAGAGCGCGAGCGCCGCCGCGAAGAAACCTCGGACCTTGAAGCTGCCGGTCGGCTGGAGGCATTCGAGCTTGAGCAGCGCACCTTCGACCGGGACCAGCGGCGTGCGATAGACGTGCGGCCGTGCGCGGGTGGCGGCGGCGCGGATCCGATCCAGCTCGATCACGTGAGGGAGAATGGTAGTGATGCCGATCTACGAGTATCGGTGCGAGGAATGCGGGAAGCGATCATCGGCGCTGCTCCCGAGCTTCGCATCGCCGGACCCCGTATGCCCGCACTGTGGCAAACCGGCCCTGCGCCGGCTCGTGTCGACGTTCGCGACCGTGCGCTCCGGCGACGACTTCGGAGGTGACGACTTCGGAGGCGACGACATGGGCCACGACCACGACCACGACTTTGGCGGCGACGACGACTCCGGGTTCGACGGCGGCGACGACGACTACTAGGCAGAAGCCGGCGTCAACACCTCGTTGGCAGCTTTGATCAGCTCGCGGCTGTGCTCCGTGTCGCGGGCGAAGATCCTGAACAGCGTCATGCGCACGGGCAGCCGCCGGAAAAGGTCGAGCACGCGACTCTGCTGGTAGCGATCCTCGAGTGGGTCGTAAAGCAGGATGTCGGCGGTCTCGTTCATCGGGTTGAAAGCGCGCGATTCCTGGGCGGCCACGTCGACCTCGAACTCGATGTCCCGGAGGTTGGCCGGAAGCCTCTCGCGCAGCAGGCCGGCGAACTCGTCGCGCGACACGCTCAGCGCCGAGCTCGCTTGATCCGGGGCATCGGCCTGGCCCTGGTAGATGAGCCTCCACTTGAGTCTGCGCGCCACCACGTCCGCCCATGCCGTGCCCAGCTCCCGCTGGGTGGCGTCACCCTCGCCCAGCGCCCACCGGTTGACCTCTGACAGCAGCGCCCACTCGGTGAACATCAGGTACTCATCGAGCCGGCCGTCGAGCGGGTTGCCGCCGAGCAGAAGCTCGACGGTGGGGCGGAACACCTCCCGCAGCTGCAGGTCGATTCGGCGGACGGTTCGGTGGAAGTAGACCTGGTGGTAAAGGTAGAGGCGCGCGTTCAGGAACATGTAGAGCGCCTCGGCGGCGTGCGCGTGGAGCGTCAGGCCACGCTCGGAGATAAAGGAATAGTGAAGGATGCGCTGGACGTCGACCGGGCCGGTGGCGACACCACATATATAGGAATCGCGAGGGACGTAGTCCATGTTGTCCGCCGAGTACGCGCCGACCAGCGCGGGCTTGAGCGCCGCCAGCCATGCGGGGGCGATGAAACTGTCGAGCTCGTCGGCGGCGATGAGGTAGGCGACCCAGCGAGGATCGATTTGCTCGCCGGGCTCGAAGTCGGCGTTGGGGGACGCGCCGAGCCCGCGAACCAGGTCGCCAAGCGGGCCGGTGATCAGGGTGCGCCCGATGACCTCGTGGTCGATCGTCCATGTATCGAGGTAGTTCTCGTCGAAGAAGTGGCCGAATGGACCATGCCCGACGTCATGGAGCAGGCCGGCCATCCGCATCGTCTCCTCGACCATGGCGACCGAGGGCGTGTCCGAGCAAGCGGTGGTCAGCGTCGGGTGAAGGTGCCTCGCCCACTCGCCGGCCAGGTGCATCGCGCCGAGCGCGTGCTGGAAGCGAGAGTGCTCGGCGGTCGCGAAAACCCACCAGGCGCTCTGCAGTTGGTGGATGCGCCGGAGGCGCTGGAGCCAGGCGCTGTCGACAAGGTCCTGCTCGGCCGACGCCCCCGGCACCCCGCCCGGCCCGCCTTTGGTGATCCGCAGGTACCGGTAGATCGGGTCGCTCGACAGGTTGACCCGCGAATACTCTGAGGGCATTTCCGACATCAGGCGATTATCGGCATGACCACGTCGGGCCATCCGCTCTCGCCCATCACCTCGAGATAGCCGTCAACCGCGCTCACGAGCGGCGCCAGGCTGATACCGCCATGCTCGGGCAGGTATGGGCGGAGGTAGTCCGCGCCGCTGCGCCACTTGTTGACGGCCCCGCGCCGGTTGCGCCGTGTGTAGTGCAGGCATCCGGCGGCAACCTGGATCAGACCCTTGTAAAAGCCCGACTCGGGGCCCTTGCGATCCGGCATCCACTCGTGCTCCCAGACTTCGTGCGCGTCCCAGTAGCGACCGCTGTTGAAAAGCTCGACGCCGCGCCTCAAGCCGGGAGTCACGAATAAGGAGGGAACCGGCGGCCGGCCGCGGCTTCGATCAAACCACCGTGACCGAGCCTGAGCAGATCCTTGGCGTCCGCCCGGCCGTAGGCGAAGACGAACGGCAGCAGAAGGTCGAGGGAGCTGGAGCGGCCGAAACCGGCGCACGAAGCGACGCCGACGACGGCGGCGCCGCCGAGGCGCGCGAGCCACAGCATGCTGCCCGGGTGCATTGGCGCGCCGAGCTGCAGGAGGGTGCCGCCCGCGCTAGTGAGCTCCGCGTATGCCGGGTCCAGCGGATCGATGGCCGAGGCGCCGGCGAACAGGACGAGCTCCGCCTTCATCGCGGCCGCCTCGCGGTATGCGCCGGCGACCGCCGCTGACGTGCGCGCGACCTCACGCACCGCCAACACCTCGGCTCCATACCAGCCAAGCTTGGCCGTGACCGCGGCGCGGAAGAGCTCGCGTGCCTTGGGCTTGAGTCGCTCGGTCGCGACGACGAACGTGCGCAGCTGACGAAAGGGAAGCAGCTCGATGACCGGCCCTTGCTCGCGAGCTATGTGCTCGGCATCCTCGATGAGCCGCCCGGGCACCGCCACCGGCGTGACCTTGCAGCCGGCGATTTCCTCTCCCTCGGCGACGGCCTGCCCATCCATGAGCGTGAACACGGACATATAGCCGAGCGCGTTGATCGCGTCGACCAGGTCGCCGCGCACACGTACCAGGCCCCGGTGGCCGGCGATCAGCCTCGACTGGCTCTGGACAGGGGGCTGGGACTGCATGTTCGGCGCCGACAGCGCCGCCGCAAGCCTCCTGGCGGCGACGTCTTCATGCAGGTCGCCGGGTTCCAGCTGGACGACGTGAACCTCTCGCGACTGCCTCACGCGATCGAGGTGCTCCTTCGTGAGCACGGTGCCTTTGCGCAGGTCGTGCCCCAGGTCGTGCACGAGCACGCGTCCTTCTATGTCGATGGCGCCGGCGGTCGGCCCGTCCAGCTTGAGTGCACGCATTACTGCGAGCATAGATTCGATCTCATGACGACCGTTCGCCTGTACAACACGCTGACGCGGCAGAAGGACGAGCTCCAGCCTATCGAGCCGGGGATCGTGCGCATCTATTCGTGCGGCCCGACGGTCTACCGGTTCGTCCACATCGGCAACCTACGCACCTTCATGCTCCCGGACCTGCTGCGCCGCAGCCTCGAATACCTCGGCTACCGCACCGAACAGGTGATGAACATCACCGACGTCGGGCACCTGACTGACGACACCTTCGATCGCGGGGAGGACAAGATGCTCGTCTCGGCGCGATTGGAGAGTAAGTCGCCTGAGGAGATCGCCGACTACTACACGAAAGCGTTCATGGAGGACGCCGCACGCGTCAACATACGGCCCGCCGACTACAACCCTCATGCAACCGCGTACATCCCGCAGATGCTTGACCTCATCGCCACCCTGGTCGCCAAGGGACATGCGTACGATGTCGACGGAACCGTTTACTACGACATCGCCAGCTTCCCCGCCTACGGGCGGCTTTCGCGCAACAGCACCGACAAGCTGCTCGCGGGGTCGCGCGGCGAGGTCGATCCTCGCAAGAGGCACCCGGGCGACTTCACTCTCTGGAGGGCTGCGGGCCACCACCGCCTTCAGGTCTGGCCGAGCCCATGGGGTCCTGGTTTTCCCGGGTGGCATATCGAGTGCTCGGCCATGTCGATGTCGCTTCTAGGCGAGCGATTCGATATCCACACCGGCGGCGCCGACAACGTCTTTCCTCATCACGAGGCAGAGCTCGCACAGTCGGAGGGCGTGACCGGCCATCGCGTCGTCAATCAGTGGATGCACGGCGGGCTGCTTCTGCTGGCCGGCTCGAGAATGGCGAAGTCTGCCGGAAACTTCTTCCGCATCACCGAGCTCGTCGAGCAGGGATTCGATCCGCTGGCATTTCGCTACCTGGCCCTCCAGGCGAAGTACCGCACCAAGCTCAACTTCAGCGCCGAGGGTTTGGGCGGCGCGAACCGGGCGCTGCAGCAGCTGCGCGAGAAGGTCGGCGCTTGGGCGGCGAGCGGAGAAGCCGCGCCGAACAGCGCCGAAGCCGATGCGTTTGAGGACCGTTTTCAGGCAGCGATCGCCGATGACCTCGACCTGCCTGCAGCCATGGCGCTGGTGGCGGAGAGCTGCCCGCGGCTGCCGCACCCCTTCTCGAAGCGCGAGAGAAGGCTCGTGCGGCAATGGATTTCGGCGAATCGGACCGCCTGCGCAACTCGCTCGCGTCGCTCGGAGTTGCGGTCACAGACACCGCCGAGGGCCAGCGCTGGAAGCTCCTCACCGGGTCCTCGAAACAGCATTAACGGATTGGCGCCGAGCTCGCGCTCGCAAATCGCCCGCCAGGCCGGATTTACCTGGCCGTCCCCATGCATGTCACAGAAACTACACGCGTTGCGGGGAGTCTCTTTGGCTAATCGTCGCGGGAGGCGTAAGGGAAAACCGCCAGGTTGTCCCTCATATGTTCAGAGGGGCCGAGCCTTGCGGCCCGGCCCTTCAGAGAGGAAGGTGTCTGAGTAAGGCTCCGGCTCCTAGCCGGCCGGGACAGGTGACGGTCCTGGATGCATCGCGGCCGGGTCTACCGGTTCACCGGATGTAGCGCTGCCGTCAGCGTTGCCGTTGCCGCCGCCGTGGCTGTTGCCGCCGCCATGGCCGTTGCCCTTGCTGTTGTTTTTGCCGTTGCCAGTGCCCTTGCTGTTGTCTTTGCCATTGCTTTTCCCGTCGGCCTTGTCGTTGCCAGTGGTCGACTTGCTGCCTTCGCTGGCCTGCTGCCCGTGCTGGCTCGCGAATGCGCTGACGCAGGCACCGATGCCGCGGGTACCGGATGCCCTCAGCTCGTCCTTGCACGTCTGCACGGTGTGGTGCACCTGCTGGCCCCAGTCGGCTGGGTTGACGCTGCCGGTGACGGCGACCTCGGTCGCTGCTCCGGCGGCGGCGGCCGCAAAAGCCGCGACGGCGAAACCTGTCAGCACCTTGACGCTGAGCGCGGCGCCGGCGCCGCCCAGGAGGCGTCTGGTCATTCCCCGAGATGCGAGCGTCCTTCGAGGCGGGATGGGCGCGGCCCCGATCGGATCCAGGATCCGATGCAGCTCTCGCTCCAGGTCACGCTCGAATTCGCCGCTGCCGTTCATAGGCAAGAGAGAACTCGAGGCGGGCCAGAACTACCCATTTTTCATTTGGGCCGGATCGGCCCCAACAGCTGCTGGAGGCGGGCGCGGGCGGCGGCGAGGCGAGAAGCCACCGTCTGCTCGGGCACCCCGAGGGCGATCGCGATCTCGCGGTTGGTGTAGCCATGGAAGTGTCGAAGCACGATCGCCGCCGACTGCTTCGGCGGCAGCTTCCGCAGCGCTTTGACCAGATCCGATCGTTCGGCCAGGACCGCCGGGTCCGCCTGCGCGGCCGGGCGTCCGAGCCGGCGCAGGATCGCGCCTGCCTCCTGTAGGCGTTCACGCCGCTGGCGGGTGATCGCCGTGTTGATCGCGATCCGGTGCAGCCACGCCTCGGCGGGGGCATCCGGCCGCCAGGTCTTCCACACCCTGAACGCCCGTTCGTAAGTCTCTTGCGTGCAATCCTCCGCCGCCGGCATGTCGCGCAGCATCGTCACCAGCGTCCCCAGGATCCGCCGATACGAGTTCCGGTAGAGGCGCTCGAAGTCGGCCTCCGAGCCGGGCTGGTAGGTTGCCTCGCCCTCGGAAGCCGGTTGATCGCTTGACTCCGAACGAATGTTCGTCTAACCTCCCCGGCGCGTGATGGCCACGACTCCAGCCTTCTCACCGGCCGACTTTTCAGGCGAAATCACGCTCGACCACGTCATGCCCGCGACCGCTGCGCAGTTCGCTCCGCTGCCCTCTGAGATGCGTCCGGAGCTCGTGGCGGCGCTTGCGGGCCGCGGGATCGTTCGCCTATACAGCCACCAGGCTGACGCATACCACGCCGTCCGCAACGGCCGCCACCTAGTCGTGGTTACGCCCACGGCTAGTGGCAAAACGCTCTGCTACAACCTCCCGGTCCTCCAGCGGCTCCTCGAGAACCCCGAACGCCGGGCGCTCTACGTCTACCCGACCAAGGCGCTGGCTCAGGACCAGCTCGCAGAGCTGAGCGCGCTCAAGCACGGGCTGCCCATCGAGGTTCGCGTCGACACTTATGACGGCGACACAGCTCCCGGCCGCCGCACCGCCATCCGCGAGGCCGGCCACGTCGTGATGACCAACCCGGACATGCTGCACACGGGCATCCTGCCCCACCATACCCGCTGGAGACGCCTCTTCTCGACCCTCGAGTTCGTCGTCATCGACGAGCTGCACACATATCGAGGATTGTTCGGCAGCCAGGTCGCCAACGTCATGCGCAGGCTGAAACGAATCTGCGCTTTCTACGGGTCGAGCCCCACGTTCATCTGCGCATCGGCCACCATCGCGAACCCGCTCGAGCTCGCCAAGAAGCTCCTCGAAGAGGAGAACATCGAGCTGATCGATAAGAACGGCGCGCCGCGGGGTGAGCGCCGCCTCATCTTCTACAACCCGCCGCTGATCAATCGCGAGATGGGCATCCGCCGCAGCTCGATGCTGGAAGCGCGCCGCATCGCAGCGCCCTGGATCCGATCCGGCGTGCAGAGCATCCTCTTCTGCCGCAGCCGCTTACAGGTCGAAGTGATGCTGAGCTACCTGCGCCAGGACCTTGCGCCGCGTCTCGACGCTTCGCAGCGCGTCAGGGGTTATCGCGCCGGCTACTTGCCGCTCCACCGTCGCGAGATCGAGGCCGGCCTTCGCGAAGGGGCCATCACCGCCGTCGTCAGCACAAACGCGCTCGAGCTCGGCATCGACATCGGCAGCCTGCAGACCGCAATCCTCGTCGGCTATCCCGGCACGATCGCGTCGACCTGGCAGCAGCTCGGTCGCGCGGGGCGACGCTCGGGGTCGGTGGGGGTGTTTGTGGCCTCGAGCTCGCCCCTCGACCAGTTCATCGTCCGGCATCCCGAGTACTTCCTCAGCACCAACCCCGAGGAAGGGCTCATCGACCCCGACAATCTCTTGCTGCTCGCCGGCCATCTCCAGGCGGGACTGTTCGAGCTGCCCTTCGAATCCGAAGAGCGGCTCGGGCGCATCGACGTGAGCGAGCTGTTGCGACTCTTCGAGGAGGACGGCTCGGCGACGCGGTCGGCCGGCCGCTGGTTCTGGAGCCGTCAGGCCTTTCCCGCCGAGGAGGTCCACCTCCGCCGCATCGCCGCCGACAACGTCGTGATCATCGACACATCCCATGCGCGCCCATCGGTGATCGGGGAGATGGACCAGTTCTCGGCCCCGGTCCTCCTGCACGAGGAGGCCGTCTACCTACACGAGGGCGCGCAGTTTCACGTCGACCGGCTCGACTGGGACGAGAAGAAGGCCTACGTGCGTCCGGTCGACGTCGACTACTACACGGACGCGCTGGCGTCGGTGACCGTCCAGGTTCTCGACACTTTCGCGGGGCCCGAGGGCTCGGCGCTCGCGCGCAGCCATGGCGAGGTGAAGATCACGTCTCTCGCGAGCATGTTCAAGAAGATCCGGTTTCACACGCACGAGAACATCGGCTCGGGTCCGATTCATTTGCCCGAGCAGACGCTTCACACCACCGGCTACTGGATCACGGTCGACGAGGACGTCTGGGCAGCGCTCGGCCGCGAAACGCTGGAGGCTGGACTGCAGGGCATGGCCCACTCGCTCCGCCACGTCGCGAGTATCCGGCTCATGTGCGACCCGCGCGACCTGCGTGCCGTGGCGGAGGTGCGCTCCGCCACCACTCGCCTGCCGACGGTGACCGTTTACGAGATCTACCCCGGCGGCGTCGGCTACTCGCAGCGCATGCACGAGCTGCATCAGGAGCTGCTCGAGCACACCGCGGCGCTGGTGCGCGATTGCCGGTGTCTGGCCGGATGTCCCTCCTGCGTGGGTCCGCTGCATCTCGTGGAAGGAGCCAAGAGCGCATGCCTGCGATTGCTGACCGCGACGTCAGCGGCCTCCGCGAGCGCCTTACCCGTCTAGGCGGAGCGCCGAGACCACGTCCACGTTTCGACCCGACGCTTCCTCGGGGCTTCGAGGTCGAGCCGACCCCGTTCGGCGACGCCTACCTGCGTGAGGACGTCATCCCGCTGCCGGCCCTCGATCCTCATCCGGGCTCGATCGCGTACCTCGACACGGAAACCACTGGCCTCGCCGGCGGGTCGGGAACTTACGCGTTCGCGGCGGCGGTGGCCCGCCCTATCGATTGCGGGCTGCGGCTCGCGCAGCTCTTCCTGCCTCAGCCCGGGCTCGAGGCCGCCTTTCTCCACCGGCTGCACGTCGAGCTCGAGGCAGCCGACGGGGTCGCGAGCTTCAACGGCGGCTCGTTCGATCTTCCGCTGCTGCGCACCCGCTGGGTGATGGCGAGGATGCCAGGCGAGCTGGCCTCACCTCCGCACGTCGACCTGCTCACGCTGGTCCGCGCGCTCTATCGCCACCGCCTGGAGAACTGCACGCTGCGCATGGTCGAAGAACGCCTTTTGGGCTACGAGCGCGACGACCCGATCGCGGGCGCAATGGTCCCGGACGCGTACTTCGCATTCCTGCAACGAGGTTCGGAAGCGATCGACGGTGTACTCGAGCACAACCGGCTTGACGTGATCAGCCTCGTCCACCTGCACTCGCGGCTTCTGGAAAGGCTTCGCGGCGCGGACGCGGACATGGATGCGGCCGACTGGCTCGCGCTTGGACGCCACCGGTTACGAAAGGGTGCGCGCGCCGACGGGTGGCGCGCGCTGCGCAATGCGACCAACTTCCGCCAGGGAGACGCGGCCGCGACTGCCGCGCTGCTCATCGCGCGCAAGCTGACGCGCCGAGGATCGGTCGATGGCGCCGAGGCGCTGCTGGAGTGGCTCGAGGAAACGGAGTCCGAGGACATCCGGCTCCCGGTGGCGCGGGCTCGGCTCCTCGAGTGGCGCCGGCGCGATCCCCGGAGGGCGCTGGCGGTCGTAGAGGCTGCCGAGCGCCGGATGCCGGAAGCAGCCGATCGGTTGGAGCGCAGGCTGACCCGTTTGCGACGAAAGTCGAGACGATTAGGCACCGGCCGGCGGTTGTCAGCGCTCGAAGGTTTGGATTGAAGCTCTGATCTCAGACACCGGGTCCGACCGGCGGTCGATCGAGATAAGCGCAAGTACGGCCACCAATTCTTCGTTGTTATGGCCAGAGCCGTGAGAGCGTGAGGCAGGAAACAATTGATCAAACGCGGCCGCAACCGGGACGTGTTAATGCCGGCCGGAACGCGACGGAAACGAAACCCGTGGTCGCAACGCACCAATGCGAGGCTCGCCGATCGCGCCTCAGCCGTAAGGTGGCCAACCGGCGCCGGCTTACTGAGAGCCCCAATATGCCGGTTGCATCGTTATTCAGTTAATGTGCAGCATCCCACCGTCCGATCGGGTTCAATTCCACTGTGCCTGTGAAACGTGAGGTCCGCGGCGAGCAGCGACAACGCGGCCAATCTCTGGTGGAGTTCGCCATCTCGTCGATCGTGCTGCTCCTTCTGATGATGGGACTCCTCGACTTGTCGCGAGCGTTCTACTTCTCGGTGAACCTGCAGGGAGCGGCCCGTGAAGGCGCGCGCCACGGCGCATGGTTCAACACCGCGGCGCGCGCCAACCTCTACCTGGACGACGCCGACATCATGTCCGCGGTCAATTCGGGGCTTAGCGGCTCCGGCCTCGTCGGCACATTCGTGCCTTCGTTCACCTGCCTGACGCCAGCCGATTTGAACAGCTACAACAACAAGCCATATTCCGCGTCGGCCTACCCGACGACGTCGCAGGGGGTGAACGTGTACATCTGCTACACGCCGCCGAACGGCGGCGCGCAGACCGGCACAATGCCTAACCATCCGACCGACAACTCATGGCGCCTTGGCGACATCAACGTGACCTTGCTGATGAACTTTCAACTGATCACGCCTTTCATCCAGAACCTCTTCGGCAACAGCCTCCACCTGGCCTACAACGAGCACTTCACCATCCAGGGCAAGCCATGAGAAACCGAATCAATCGGCTTTCAGACAGCGTCAGGCGATCGGTGGCCGCCGTGCAGGAGTGGACGCACAGTGAGCGCTCACAGGGCATGACCGAGTTCGCTTTGATCGCGCCGATCATCCTTTTGCTCACGTTCGGGATCATCGACTTCGGCCGCGGGTTGTACTTCTACATCACGCTGCAGCAAGCTGCCAACGAAGGTGCGCGCGTAGCAGTGCGGGCCTCGTATTTCATCGATCCAAACGGGAACCCACACAACTGGCCGGACAATTCCGACGTGCAGGCAGCGGTCCAGGTGCACGCCGTGACCGAGGTCTTGGCCAACCCGTGCCCCAACGGCCCCCTCCCCAATGGCGGCAACCCACAGGGTTCGCCCCAGGTGCCGCCATCAAACACTGGTTGGATCTTCATCACCGACCCGAGCGTTGGTGGCGATCAAGGTCAGCTTGGCCCTCCATACATTCCAAACGCCCCTCGAGGCCAGCTGCCGTTCAATCCGGCGCCGGCGGGTTGCCTCAACGCGGTTGCGGCCGATGGGAACGAGCCTCTCAAAGTAACGCTCTGGTTTAACTTCCAGCCGCTCACTCCGTTGATCCAGCAAGTTGTCGGAAACAAGATCGTCATCACTGCTTATGCGGTCTATCGCGCCGAATACTCGAACTAAGTCCATCCAGCGAAAGCTGCAGGAGGGCCAGGCGATCGTCTTGATCGCACTGCTGCTGCTCGTCCTGTTCGCCATGCTCGGGCTGGCCATCGACTCAGGCTGGGCCTACGTCGACCGGCGCGACCTGCAAACCGCGGTCGACGCCGCGGCGCTGGCTGCAGGGGACTGGTACGAGAACTACAGCAATCTGAACGGCTCGACGATCCCCAACTCGGTGGCGCTGTACCAGAGTGACCTCCGGATCTACACCGGCACTCCCGCGCCCACGTGGGTTCACCAGCTGGTCGGACCAAACGCCAACCTGCCCCGGGACACTTACACATACAACTACCCCGGCAACCTGACGCTCACGATCGTGGCCACGAACACGCAGTTCAACGGCTACCAGTTCGTCTTCTCGACCACGCACCAGCTGCCGCTGGCCTTCATGCAGATATTCGGTGGCCCGACGACCGCGACTATCACGGCCACCGCGACCTCGATTGTCGGCAACCAGCGGCAAACGCCCGCCATTCTGACGCTCAACCCAAATGGCTGCTCCTTGAACATGAAAGGTGGCGGCTCGCTCACCGTGCTCGGCGACGTTTATGCGAACGGGCAGGCATGCGTGGACGCCAACCTGAACGAGGCGGGCAACTGCTATGGGGCGGCGGGATCCACGTGCAGCTCAGCGTCGTACTGGTGCTACAACTCGTCGCCGGGTTTCGTGCCCTACGACCCCAATGGTCCGCCACCGCCGTCGCATCCCGTTGGAGGCTGCGCATCGGGCGACACCATCGGTGCGCCGGTCGTCCCCGCTCCGTCGCTGCCTGACCCTGGCTACCTCGCGCCTTCGATCGGCTACTACAACAACTGGCAGTCATTCAATCTGGACAACCGCGGGACCTACACGGAGATGCTTCCGGGTCAGTACACCACGTTCCACCTAAGCGGCGCATCGCCTGCTAAATGCGCCTTCCTTGACGCGGGCATTTACCAGTGGACCGGTGGCTACACGTCGGATGCAACGGGCAGCTTGCTGTCGAATGAGCTCAAAGCACCGGACGAGCAGCTGTACTCAGCCCCCGGGACGGTCGCGATCGCGAACCCTCAGTTCTGGAACATGAACAGTGCCGGCTGCGCGGGCAACTTCACGCTGACGGTGAACACGGCCTCGGGCTACGGCCTCAAGCACGGCGGGCTCGGAGCGGGCAGCTGGGGCGTCGTGCTGACCTCTGTCCGCTACGACACGTTCCGGGACTCGTCCGCCGCGTTCGCGCCCTGGACGTGCCTGGGGGGTTGCTACCGCGAGAGCGCACCCTCTGCGTGCCAGCAGGTGGCAACCGTCGACCCGCCGGTCAAGGACCAGGTCATCGATGTGAGCATCACGCAGAACGCTCCGGGGGCTCAGTACTACAACGTCTATCTCGACCCCCTCGGCTGCCTCCCTTACGCTGGCGGATCCACAAATGACTTCTCGTTCATCGGCCGCTTCAACGCTCCAGGATTCAGTGGCGGCTCCCCGGTCGGTCCGTATCCGAACGGCGGATCAGGCGCGGTCCTAAGCGGCGGGACCGGCGGTTGGCCATGCGGTGCCCCGGGCCACACGATCTGCTCTGTTACAGGCACCTCGCTCCTCCCGAACAGCCTGTGCTTTGCGCAGGTGCGAACCCAGAACTGTCAGCCACCCGACGACGAGGGGTCCCCCCAGTGCTTCAGCAACTGCATTCCGCCTCCGACGACTCTGTCGCAGGAAAACGCGCCTATGACGCTGGCATACCCGCCCTATACAGGCGGGGACGTGGCGAACGAGAACTACTGCCAGCCGTCCCCAACAAGCGGCGGTGACCCGAACGCACCGTGCGCTGTGGCGAAGATCACGCCGGGCGCAGTGCAGTTCTACTTTCCCGCCGGCGCGTGCATGACCCAAAACGCGCAGGGCGCCACCTATGTCTTCAGCGGGCTGCAGTACAACTGGATCGTCATCTACCAGCAGCCCGGTACGCCTGTCACATGCTCCAACACCCTGAACGGCGGGGCAGCGACGCAATACATCGGCACCATTTACACGCCTTCGTCCGACTGGAAGATCACCGGCGGCGACCGATCACCTCTGGCGGGCCAGGTCATCGCGTGGACAGCCACCGTCAGCGGCGCGGCGGCCGTCGGAGTCGACTTCAACCCGAACTACGCGCCGGCCCCACCAGCGGCGCGCCTGATCAACTGACCGGACGAACCTCGTAGCCGAGCGCGCGCAGCGCCTCGTCGAGCCACTCGAGCGCCATGGCCTGCGTGTTGGGCCAGTCGTCTGGATTGGCGCCCCGCGTGCCTGTGTCGATGACCACGCGGCCGGCCACCCGCAGCACCCGCCTCAACAGCGGCGCAGCTTCCGGCACCGAGAAATCGATGTCCTGAATAGCTCGTGAGAGCATGAAGCACGCGGCGTTGACCGTCTCGGCGTCGATCGGACCGGCCCCGGCCAGCCGATCGGCCAGCTCGGCCCTGAGATCGGAGGGATCCATGCGGCGGTTATCATTTCAGAAGGCTGGGAATTGGACCTAACCGAACCTGTATTGCTCACCCCGGAGGGGCTCGAGAAGCTCAAGCGCGATCTTGAAGTCGCGCTGCAGCGGCGTGCCGAAGCGGGCGAGCGGCTGAAAGAGGCGTTCCAGCCCGGCGATATCGAGGACAACCCCGAATACGAGCAGGCGAAGGAGGAGGTCGGGCTCCTCGACAGCCGCATCTATGAGCTCCAGGAGATGATCGGGCGGGCCCAGATCATCAAGGAGTCGCACTCCAGCGTCGCCGGACCAGGCTCGACGATCGACGTGGTCGACTCTGACGGCCACGCCGAGACGTATCACCTCGTGGGGGCGGTCGAGAGCGATCCGTCGGCTGGACGGATCTCAGTCGACTCGCCGGTAGGGCGCGCGCTCGTGGGCAGGAAGAAGGGAGACAAGATCACCGTCAGCGTGCCCTCGGGGACGCTCACCCTTTCGATCAAGGCGGTCAAATAGACCAGACCGCCGTCCTTGTGACCGACAGCATCGCCGACCGCTCGACAGTCGGCGTCTTCTTCGGGCAGGCGAATCGTTATGGCGATCGTCCGCTGGTGCATCACCTCGTCGGCGGCAAGTGGACGGTGACGACCTGGGCGGAGATGAGGCGAGCGGTGCTCGCGATCGGGTCCGCACTGATTGGCGCCGGCGTGAAACCAGGCGAGTGCGTCGTCATCATGTCCGAGAACCGCATCGAGTGGCTCGAGTGCGATTTCGCGATCCAATCCATCGGGGCCATCACAGTGCCGATCTATCCGACGAGCCCCATCGAGATCGTTCAGAAGATCATCGACAACAGCGAGCCGGCGCTCGCGATCGCATCGGACTCGCAGATGGTGTCCAAGCTGGAGTCGGACGGGTCGCTGCGCATCGTGACGATGGAGTCCGAGGTCGCAAGCTGGCTGCGCCGGCCACCCGAGCACCTGGCCGAGATCAACTCGCGGCTGGCCGCGATCAGTCCCGACGACCTCTGCACGATCGTCTACACGTCGGGCACGACCGGCGATCCCAAGGGAGTCGAGCTCGCGCACCGCTGCCTCGTCGACATCTCGCGCGCGATCCTGAAGGTGTTTCCGCTGGACGAAAACGACTCGACGCTTTCATTCCTCCCTTACTCGCACGTATTCGAGCGCATCAACGGCATTTTCATCGGCCTGCTGTTCGGCGGCCAAACGTGGATCTCGCGCGGCGCTGAGCATCTGGTCGAAGAGCTCCCGGTCGTGCAGCCGACAATCATGAACAGCGTCCCTCGCCTTTACGAGCGGATGCATGCGGCGGTCATGGCTCGCGTTCGCGAATCACCCGCGTACCGCCGAGCTCTCTTCCACTGGGCGATCGGTGTCGGCACGACCTTCAGCCATTCGGCGCAGAAGGGGCCCCTGCTGCGCGCGCAGCACCGCATCGCCGACCGCCTGGTGCTCGCGCCGCTCCGCAACCGCCTGACCGGAGGCCGACTGCGGTTCTTCATCAGCGGCGGGGCGGCCCTGGCGCGCGAGATCGAGGAGTTCTTCTGGGCGGTCGGCGTGCCGATCCTCAATGGCTGGGGCATGACCGAGATGTCGTCTGGGGCGTCCTCCAACACGCTCGCCGCGCACCGCTTCCTCACAGTCGGCAAGCCGTTCCCGGGCGTCGAGGTGAAGATTGCCGACGACGGCGAGATCCTCGTCAAGAGCCCGGGCAACATGCTGGGGTACCACAAGAAACCTGCGGAGACGGCCGAGACGCTGCGGGACGGGTGGATCTACACCGGCGACATCGGCGAGATCGACCCCGATGGCTTCCTGAAGATTACGGATCGCAAGAAGGCGCTCTTCAAGACCGCGGTGGGCAAGTACGTCGCACCGCAGCCGCTGGAGTTCGAGCTCATGCGCGATCCCCTCATCGACCGGGCGGTCGTGGTGGGGGAGAGCCGGCCTTACGTCACGGCGCTGGTGGTGCCGGATTGGGAGGCGGTACGCAAGCAGGGACTCGACGAAGCCGCCCTCAAGGCGCACGTTCAGAAGGCCGTCGACGCCACCAACGCGGGCCGCGGAAGCTGGGAGACCATCAAGTACTTCACGCTCCTGCCATCGGATCTCACCGAGGCCAAGGGAGAGCTTTCTTTGAAGATGGACGTGAAGCGAAGGGCGGTCGAGAAGAACTACGCGGAGCAGATCGAGGCCATGTACACGGGCAGAAAGAAACCGGCGTAACCTCCCAATCGATGGCTGGTCCCGCGGACATGTCCGAGCTTCACGCGGCCCTCGATCGGCTGCGCCCGCAGCTTTGCCACTGCGGCCTCAAGGGCGAATGCCTGGGCTGCAAAGGCATCGAGATGGTGCGCGTCCAGGCCGAGGCGGTGGTCGCCGCGGCCAGCCAGCCCATCCTCATACAGGTGGCCCAGGAAGCCTCAATGAAGGACATGGCGTCGCGCTTCGAGGCGATGTCAGAGCGGCTGCTATCCGACCCTGAGATCCGCCGCTCGGCGGAGGAGATGCAGCAGCGGCTGATGTCCGACCCCGAGACCCGCCAGCTCCTCGAAGAGCTCATGCGCCGGCTCGGCGCCCCGCCCGAGGAAGGCTCGAGCAACTAACGCCGACGCCGGCGGTTAGGTCGCGGTCGCGCCCGGTGTCGGGCTCGCGGTCGCCGGCTTCTTGGCCTTGTGCATCGGGGTGTTCCAGTAGGGGATCGGCCCCGTCTGCAGTTGCTGGACGATCGCTTTCTCTTGCGTGGCTGAGAGCTTCTTGGCCGTCACAGCCGAGTCCAGGACCGGCGTCAGCTTGGCGATCAGCGCGGCGCGAAACTGCGCTTCGGTCACGGGTGGCTTCTGGGCCGCCGCGATCTGTGACAGCGTCATTCCCTGACCCAGGTCCGTCATGAGCTGCTGGCTGGTGATGCCGAGTGCGGATGCCGCGGCGGCGAGCATGGCCTGCTTGTAGGCGCCCAGGTCTGAGCCGTGGACTTTGCCACCCACGGGCAGCGAGGCACATGGCGCCTGGCCGGACACCTTCGCCTTGATGGCGTCAGCCTGCGTCTGGGTGAGGTCGCCGTTCTTGACCTCGTCGGCAAGCGTCTGCTCAATCGCCTTCTGGAATGCGGCGTTGACCTTCGCCTGGTTCGTACCCAGGTTGGAGGCGAAGTGCGAGACGAAGTCGTTGCACACGGCCGAAGCTTTGCCGTTGCTCGTGGCGGGCGCGGCAGCGGCAACGTTCGTCACCTGCGACGACGGAGATTTCGGCGCGAGAAGGCCCACGTTGAGCCCCGCAGCCGAAGCGGTCATCAACACCGCGCCGGCCGCGATGGCGACGGCGCCGAGAGCAAAACCGAGGACTCGAACGTTGCGGACCGTGGCGATGTTTTTGATCACGACATAACTACATCGCGAATTGACGTGCGCTTTCCACGCTTCGGCGTAAAGCTTTTGTAAGGATCGGCGGGACTCTAGACTGACCCCACTTATGGAGTCGCCTCCACGAGCCGGCTGGACGGGCAGACAGGCGGTCGAGCTGTACGTCCGTACGTACACGACCATGCTGCAGAGCTCCGGCGACATCAAGATCGATTCCCTGGTCCACGCGCATCTCGCGATGGGCTCGGTTCTGCATCCGCTGGCAGCGGAGCCGCAGGTGGACATGGGAGCCCTGCTTTACGCAGTGCGCCGTCTCCCCAACGCCATCGTTCGCTGCCGGCGCGTGCTTATGGGGCAGAGCCCGCAGGGATTCAAGGCCGTGTTCGGCACCGACATCCTCAGCTGGCAGGCAGTGAAGGCCCCTGCCCGCAGGCGCCGCTGGTACCACAGCGGCGACACGCTAGCGGTCCTGATCGCCTCACCCTCCGACATCGACGACCTCGTGCCCACGCTCGTCGCCTACCAGATCGAGTGGAACAAGCTGCACCGACTGCTGCAGGACGTTGCCCTCGACGACGCCGACGCGCGATCCGCCGGAGGCGCCGGCGAGGAGGACTGGCGGCGCCTGCACGAAGCGTGGGGCGACGAATTCGAGTCAATCCTGGCATCCATCAAGCGGGATGAGTGCCGGATCGTCATCCGGCTGATCGGGGGCAGCCACCTCGGCTACGCGCGCAATGCCAGCCGGTGGTGGCAGCCGATCGCATCGGCGATGGAGGAGATGGGCGTTCGCGAAGCGCCGATCTATTTCGTCTCCTCGAACACGCACAGCCTGGTCAACGTCCTCACCGGCGTGGCGCGGCAGTTCGAGGATGACATTCTCGACTTCGTACGTAGAAACGACCCTGAGCTTGATGATGAGCGGCGCAAGCTCGAGGCCGGCCACAGCCGCGCCTCGCGAGACAACTTGCTCTACTACGGGGCACGGCAGCTCTTCGACCTCCACCCCGAGCGCAGCCGCCTGCGCGGCCGGCGCGCCGAGATGGAGACCGCCAACGGCATCCGCCACGTACCGGCGCGCGGTACCGGCGTCGACTCGGCCGCGCAGGTGTTCAAGATCTCGCAACTTGACCCGGCAGCGATCGATCCAAGGGTCGGCCCGGTGGACGAGAGCAAGCTGCGCGCATCGGAAGCCTGCATTGTCAACGTCGACTATCCGCTCGGTCTGGCCGCGTACCACATCCTTCGCCAGGTCGCAGAGCACAGCGCGTGGGTCGCGGGCGTCTACGTCCTGGGCAAGGCGGCGACCCTTAACGCCGAGGTCGGCGACGTGATGATCCCCAACGCCGTCTACAACGAGCACTCGGGCAACACGTACTGGCTCGACAACAGCATCGCCGCCGCGGACGTCCAGCCCAACCTCGTGTACGGCTCAGCCCTGGACAACCAGCGCGCGGTCGCGGTGCGCGGAACGTTTCTGCAGAACCGCGATTACCTCGACATGTACTACCAGGGCCGGTACACGGTCGTGGAACTGGAGGCAGGGCCGTACCTGGACGCGTGCTACGAGATCACGCAGCCGGACCGCTATCCGCTTGGCGAGAGTGTGAACATGGCCAAGCTCGGGTTCGACCTCGGCATCGTCTTCTACGCCTCGGACACTCCGTACACGCAGGCGCGCACGCTCGGTGCGCGCGGCCTCAGGTATCGCGGGATGGATTCGACTTACGCGGCGGCTATCGCTCTCGCGAGGAGGATCCTGGAGCGCGAGGAGGCGCTGCCCGCCCGACCGATGGGCTGATCTCGTGCTCGTGCGGGTGGTTGTGCTCGCCGCCACCGTGATGGATCTCGCCGCACGGGTGGCAGCTCTCGACCTGGATCGTCGTGTGCCCAATGTCGAAGCGGCCGCACAGCCTGTTCTCCAGGTCGCGGACGACATGCTCGGCATCGCCAAGCGGGCATTCCTCCAGGACGATGTGGGCACTGAGGGCCATCTCTTCTGAAGAAAGCGCCCACACGTGGAGGTCGTGCACCCCGATCACGTGCTCGGTGGCCTCGATCTCGCCGGTGACCTGGCCGAGGTTTATCTCCCGCGGCGTGCCCTCGAGCAGGAGGTTGACGGTTTCCCGGACTATCCGCCACGCACCGAACGCGATGAGCGCCGCGATCCCCAACGAAAGGATCGGATCGATGTACAGCCAGCCAGTGATCAATATGACAGCCCCGGCTACGACCACGCCGAATGACGCGCCGATGTCCCCGGTCACGTGGAGGAGCGCGGCGCGCATGTTCAGGTTCTTGCCATGGCCGCTCAGGCCGAGCACGACAAATGCATTCACGGCGATGGCGACCAGGGCGGAGATCATTACCAGCCCGCCCTGCACAGGGACAGGGTTCTCGAGCCTATGCACCGCCTCGATGGCGATGGCGATGACGATCACGATGAGGACCACCGAGTTGACCAGCGCCGCCAGCATGCTCACCCGCTGGTAGCCGTAGCTGCGCTTGCGGTCGGCGGGGCGCTTGGCCTGCTCGACGGCGAACCAGGCCAGGCCTAAGGCGAAAACGTCGGTCAGGACGTGGCCCGCGTCGGAAAGGAGCGCCAGGGAGTGCGAGGCCAGCCCGCCGGCGAATTCGACCGCCAGGACGATGCAGGTGAGAGCAAGCGCCTTCCTCAGCGTCGCCCCCTGGTCGGTCACTCGTTCCATGAATTCATCCTACCCACGGGCCTCCCCGCTTAACGGTTCAGCGCCACCAATCTTCGCCCCGCTCCAGGTACGCCAGCAGCATCCCGTGGCGGAGCCCCTCATGGCTGATCTGGAGCAGGGTCAGGCCGTACCAGTCGAGGAAGAGGAGCAGGGCCTCGACGCCGGCCCGCATGGCCTTGACCCGGTTTGGAGGCAGGGCGACCTTCTTCGCCACCTCGGAGGCGCGGCGGCCATCCAGGCGGCCTTCGCAAGTGAGCAGATCGTCGGTGGTCAGGACGCCGGGAGGGTGGCGCCGCGACATGACGAACGGGAGGTTCGAGGCGGTGCCGCCTGTGGCCACCAGGCGTTCGACGTCGCCGTCGGGCGCATGCGTGAGCTCCCTGAGGGCGGCTCGGCGCAAGCGCGCCCGCTCCTCCGGCCGGGGCGGGTCCGACAGGTATGTGCTCGCGAGCACACCCGACCCGATCGTCAGGGCCGCTGAGTGCAGCATCTCGTGGCCTCGCGCCACCACGACCTCGGTCGAAGCGCCGCCGAGGTCGACCATCACCCACTCTCGCCGGGCGGCGTGGCGGCTGGCCACACCCCGGAAGCTGAGCTCCGCCTCGCGCCGGGCCGAGATGATCCGCACGGGAACCCCTATCGCCTCCCCCGCATGACGCGCGAAAGCCTCCCCGTCCGAAGCTTGCCGCACGGCTTCGGTCGCGGCGGCGAGCAGGATGTCGAAGCCATGCTTCCGCGCCTTGGCGATTACGGTCCGGAGGGCGCGGATGGCGATACGGCCTTTGGTGCCGATGACGCCGGTGCGCGCGACACGCGCGCCAAGCTCCGGCATCTCGACGTAGTGGGCAACGTCCTGGAGCTTGTTCCGGACGACGTCGGCGACGAGCACGTGAACCGTGTTACTGCCGATGTCCACCGCCGCGAGCCGCATAAGTTTGAAAAGTAACCCAGTGGAGCTGCAGGCTGGATTATTCCGGCCGTCACCTATGCCCCTTCCAAACGCCTCCAGGAATGGTGCGTTGTCAGATTTTCACACGGGCGAGGCCTGCCTCGCCCGTATTAGCCGCATTTGGTCCCACTCTAGAATCTCCGTGGGTGGCCGAGAAAAAGGAGGTGCGCGTGGAACGCGACTCCATGGGAGAGATTGAGGTGCCGGCCGACGCTTACTACGGCGCCTCGACGCAGCGCGCGGTCCTCAATTTCCCCATCTCAGGCGCGACGTTCCCCCGCCGGTTCATCCGAGCACTCGGGCTGATCAAGAAGACCGCCGCGCAGACCAACGGCGAGCTCGGCCTGCTTTCGCAACGCCGGGCGCGCGCGATCGCCAGGGCCGCCCAGGAGGTCGTCGACGGCAAGCTCGACGACCAGTTCCCGATCGACATCTATCAGACCGGTTCCGGCACTTCGACCAACACCAACGCGAACGAGGTCATCGCGAATCGCGCGACCGAGATCCTCGGCGGCGAGCGCGGATCCAAGCTCATTCATCCCAACGACCACGTCAATCTCTGCCAGTCGTCCAACGACGTCATCCCGACCGCCATCCAGATCTCGTGGGCGGTGGCGATCGCAAATGAGCTGATCCCGGCGCTCGAACGCCTGCAGAAAGCACTGGATGCGAAGAGCAAGGAATTCTGGCCGGTGATCAAGACCGGCCGGACTCACTTGATGGACGCCACGCCCGTCCGGTTGGGCCAGGAGTTCAAGGGCTACGCGGGCCAGGTGGAGGAATCGGTCCGCCGCGCGCGGGCAGCGGTGGACGAGCTGACGAGCGTGCCCCTTGGCGGGACCGCGGTCGGCACCGGCCTCAACTCGCACTCGCACTACGCGCGGCTGACGTGCGCACGCCTCGCGAAGGACACCGGGCTTCCGATCCACGAGACCCGCAATCACTTCCACGCCCAGGCCACGCTCGACGTGCCGGTGGCCGCGCACGGCGCGCTGCGCACGATTGCGGTCAGTCTCTGGAAGATCGGTTCGGACATTCGCCTCATGGGCACGGGTCCGGTCGCCGGGCTCGGCGAGCTTCGCCTGCCCGAGACGCAGCCGGGGTCTAGCATCATGCCAGGCAAGGTGAATCCGGTCATCGTCGAGTCGATGGCGATGGCCGCGGCCCGAGTGCTGGGCAACGACCTCACGGTCACGGTGTGCGGACAGTCCGGCAGCTTCTTCGAGCTCAACGTGATGATGCCGGTGGCCGGCGTAGCGGGACTCGAGTCGATAACTCTGCTCGCGGCCTCGGCGCGCAACTTCCGCGAGCGCTGTGTGGAAGGGTTGAAGGCGACCGAACGCGGCCCCGAGCTGGTGGAGCGCAGCCCCATGCTGGCGACTGCATTGACTCCGGCCATCGGCTACGACGAAGGGGCGAAGATCGCCAAGGAATCGATCCGCACGGGCCGCTCGATCCGTGAGCTCGCGCGCAAACGCGGAGTCTCCGAGTCGGTGCTGAACAAGCTCCTCGACGTCGGCAAGATGACCAGGCCCGGTCTCGAAGGACCTGGCGGAGGCGGCTGAGCGCCGGCCGGAGCGGTGAAGAAGCGGCTCCCGCACCCGCTGATCCGGTTCCGGCTCCCTGCGGTTCTGCTCCTGCTCGTGATCCTTTACGGCATCGCGGGCTACATGCTCATCGAGAGGTGGAATCTCCTCGACGCCTTCTACATGACGATCATCACCATCAGCACCGTCGGCTACAGCGAGCTTCACTCGCTGTCAACTGCGGGCCGTTTGTTCACCTCCACGCTGATCGTGGTGGGCGTGGGTACGATGCTCTACGGTTTCGGCGTCTTCGCTGAGACGCTCACGGACAACACGTTTGTCAATTACAGGAGAGAGCGGCAGTTGGAACGCGCGCTCAACCACCTCACGGATCACTTCATCATCTGCGGCTACGGCCGCATCGGCACGCAGATCGTCGCCGAGTTCGAGGAGTACAAGGTTCCTTATGCCGTCATCGACCAGACCGAAGAGGCGCTGGTGCGGCTGCGCAACGAGGACCGGCTCCACGTCGAGGGCGACGCGTCGAGCGAGGAGATCCTCAAGCTTGCGGGCATCGAGCGCGCGCGCGGCTTGATCTCCGCGGTCGACTCCGACGAGCGCGCCGTCTACATCACGCTGGCGGCCCGCGCGCTGCGGCCACAGCTCTACATAATCACGCGCGCCGGCCGGCCTGAATCGATTCGCCGGCTGGAGCTTGCCGGCGCCAACCGCGTCATCTCTCCCTACCAGATGGCCGGCCACCGCATGGCCGAGCTGGCGGTGCGGCCGGCGCTGGTCGATGTGCTCGACACGCTGCACCACGGAATGTCGGAGATTGCCGTCGAGGAGATGCTGGTCAAGCAGGAGATGGCAGCGGTGGGCAAGACGCTGGCCGAGGCCGGGCTCCTGAGCCCGAATGCGGCCAAGCTTCTGGCGCTGCGGCGCCGCGACGGCACCGTGCATGTGAACCCGAACGGCGACATGCGGCTGGAAGACGGCGACCTCCTCATCGCGCTGGGCTCGGAGGAGCAGCTGTTCGCGTCCGCCGCCATGCTGAAGTAGTGAGGGGTTTAGGACGGCGGCCGGAGCTTGTCGCTCTCGGCTCCGTCGTCATTGGCGTGGCGATAGTCGCGGGCAAGCTGATCGTCGGACTGCTGACCGGCAGCCTCGGCATCATCAGCGAGGCCGTCCATTCGCTGCTGGATCTGGCCGCGAGTGTGTTCACGCTCTTCGCCGTGCGCACGGCCCGCAAGCCGGCGGACACGGAGCACCCCTACGGCCATGGTCGCGCCGAGAACCTGGCCGCGTTTGCCGAGGGCGTCCTGCTCTTGATCACCGCAGCGGGCATCGCGTTCGAGGCCATCCGCCGGCTGCTAGCGGGAGGCGGCGCGGTCAACGCCGCGGACTACGCGTTCGCGCTGCTGATCGCGACGCTCTTGATCGAGCTCGGCCGCGCAGCCGTGCTGCGCAGGGTCGGTCGGGAAGCCGGCAGCGACGCTCTGCAGGCAGACGCCACCAACCGCTGGTCGGACGTGCTCGCGACCGTGGGCGTCCTCGCCGGGTTGGCCGGCGTGCGCATGGGTGTGGCCTGGGCGGACTCCGCGGCGGCGCTGCTGGTCGCGGTGATCATCGCGCGGGCGGCGACTCAGCTGGCCTGGCGGTCCGGCGACATCCTCATCGACCGCGCACCGGCCGGAGCCGAGCGCAAGTTGCGCTCGGCGATCAATGGAGTCGATGGCGTTCGCGAGGTGCGCTCGGTGCGGGTCAGGCGTTCGGGACCACTCCTGCTCGGCGATGCCAGCATCGCCACGGCGCGCATGCTGCCCCTTGAAGCCGCGGCCGGTCTCGTCGACGAGGTCAAGAGGGCAGCACGATCAGCGCTGCCAGAGCTCGACCTGACGGTGCTTGTCGAGGGCCAGTCGCAGCCAAGCGACCTCGTTGAACGCGTGCACGCGGCTGCCGCCCGGAACGGCGGTGTGCGAGACCTTCACAACGTCACTGTCGAGCGCGAGAGCGACGGCTCGCTCCACCTCACGATGCACGCGAAGCTGCCAGGTGACATGACGCTGGCCTCGGCGTCGAAGACCAGCGCCCGCCTCGAGAAGACCCTCAGGAGCGAGCTTCCGGAAGCGACTCGCATCGACATCCACCTCGAACCGATGGAGCCGATCGTCGTGCGCGGCGAAGACGTCACACAGCGCCGCGCACTGCTGGCCGACCGCATCCGCAATGTGGTCGGGTCGCACTCGGCGGTGAAGCGTCTGGTCGACGTGGAGCTGAGCGACCGCCACAACCGGATTCACGCGCACGTGGTCGCGGAGCTGGCCGGAGACGTCAGCCTCGAGCAGGCGCATCAGGTCGAGACGGAGCTCGAGGAGCAGATCCGGCGCGCACTGCCAGAAGTCCACGAGGTCACGGCAAGGGCGACCGCGTGAGACCCGGCCGCGCAGAGGATCTGCCCGCGGTGCTCGAGCTCTGGCATGCCGAGGTGCGGGCCGGCCGCCAGGACTGCGTCCCTGGGGAATCCCATCTCGGCAGGCTGCTGGCCGGGTTTGATTGGGCCGCCCGCTCGAGGATGATCGACGGCAGGCGAGGGTTGGAGGGCGCGGTCCTCGTCGCCGGACGCCCGACCCCGAAAGGCACCGTGACGCAGGTATCCGCCGCGTCTGAGCGCCTGGACATGCGGCAGGACATGCTCCGATGGGGCGTCGGCCTCTCGAAAGCTGCCGGCGCCGTCGCGGCCCAGGTGTGGTGCGGGCGCGGCCACACGGACGCCCTCGCGCAGCTCGGCGCGGAGTTCGTGCGTCCCTGGTGGCGGATGGACATGAGCCTCGAACGCCCGCTCCCAGAACCGGTGACCGTGCCTGGATACCGGCTGCGCGACGGCACGCAGGTTGCGCCCGGCGGCTGGTCAGACGTTCACAACCGCTCGTTCGCCGACCACTGGCGCTTTTCGCCTCGGCTGGAGGTGGAGCTGGTGACGGGCCGGCCGCCAGACCTATCCCTGATGGCGGTCACCGAAGACGGCGTTCCGGCGGCGGTCACCCTCGCCCACATCGAGTCCTATACCGAGGATGCCCGGCCGCAGCCCGTGGGCCTGGTGAGCTCGGTGGGCACCATTCCCGAGCACCGGCGCCGGGGCCTGGCGACATGGTTGGTGGCCGAGGCGCTGCGGCGGCTTTGCCGGGACGGTGCCCGATCGTCCTCGCTGTACGTCGACGGCTGGAACCACACACGTGCCTTTGATGCTTACGAAAAGCTCGGGTTCGAGTTGTCTTTCCAGTCCGAGGTCTGGGAAGCTGTGTTCCAGTGAGGCTATGGGGGGCGCTCCCCGCCCTCGTGATCATGGCCGCGATGGCCTGCACCGCGCCACAACCCGCCCGGAGCTCGACGGCCGGCAAGGCGCTGAGCCCCCCGGCACCCCTCCTCGCAACCGCGATCAGGCAAGCCCAGCATCTGGGTCCGGCCGGCGACGGCACGCACGTCGACCTGAGCCTGGCTCTGAAGAGCCGCGACCCGAGCGGCCTGGCGAGGCTCGTGGCCTCCGGCCAGACCGTCACACCCCTGCAGTACGCGGCCCAGTTCGGCCCGGATCCGGCGAAAGTGCAGGCGGCGCTGCGTGAGCTGACTTCCGGCGGCATCCTAGGCGCATGGACGCCTGGCTCGTCGCTGATCGCAGCCGGTGGCCCCGCTCCGGCCGTGGCGGCGTTCTTTGCCATCGACATCGAGAACTACCGCCTCGCAAGCGGAATCACCTTCTATGCCTCGCTCGATACCCCCCGCCTCTCAGCCGCGATCGCGGCCGTCGTCAGCAGCGTCACGGGACTGGATGACTTCCGGCACGCGCGCACGTACACGGTGAGGCCGGGCGGTCTGACGCCGACCGACGTAGTCGCGTTCTACAACTTGAAGCCCCTACGCGACGCGGGCCTCGACGGGTCGGGCGTGACCATCGTCCTCCCCGAGATCGACGACCTGCCCAACCTCAGCGACCTCAACAAGTTCGCGACCAAGTTCGGCCTGCCGCCCTACGACCCCCTGGTGACGATCAAGCGCGACACGTCGTGGGGCACGCCAGAAAAGCCGCAGGGTGAATCAGTGCTCGACCTGGAGATCATTCACGAAGTCGCGCCGGCGGCCAAGATCGTCGTCTACGTTTCGGCGCCGGACTTCACGCACGCGGATCGCGCATTCGACCAGCTGGTCAGCGACCACCTCGGGTCGATCATCTCCGAGAGCCTGGGCGCTTGCGAGACGGACACACCGCTTGGGCATCGCGACCTGTACTCGAGCATCCAGGACCGATCTGCGGCCGAAGGCATGTCCCATTTCATTGCCAGCGGCGACAACGGCGCGTACACCTGCGGCATCGATCAGCCGCCGGCGGCGAGCTTTCCGTCGACCCTCCCGAGCGTGACCGCGGTCGGCGGCACCACGGTGTTCGAATCGGTGCAGGGCGTGTACTTCAAAGAGGCAGCCTGGGGAGGGCCGATCGATGAGACCGGCACGGGTGGCGGTGCGAGCCAGTTCTACAACCTGCCCGACTACCAGAAGATCGTCAGTCAGGCCTCCGGGCATGGCCACCGGCAGGTGCCCGACGTCGCCGCGGACGCCGACCCGGCGACCGGGTTCCATATCATCTTCGGCGGCCAGGAGGGCGAGGCCGGCGGCACCTCCGCGGCCGCGCCGTTGTGGGCCGGGACCGTCGCGCTCATTGACCAGGATCTGAAACGAAAAGGCCTGCGCGAGGCTGGGTTCGCCAACCCCGCCATCTACTGGATGGGCGAGAACCAGGCCAAGTTCGCCGCCTCGCCGTTCCATGACGTGAAGTTCGGCAACAACCTCGCCTTTGATGCTGCCCCAGGCTGGGACTTCGCGACCGGCTGGGGCAGCATGGATGCGGCCGCCCTCGACTCGGCGTGGATCCTCTACATAAAAGGAGGGGGAGCGTGAGCGCCGAGGGAGGCGAGAGGCGTCGTGGCCCCGATCGCCGGGTGAAGAAACCGGATGCCGAGACGCCAACCCGACCGCCGTTGGTCATGTGCCCGCATTGCGGATCGATGGTTCCGGCCGGTGAGTTTTGCGGTCACTGCGGAGCCCACCTGACGCGCGGCGATGCATTCCGCCAGAACGCATTCGCTGCCGTGCCCTCGGAACCGGTCATGCACCTTTCCATCGTTTCGACCCTGTTTCCTCACCTGCCTCACCGGCGCGGTGGCGCGTTCCGCTGGGCCTTGCTCGTCGGAGTCCTGATGGTGGTGATACTGGCCGCGCTGCATCTGTTCGCGCCCGCGACGATCGCGGCGGTCTTCATCCTGCCGGTGCTCTACCTCCTCTACCTCTACGAGGTCGAGGTTTACGAATCCGAGCCGTGGCTGCTCATCCTGGCCACGATGGTTGCCGGCGCGGTTCTCGGCTACGCGTTCACGTCTTTCACTGGCGAAACCGTGGGTGGACTCGAGATCAGCAGGGATATCGGCACCAATGTTCTGGTCGCCGGCGTTGTCCTCCCGATCGTCGCCCAGGCCTTGATGCTGGTCGGGCCGCTCTTCCTTTACTTCTTCAGGAGTGGGCTCCGCGAACCATTGGACGGCCTCACCTTCGGTGCGGCCTCGGCACTCGGTTTCACCCTCACGATGATGCTGAGCGCGCTGTGGCCGCTGCTCGGGGGGCCGCTGGTCGGAAGCGGCGAACCGCTGGACTGGGCCCTGCGCCTGCTGAACGCAGGGGTCCTCGTGATGCTCGTCAACGCGAGCACCACTTCTTTGATCGCCGCGGCAACCTGGCTCAATCGATACGACCTGCGCGACGCCGGCCGCGAGTGGGAGGCGAGCATCCTCGCGACGCTCGTGATCGGAGTGGGCGCGCAGATCATCCTTGGGATTCTCGCCGTGGTCGTGCCCGACCTGGTGCTCCAGGTTGCGATCCGTGCGATTGCCGCTACCGCTCTCTTGATGTACATGCGGCTCGTGATCCACCAGTCGCTGCTGGCCGAAGGCGCGGTGCACGATATCGGTCCTGACGCGCCGTGCCCGGAGTGCCATCGGGTCGTGCCGACCATGCTCTTCTGCCCGGCATGCGGGGTGGCAAGGGCCGCGGCCAAACAGACACGCATGCACTCCGAGAGGACCAGCTGATGGCGGTGCAGCCGCGTTACTGCGGATCGTGTGGCGCGCAGGTCCCGCCTTTCGCGCCCTTCTGCGGCCGCTGCGGCGCGCCTCAGGCGCGGCCGATGGTCACAACACCGTCTGCGTACGCATATCCATCCGCGCCTGCTCGTCAGCTCTCGGGAGTACGTCGATTCTCGGGTTCACAGCTCGCGGTCGCCGCCGGGCTGATGATCATCCTGGCGATCGTGACGGTGGCCGGAAGCGCGTTCGCTGTCTCGCAGGTCATCGGTTCGCGTAAGGCATGCACGTCCAACTGCGGCGCGAAGATCGTGACGCCGCTGCCCGCGCCGGCCGTGTACAAGAGCGCGGCCTTCGGATACCAGGTCGCCTACGACCCCAACTGGACGGTGCGCACCCAGGACACGCAAGGCATCACGCTCGCCACGAAGCTCGGGCTGCTGCAGGTAGCGGGTACGAAGTCGAGCCTTTCGCTCGATCAGGTGATCCAGTCGACGGTCAGCGCGCTGCCGACTTCCACATGGCAGAGCGTGGCCAAGGTGACCGACCTCAAGGGGGCGCACATCGGCGACCAGGACGGGATGGGCGCCGTGTACTCGGCCAATCTCGTCGGCTCGAACGCGACGGCGGCCCAGGTCCGGTTCTTCGTCAGCGCTGCGACCAGGGGAGGCGTGACCGTGGTCATGTTCGGCGCCAATCCCGCCGACGTCAAGCACTTTGCGAACGGCATTCCCGAGGGCCAGTACTTCGACGCGCTTTGCCAGGAGTTTCAGTGGGGCGGCCTCTAGCTGAAGGTTCGTCCCCGTTACACCCGTTCTAGCGCGAGCCGGGCGCCGAAGCCGAGCAGCACCACCCCGGTCACCCGCTGCATCCACTGCCGGACGCGCGGCGCGGTGATGAAGTCTCGAATCCGCGTGATCAAAAGCCCGTACACGTTCATCCACGTCCAGCCGATGACCGCGAAAACGAATCCGAGCTCGAGCAGCCGCGGCAGCAATGACTGCCCGGGCCCGACGAACTGCGGCAGAAACGTCACGAAGAACACGCCCAGCTTCGGGTTGGAGATCGCCGATAGAAAGCCCTGGCGGAAGATCGCGTGCGCAGGCGCGGGCGGTGGCGAGCCGGCGAGAAGGTCGGCCGGGCGCCGGCGCGAATCGAGCAGCGTCCGCAGACCGAGGTAGGCGAGGTAGGCGGCGCCGGCGATCTTGAGCACGAAGAGAAGATCGCCGGAGGCCCTCAGGACGGCCGAGAGTCCGACCGCGGTGGCGGTCGCCCAGATGACGAGCGCCAGCCCGATGCCCGTGGTGGTCAGCAAAACGCCGCGGCGCCCGTGCGCGAGGGCGTTCTTGGTCACTACCGCCATGTCGGGACCGGGCGTGACCGCCAGCAGCAGCGATACGCCCACGAATGCGAGCAGCTGGGTGTCCATCAGGATTGCTCGGGGAGATCGAAGCTGATCTCGTAGACGCCACCGGTCAGCTTGGCATGATGGATCCAGCCCATCTTGCGCAGCAGGCCGAGCATCTGCTGATTTTCGGGCAACACGATCAGGGTGAAGGTCTTGATGCCTTGGTCTCGCGCCACCTTCGCGAGGATGGCGAGAAGGGCGCTTCCAAGTCCACGCCGCTGGAACTCGTCGATCACCGCGACCGCGGTCTCCGCCACATCCGTTTTGGCAGCGCGGTCGTAGCGGGCCACGCCGACGATTCGTTCTCTGCTTCCAGGTTTGTGCGTCGTGGCGACCAGCGCGAACCGATCGTTGTAGTCGACCACGGCCAGCCGGTGCGCGAGCGCGTCGGGGAGGCGCTTGAGCGGCGAGAAGAACCGGAAATAGACCGTCCGCTCCGACATCGCCGCCACTGCTTCGATCAGTAGGGGCTCGTCCTCGGGGACGATGGGCCGGACGTGGACCCGGGTTCCGTCGGTTAATTCGAGCACCCGTGGTTCGAAGCCGACCTGGGCCATATTGCGAACAAGGTACGGGAACCGCCGACTAGGATCGCTCTGCATGAATGGCACGAGGCGCTGGCGCAACCTGGGCATCACGGCCGGGGCGACGGCCGCGGTCCTGCTGGCCGCCTTCGACCTCTACCAGTGGGCGGCCGCCTTCGCCTCCGACCACTTCCACAACGACTTCACCTTCTATTTCGCGGCGGCAAGGATCGGCCTCAACCACGGCTGGCATTCGATCTACGACCTCGGCCTGCAGCAGGCTCAGCTCGACGCCATGCGATCGCATATAGGCATCGCACAGCTGGCGCGGTACATAAGCCCGCCGCCGGTCGCGTGGCTGGCGCTTCCGTTCACCTTCGCTCCCTACGAGGTCGCTTACTGGCTGTGGAGCGCCCTCCTGCTGGTCGCGCTGGCCGGCACGTGGTATCTCGCGGCTCCCGGCGCCGGCCGGGTTCGACTCATCCACCTGGCGGCGGCTCTGGGCTGGATACCGGTCATCTACGGCCTCCAGCTTGGACAGCCCGGGCTCCTCGTGGCCCTCAGCGTCGCCGCCTCATACGCGCTGCTCAGGTCCGGCCGTCCATTTCTCAGCGGACTCGCGCTCGGCGCCATCGTGCTCAAGCCGCAGCTAGGTTTCCTCGTGCCCGTGGCATTGCTGGCGGGCGGCCGGCTTCGCGCTTTCGCCGGCGCCGCGGTCGCCATCGGAGCGCTCGCGCAAGCGTCCGCTATCAATGTGGGCATGGACGGAATCGCCGCCTACCAGCAGCGGCTGACTTTCGCGGCAAGCGTCGCCATCAACCGAGAGCTGACGGTGGCCCCATACATCGGCGATCTCACGGTTACACGTGTGCTGCAGGTCTCAATCGCGATCTGGGCGCTCGCACTCGTCTATCGCTTCCGCAAGCGATCGCCGGAATGGCTGTACGTGCCCGCCCTCGTCGGCGGGTATCGAGGGGATCACCGTTTGGGGACCGCTGCCGTTGATTGCCGGAGAGATACTGGCTCTGGTTCTTCTCTCAGTCGCGGCGCTGAAACATCATCACGGCGATGCCGAGCATCACGGCTCCGAACGCGAGCACGATGCCGGCCTCGAGCGGGACCGCGAGCACCTGTCCGTTGATCGTCAGCGCGAATCGATCGACCAGCGCGCTGGACCGGCCTGAATCCGACAGGACGACCCGGCGCAAGGGATCGATTCCGTAGGACGCGGGGTCGATGCGAGTCAGGACCGTCATCCAACCGGGCAGGTTGGTGAGCGGGAACAGTGCGCCTGACAGGAAGAACATCGGCATCATCAGAAAGTTCATCACCACCTGGAAGCCCTGAAGCGATTTCATGCTCGATGCGAGCGCTACGCCAAACGACGACAGCCCGAACGCGAGCACGGCGGCGAGTGGGATCAGCTCGATCACCGTCAGCAGGTTGAGCTTCACGCCGACGAACGGCGCGAGCACGAGCAGGATCAAGCCCTGGATCATCGCCTGGGTCGTGCTGCCAAGTGCCTTGCCGATGGCCACCGCCGATCGGTCGATGGGCGCGACCAGCACCTCTTTCAGGAACCCGAACTCGCGGTCCCACACGATCGACATCGCGCCGAAGATCGCGGTGAACAGGATCGCCATCCCGATGATGCCGGGATACATGAACTGGATGTAGGTAAAGCCGCCCGCGCTGCCGAACAAGGCGCCACGTCCCAATGCTGAGCTCAGCCCTGAGCCGAAGACGATGAGGAACAGCAGTGGCTGCGCCAGCGATGCCACCAGCCGCCAGCGGTCACGCCAGTAGCGGAGGATGTCTCGGTACCAGATGATGTAGATCGCGCGTAGGCTCGCCAGGCGGGTGTCGACGCGCTCGGCCGCCGGCGTCGAGGGCGCGGTTTCCGGGGCGATGGCTTTCGCGGTCACCGGCGTCGCCCCATCCATCGGCTCGCCATCGCTCGCATCTGGTCTTTCGTGCCCGCCTCCTCGTCGCGGATGGCGCGGCCCGTGAGTTTCAAGAAGACGTCGTCCAGGCTTGGCCGGCGCAGCGTGACCGTGTCCACTGGCGCCTCGAGCTCGCGCACCAGGCGGGGCACGAACACCTTCGCGTCTGGCACCTCTATCCGCAGGCTTCCGTTGTCGCGGATAGGTGTCACGCCAAGCCGCTTCTCGATCTCGGCAGCGGCCTCCTCCGGGCGGCTCGATGTGATCGTCACCACGTCGCCGCCGACCATAGCCTTCAACTCATCGGGCGTACCCAGGGCGACGATCTTGCCCCGGTCGATGATCGCGATGCGATCGCAGTATTCGGCCTCGTCCATGTAGTGCGTGGTCATGAAGATCGTGATGCCCGTGGTGGTACGCAGCTCGTTGAGGTGCGTCCATATGCTCTGGCGGGTCTGCGGGTCGAGACCCAGCGTTGGCTCGTCGAGGAAAAGGATCTGCGGCTGGTGGAGCATGCCACGCGCGATCTCGAGCCGGCGCTTCATGCCGCCCGAGTACGTCCGCACCTGGGAGCCGGCGCGCTCGGTGAGCTGCAGCAGAGCCAGCATCTCGTCGATGCGCTTGCCACGCTCGCTCGCGGGAACGCTGTAGATCCAGGCGTGAAACTCGAGGTTCTCGCGACCGGTCAACTGGTCGTCGAGCGACGGGTCCTGGAAGACCAGGCCGATGCGCTGGCGAACCCGCGCCGGATCCTGGACGACGTCGATGCCGGCCACCTTAGCGGTCCCGGCCGACGGCACGAGCAGCGTGCAGAGGATCGATATCGTGGTCGACTTGCCGGCGCCGTTCGGGCCGAGAAACCCGAATATCTCGCCGTGCTTGACCTCGAGGTCGATGCCCCGGACAGCCTCGAGCTGGCCGTATCGCTTGACCAGGCCGTTGGCCTGGATGACCGCTTCGGAGCCGCTCATCCGCTCAACCTTCAATCATTCGCCATGCCGGCCAATTCCCTCGACAAATTGGCGTGCGCCGGACTGCGACTCACCAGACGCGACCACCTTGATCCCACCGCGAAACTCAGCCCGTATCGCATCGTCGACGCTGAGTGACCACTGCTTGAGGACGCTTCGGCGATCGGCGCGCAGCGCGCCCTGCGGGAGCTCTGCCAGCCGGCGAGCCAGCGCGACGGCCTCCGCCAGCGCCGTGCCCGTTGGAACGAGCCTCTCCACCAGGCCGATCCCCAGCGCCTCGACCGCCGGGACGGGTCGACCGGTGAGAACAAGGTCCATCGCCCGGCCCTGCCCGATCATGCGCGGCAGCCGGATGGTGCCGAGGTCGATCAGCGGAACGCCGAACCGGCGGCTGAACACGCCCAACGTTGCGTCCCGCGCGGCCACCCTGAGGTCGCACCAGAGCGCCAGCTCGAGCCCGCCCGCGACTGCGTAGCCTTCGATCGCCGCGACCACTGGCTTGTCGAGAAACATGCGGGTCGGGCCCATCGGCCCGGGGCCGCTGGTTTTCAACCGGCGGCCATCTCCACGCGCGAGAGCCTTGAGGTCGAAGCCGGCGCAGAAGTTGCCGCCGGCGCCGGTCAGAACGGCAACCCTCAGCTCGTCGTCGGCCGCGAACCGCTTGAAGCACTCGACCAGCCGTGCGGCAGTGTCAGGGTCGACGGCGTTGCGGACCTCGGGCCGGTCGATGGTCACGACGACGACCGGCCAATCAGGTTCGTAGCGAACCGTCAGCGATTTACTCCGCGTCCATGAACGGATAGCGGTGATCTGTGGGTGGCACGTACGTCTCCTTGATTACGCGCGGGCTGGTCCAGCGGATCAGGTTGAGAATCGAACCGGCCTTGTCGTTGGTGCCTGAAGCGCGCGCACCACCGAACGGCTGCAGGCCGACCACCGCACCCGTGGGCTTATCGTTGATGTAGAAGTTCCCGGCCGCGTTGACCAGCGTCTCGGACGCTTTGCGGATCGCCTGCCGGTCACGCGCGAAGATCGCGCCGGTGAGACCGTAGGGGCTCGTGCGGTCGACAAGGTCGAGCGTGTCTTCGAATTTGCCGTCGGCGTACGGATAAATCGTAAGGATCGGACCGAAGAGCTCCTCCTTCAGCAGCTTGAAGTCCGGGTCGGTGGTCTCGATCACGGTTGGCCGGACGAACCACCCCACCTTGTCGTCGCCCTTGCCGCCGGCGACGACCGTGGCGGTCTCGGACTTGCGCGCATATTCGATTGCGCTCATGTGCTTCGCGTACGCGTTGCCGTCGATGACCGCGCCCATGAAGTTGCGAAAGTCGGCGACGTCTCCCTGCGGTATGGCCTCCACCTCTTCCGCCATCTCGTTCTTCAGGTGCTTCCACATCGACTGCGGGATGTACGCGCGCGACGCAGCGGAGCATTTCTGCCCCTGGTACTCGAACGCCCCGCGGATGAGCGCCGTGCGCAGCGCGTCGGAGTCGGCCGACTCGTGCGCGACGACGAAGTCCTTGCCGCCCGTCTCGCCGACGAGGCGCGGATAGGTTCGGTAGTGGCCGACTTTCTCGCCGACCGTGCGCCACATGCCCTGGAACACCTCGGTCGAGCCGGTGAAGTGGATGCCCGCGAGCTCCTTGTGCCCGAGGACCCGCTCGGAGAGCTCTGCGTCGCGGGCTTGAACACGACCGTGTTGCCCATGAGCGCGGCAGCAGTCGGCAGGTTGGCGGCGATGGACGTGAAGTTGAACGGGCTCACCGCGAATACGAAGCCTTCGAGAGGCCTGTACTCGAGGCGGTTCCACGCGGTGCCGTCGTTGAACGGCTGCTGTCCGAGCAGCTGGTCGGCGAAGTACGCGTTGTACCTCCAGAAGTCGACCGATTCGCAGGCCGCGTCGATCTCGGCCTGGTGGACCGTCTTCGACTGGCCGAGCATAGTCGCCGCATTGATGGTGTCCCGCCATGGTCCTGCCAGTAGCGATGCGGCTCTCAGCAGCACCGCCGCGCGCTCATGGAACGAGGTTTCCGCCCATGCCTTGCGCGCCTTGAGCGCCGCCGCGACGGCGTCGTCGAAATCCTGGTTCGAGCCGACCGCGTATTCGGCGATGGCCAGCTCGTGGCGGTGGGGCGACCGGATGTCGCCTCGTGACGAGCCCCAGCGGCGCTCACCCCCGATCTGCATCGGTACCTCGGTACGGGCGTCGGTCAGCTCGGCCAGGCGGGCCTTGAGGCTCTTTCGATGTGGGTCGCCGGGCGCGTAGGCCCGCACCGGCTCGTTGACGGGGGTCGGGACCTTGAAATGTCCATCGGCGGTCATGGGTAGCTCCTGGGAGTAAATCGGGCCTGCGCCAACCATCGATGATGCCCGAAACTTGAAGGCGACGTAAGTTGAAGCTGACGTAACCCGGGGCCGTATCGGCTTCGTGAGCCGGTTCGAACTCTTGGAGGCGCTGCGGTGATCGGCCATTCTCC
This sequence comes from Chloroflexota bacterium, assembly GCA_005879945.1. Classification (GTDB taxonomy): domain Bacteria; phylum Chloroflexota; class Dormibacteria; order Dormibacterales; family Dormibacteraceae; genus UBA10449. The sequence goes on along the minus strand of VBHX01000184.1, from coordinate 19,754 downwards.
AGCCCAAGCCTCATCCACGTCGGAACGCATCCGCCGAACGGTCGCGCTCCTGTCGCGCCGTGGCTTCGCGCTTGCGCCCGATCGGCTGGGCAATCTGTGCCTCGGCGGCCCGGTCTCTGAGGGCGACGTGCGTTGGGCGGTGGCGGCCACGCCGGACCTGACGCTCTCGTACGACCTGGTCGTGCAGCGCGCGGACGGAGCCCGCGCCGCCGGGATTCGCTCCCGGGCCGCCGATCACGAGCGGGACGCCTCGCCTTACATGGAGATGACCGTCGCCTTTGTTCGGACCCTGGTCGCGTTCGCACCTTTCATCCGCAGCGTTTCCATCGCAGGCTCGTTGGCGAGCGGTGGCTTCAGGGAGTCGGATGACGTCGACCTCAACCTGATCGTCGACGATGGCCGGCGCCACCTCGCATACGTCGCGGTCAACGTCCTCGGCCTGCTGCACGCGCTGCGCCATCGCGCGAAACCCGTGGACGACCTCACGCGCCGTCCCATCGCGCCGCGACTGATGACCGCAAACCTGATCCTCGAGCGCTCGCAATGCCAGCCGCTCGTCCGCCTGGACGAGGACATGGCTTTCGAGATGCTCATGTCACAGCCGGTTTTCGGACACGAGGTCTTCAACGAAGCCGTCGACGCGAACCCGGCGCTGCTCGAGCACTTTCCGCAGCTGGCTTACAAATCGGCGCCGCGGCTGTTGGACGCATCGGCGCGCGGGCTCCGGCTCCCGCCGTGGCTGTATCCGCGGCTTCTGGACGGCGCGGCACGCAGGATCGGCAGAGCCGCATGGCACTACATGCAGTGGACCCGCCGCAACCGGCCAGAGGCGCTGGCGCGGGTCGCTTTCGTCCGTGCGACCATGCGCCCCTACACCCTGTTCGACGAGCGGGAAGCGACGTGATCACCACGATCACGCTTGGGATCGTCGCCGTCACGAGCCTCGCGCTGTTCGGCTACGGCTTGAACCTCATCTATCTGACCTGGCGGGCGACCCGCCTGAAACCGCGACATCACCCATTCGTCGCCGCCGGGAGCGAGCCCAACGTCTGCGTCCAACTCCCGATCTATAACGAGCGCTACGTCGCGGAACGTGTGATCGACGCGGTATGCGCGATGGACTGGCCCCGTGACCGGTTCGAGGTGCAGGTCCTCGACGATTCTGATGACGAGACCTCCGCCATCGTGAGCCGGCGCGTGGCGCGTTGGCGGCATCAGGGGGTCAGGGTGTCCAACGTCATGCGCGGGACTCGCCAGGGGTACAAGGCGGGTGCTCTCGCACACGGGTTAAGCCTGACCAAGGCACCGTTCATTGCCATCTTCGACGCCGACTTCGTCCCACCTCGCGACTTCCTGCGCCGCATGATCGGCGCTTTCGAGAACCCCCAGGTCGCCTTTGCGCAAGCGCGCTGGGGACACCTCGACGAAGGCTACTCGTGGTTCACCCGCCTGCAGGCGCTCGTGGTCGACTTCCACTTCCTGGTCGAACAGGCAGTTCGTTCATCGCGCGGCTACTTCACCAACTTCACCGGCACCGCCGGCGTGTGGCGCAGAGCGGCAATCGAGGACGCTGGCGGCTGGAGCGCAGCGACCCTGACCGAGGACCTCGATCTGAGCTACCGCGCCCAGCTGAGAGGCTGGCGGTCCGCCTACCTGGAAGACGTGATCGTGCCCGAGGAGCTGCCCGTGTCGATTGATGCATATCGACGCCAGCAGTCACGCTGGGCGACCGGCAGTTTTCAGTGCGCATTCAGCCTGCTGGGTGCGGTGCTCTGGAGCCGCAACCGCGCCGTGGTCAAGGTCGAGGCCGCAATCCACCTCCTTGCATACGCGGTAGGGCCTCTAATGCTCATCCAGGTGGCGTGTTACCCCCTGCTGCTGGTGACCGCCAGCCATTATCGACTTCCCTGGCCGCTCGCATACGCATCGATGCTGGCGATCCTGGTCGGGATTACGCCCTGGATCTGCTTCATGGTTGCCCAGACGCGGCGAGGGCGGTCGTGGTGGTCCGGCGCCCATTCGATTCTGTTTCAGGTCGTCGGGGCCGGTATGTCGCTGAACACACTGATCGCCCTGGTGCGCGCCACCCGACGCGGTGGTGAGTTCGTGCGCACCCCAAAGCACCGCATCGTCGAGCGCGGGCAGGAGTGGCGCGACCAGGAATACGTGCGGGTTGGTGACCCTAGAGCCGCGGTCGAAGCCGTTCTCGGGGTGGCGGCACTGGCCATCGTGCCGGCGGCCGTTGCTGCGGACCAATGGCTGGTCACGCTCTACTCGTGCCTGTTCGCAGTCGGATTCATCGTTGTCGCCGCGCTGAGCGCCGTCGACCTCCTTGAGGTGATGACGCTCCGTCGATTGGGACGGCGCGCGCTTGCTCGGCTGCAGGTGGCTTGGCCCGCCGCGGGCCTGCTGGGTCTTTGCGGCCTCCTGCTTTTGCTCGGCGCGCAGATGCCGGAACCATTCGAGGATGGGTACGGGCACTGGCTCATCGCAGCCAACCTCGCTTCGACCGGACATCTTCACGACCCGTTGTTCGGTATGGAGGACACGTGGCTGCCCGGCTACCACGTGCTCGCGGCCGCGGTCCTAAAGCTGTTTGGTTTGTGGCAGCTCGGCGCCCTGAAGGCGCTGGGAGCCCTGCTCGGCCTGGCGACGCTGGCGTGTGTCTACAGCATCGCGCCGAATGCACGACAGGGACGGCTCGCAGTCATCCTTCTCGCCCTCAACCCAGTCTTTCTTTTCACCTCCGGCTCCGCAGTCGTCGAACCGCTCCTGACCACCCTTCTGATCGGCGCGGCGCTTGCTGCCATGCGGGGGCGGTTACGGCTTGCCGCCTTGCTCGCGGCGCTGGCGGCTATCACCGCCACGAAGGCATGGATCTGGATCGGCGCCGCTGTCGCGTTTGTGGTCATCGAGCAGGTATACGCTCGCGTGACAAGGCGTACCGCGCGACCGATTCCAGCGGCCGCCTGGGCGGTGCCGGCAGTCGCGCTGCTCGTGGTCATGCAGCTCGGGTATGCGCCCGCCGGCCACTCGATCGCCCGCGGTTCAGCCGAGGTGCTCTCTGCCACATCTCGCGGCAGCATCCCCGGTGGTTCGGTGGGGCGACTGCTGGAGCTTGCAACCACCTATGGGCTTGTAGGACTGCCGTTGTTCGCGCTCGGGCTGGTCGGGTTCGTGTCTGCCATTCGCAACCCTGGGGCGGTAGGCGGACTGACTGCACTGCGCTTCCTTCACGTGCCCGCGCTCGTCTACCTCGGTGCGGTATTCGGGCTGGTCGCGGTGGGAGCCTACAGCGGAAGCCACCGCTATCTGTACCCAGCTATTCCTTCGCTCGCGTTGCTCGCCGCTGCGGCTCTCGATCGGCAGCCGGCGATCGCCCGCGTCGGCGCGGCGGCCACGGGCGCTCTCCTGGCGGTCGCGTTCTTGCCGGTCTTCGCGGGCTTCGCAGCGGGCAATGCCGGCCTGATCGCGGCGGGCAAGGTGGCATCAAACAGCAGCGGACTGCTCGTGACGGACTCGCCGGCGGTTGCTTTCTACAGTCGGAAGGCGCCCATCGAGATCACAGGCTCGCAGGCTCTCCCGGCTGGGCGCGAGGCGGCAATCGCCTGGATGAGGGGGCATGGTGTCGCCGCAGTGGTGCTGGAAGGCATCAGCTATTACCGCGCGACCTCAACGTTTCCCGACCTCGCGAGCGGGCACGCCACGGCGCCCTTCGTGCAGCTGGGCGATCAGGCGCAGTACCGAGTATTGGGCGGCAAGTCGGTGTTCGCCTACCGGCTGGGGGCCCAGCTGGACCAGCCGATCTTCGACGATGTGGCCGCGTGCATTGATGGCACGCCGGGCCTGGGCAAGACAGCGCCACTGGCGAAGGGCGTCGTACTAGAGGTTGCCGGCCGTGACATCTCCGGTGAGGGATTAGGCTTCGGTGTGCCGATCGTCCACTACCCGGACGGGTGGGTGTACTCACGAACGGCGACAACAGTCGACGCCTCGACCCCGGCCGCCGCAACCTGGAAGCGGACCTTCTCGTTGGATGGGATCGGAGGTGACGCGGTTCACGGCTACGCTTTCGTGCCGATCGAATCGCGGGGCGCCATTGAGGTGACCTATACCGTGGATGCGACCGCCATCTCCGTTTCTATCCGGGTCGTGAAGCTTGCGCCGGGATACACGGAGGTAGGCATCCTCAATGAGCAGTCGGCAGCCTTTAATGACTTCGCCGCGGACGGGAGCCGGACCCTGCTCGATGGGCAGTTCGGCAATTGGGTTCCCGTCGGCGGGAGTTGGGCTCGACTCCAGGCGAGAAGCCTGGGTGTTCAGTGGTCGCAGCTCGCCATTCCGGCAGCTCAGCTCCACGGAGGACGCGAGCTGTCACCGCCGGAGTTCGATTGGGCCGGGCTCGACTACATCTTTGAAGGCTCGTCATTCAGCGGTACGGACTACACGATCAAGGTTCAAGGAGCGAGGTGAGAGAGTTGGAAATAGCCGACGTCGTCCTGGTTTATCCGCAGCGGGCGCCGGCTCAAGGCCGGCACTGGATCATGCCCTCGCTTGGGCTCATGTACCTCAGCGCATCGCTCCGGCGCGCGGGTTACAGCGTGCGGCACATCGACCACACATTTCTCGAGCGCAGCGAAGTCCTCGCCGAGATCGAGCGCCTGAAGCCGTCGGTGATCGGGATCTACTGCATGATCACGATGCAGGACGAAGCGCTCTCGCTCGCGCAGCAGGTGCGGGACAAAGCACTCACGGTGGTCGGCGGGCCCTACCCGTCAGGCGAGCCCGACACATTCGTCGACCAGTTCGACCTCGTCGCCGTCGGCGAGGGCGAGGAAACAATCGTGCAGGTCATGGAGCACCTCGAGGACCGGCGCTTCGAGGACATCCCTGGGCTGGTCTTCAAACAGGACGGCGAGATCGTGCGCACAATGCCGCGCGTCCGCAGCAAAGACATGTCGCACCTTCCGCTGCCATACCGTGGCGACATTCCCAACGCCGACTACATCCGCTATTGGCGCAAGCATTGGAAGGACGCGACGACCCCGCTCATGTCGACGCGGGGCTGTCCGTTCAGATGCGACTTCTGCCACAAGTCGGTGTTCGGCGACCTGTTCAGCGCGCGGCCGGTCGAGTCGGTGGTCGCGGAGATGCGCGAGATCGCCGACCTCGGCTACGACCACATATGGATGTCGGACGACCTGTTCACGTTGAACTACAAGCGCACCTTCGAGTTGGCGCAGGCGATCGAGAAGGAGCACCTGCCGCTGACGTGGGAGTGCCTCAGCCGCGTCACGCACGTCGACCAGGCGCTCTTCGAGCAGATGCATCGCGCCGGCTGCAAGCGGATCTTCTTTGGGATCGAGTCGGGTGACGCAAACGTGCTCAAGGAGATGAAGAAGGGCATCACGCCGGACCAGGCGCGCGCCGCGGTCGAGGCCTGCGTCGCGGCCGGCATCAAGGCTGCGGGTTTCTTCATGGTCGGTTACCTTGGCGAGACGACAGACTCATTGATCCGCAGCATCAACTTCTCGAGCAGCCTGCCGCTGGACTACGTCAGCTACACGATCGCGTACCCGCTGCCCGGCACTGGCTTCTACGAGCGCGTCCGCGAGCGGCGCCGGCGCGGCGAGTGGCACAAGGTGAGACACAACCGGCTGCTGTTCAACACCGACTTCTCCGAGAACAAGCTGCGCGCGGCCATCCTCAAGGGCGCCATCCAGCACAAGCTGAACAAGATGCACCTGCGGCCGGCAGCCCGCGCGTTCGAGCTGGCGACGAACCCACTGCTCCGAGCGCTTCGCTAGCTTTGCTCGCAAAGATGACGGCCGTCTGGCCGAGCCTGTTCCGGTTCACGGTCGGGGTGTACTGGCTCTACTTCGCCAGCACCAAGTGGCAGGGCGTCGACTGGGTGAAGGGACTGTTGCAGTCAGCCGGACCGCAGAACCCCATCCCGGGACTCCACGAGCTTCTGATCCAGGTGGTGGCGCCGAACTGGTTTTTCTTCGCCGTCGCCCAAACCGTCGGCGAAACGGTGGTTGCGTTTCTTCTGCTTCTCGGCCTGGCCACCCGCTGGGCCGGCATCCTGGGCCTCCTGCTTGCGACGGGTCTGGCCGTCACCGTCGGGTTCGAGGTCAAAGACGACGGGTTCCGCTGGCTCTACTACCTGGGCGTGCTCGTCAACGCGCAGGTGATCGTGTCGGGCCCTGGACCGGTCGCCGTGTCTCGCTTCAGCTGGGTGCCCGCGTATCTCCGCTGACCGTTCGGTCGCCGATCTCTACCGCCTCCTGCTGTGCCCGACGTGCGGATCGTCTCCGCAGCCAGGTCGCCCGACGTGCCCCGGATGTGGACGCTCGATCGCTGGGGCCAGAGGCGGTATCGACCTTCTCGACGATGTAGCGCGGACGGCCGCCGATCACTTCGCCGCGCAGTACACAGCCCTGCGCAGTCAAGAAGGCTGGGTCGGCCCCGATGGAGTCGAGGATCCGGACGGGGGTGATCGCCGCCTGTGGGGCGGCCGGCTCGAGTCGGTGGCCGAGGCGGTGGCGGCGCTCGCGAACGTGAGGACTGGACGGAGCCGCCCGGTGTGGCTCGACATCGGATCAGGCGGCGGCTGGGCAGCTCGCTACATTCGCGACGCCGACGTGATCGCCATCGACCTGGTGGACGCGCCGTCGCCGGCCGAGGTGCTGCGGGTGCGTGGAGACATGCGACGCCTGCCGCTTCGTGACGCGACGGCTGACGTGGCCTTCTTCGCCGCGTCTCTTCACTACGCCCCCACGGGCGAAGCGATCCTCGAGGCGGCGCGCGTGCTGCGTCCCGGCGGTCTGGTCGTGGCGGTCGACAGCCCGATGTACAGAGATCGCTACGCGCAAGCGCGGGCCCAGGGGCGGTCTGCCGCGTATTACGCGGCGGCAGGATTTCCCGACCTGGCCCAGCACTACCATCCGATCGACGTCTCATCGCTGCGAGCAGCCCTGGCCGTGGCAAACTTCGATGTCCTTCGCCTGGACGAAGGACGCGCCGGTCGCCTGGCTTGGTTGGCCGGCCGGCGACACCGGCACGCCTCGTTTCTGGAAGCCAGGCTGAAGCCCAACACCTGATCGGCGCTACGCTTGACCGGATGAGCGTCGACGCCGAAGGTTATGGCTTCCCGGATCGCAAGCGCACGCTTGCCCGGCTGATCGACGACATCCGGATCCTGTCGCCGTCCGGAGTGGAGCGGGTGGCGCAAGGGTGGGAAGAACACGTCGGCGATCGCGGCCTGCCCACGTTCCGCGAGGCGGAGAAGGCGGCCCTACACGCGATCGAGCAGGCCGATCGAGGCGCAGCCTGGGACGAGGTGCGCCGAACGCTCTTCGGGATGACCGAGTCCGGGGCTGCGCTGATCTCGTGGCGGGCGGAGCACGGCGAGATGGGCCACAAAGCCGAGAACGCGGCTTTCGCGACGGCGCTCGCGCTGCTGGCAGACGGGCTCATCAGCAATGAGCAGCAGGAGACACTCCTGCGCCCGATGTCGGAAGCGCTCCCCTGGCTCCTTCAGGAGTAACACTCAGGAGCCCTTCGCAGGCACCAGCTCCAAAAGGTCGACCGACGCATCGGCCAGCGACTTTTCATCGACATGGCTCCGGCTCTCGATGAGCTTGCCGCCGATCTCATTGAGCTCCTTGTCGTTCATGGAGAGGACCGCCCGGATGCGGCCGTCGCGAAGGTAGAAGACTGAGAAATGGAGGCCGGCTTTGTCGCCCCGCCAGACCGCCCGATCCTCTCCTGATGCATTGCCGCGATACTCGAGGCTGACGTCGTACTGGTCTGACCAGAAGTAGGGCAGCCTGGTCACGGGCGCGTGCCCGGCGGCGATCGATGTGGCGATGCCGCGGCCGTGATGCTTGGCCACCTCCCAGTGCTCGACGCGAATCCTCTGCTCCAGCACCGGATGCGGGTGCAGCGCGATGTCGCCGGCGCAATAGACGCCGTCGGCGGCTCGCAAACCCTCGTCCACAACCACCCCGGTGCCTTCGAGCTCCAGCCCCAGCACCTGCGGGACGGCGAGGTTTGTATCGATGCCGATCGCGATCAAGACCACGTCCACCTCTTCGCGCCGGCCGTCGGAAAGCGTCACTCCGACTACCCGGCCGCCGGACGTGTGCCATTCCTTGACGGTGGTGCCGGTGCGGACATCGACGCCGTGCTGCCGGTGGATCGACGCGTAAACCTCCCCCACCTCCGAGCCGAGGGCGCGGGCCAGCGGCACCGGCGCCGACTCGACCATCAGGACTTCTCTGTTCAGCTGTCGGGCTGATGCACCCACCTCAGCGCCGATGAAGCCGGCGCCGACAAGCAGCAGCCGCTTGCCGCGTGAGAGAGCGTCGCGAACCGCCTGGCTGTCGCGCAGAGATCGCAGCGTGAGGACGTTGTCAGAGTCGGGCGCGTCGGGCAGGCGGCGGGGCGTGCCGCCCGTGGACACGACCAGCGTGTCGAAGCCGACCTCCCTTCCGCTCTGCAGCGAGAGCCTGCGGTCCCGCAGCGAACCCCCGACCACCCTCTCCTGCAGCCGCAGCTCGATGCGCTCCTTCGAGTACTCGGCCTCGTCGTGAAGGAAGACTTTCTGCAGATCAACCTCGCCGCGCAGGAACTCCTTCGAGAGGTATGGACGGTCGTACGGCCGGTCGAGGTCTGCGCTGAGGATTGTGATCTCGCCGTCGAAACCCCTCTTCCGCAAGGCAAACGCGGCGGCATCGCCGCCCCCGCCGCCACCCACGATGACGACCCGTTCAGCGGTCATCGGCAGTCCTCCAATGAGGCCACGCCGCCGGCGGCGTGGCGTTGTTCCCCGTCCGAAAAAATCATCGCTCAATCCGTGGCGGCGGTGTTGGGCGCGCGCCGCCGCGTTTCATGACGCGTCGCGTCTGGGACAGATCGGAAAGTCCTGGGTTACGCAGCTCAATCCGGAATTCTTCGCCATAGAATCGCCGCCACGGTCGGCCGCGCTGCAGTTGATGTGAAGAGGGAGGAAGTGGCCTTGGGGTCGATTTTGTCGTCCATGCGTGTCCGGGCGGCGCGCGCAAGCGCGGCTGCACTTGTGATTCCGATCCTGATCGGCGGAGCCATCCCGGCGTCCGCCGCGGTCGTGAGTCACGCAATGGTGCCCGCCGTCGGCAGCCACGTCCGCTATCAGTACGCCGGCGACCTCCAGACCCGCGGCCAGGTCAAGTTCAACTGCCAGGTTCCGGGGCGCAGGCCTCTTCTCTGCTACGGACCCGACCAGATCCGTGCCGCCTACGACGTCCAGCCGCTGCTGGCAGCGGGGATCACCGGGGCGGGCAATACGATCGTCATCGTCGACGCATACCAGAGCCCGACCATCGAGTCCGACCTCGCGCATTTCGACGCGGTGTGGAACATTCCGGCACCGCCGCATTTCCGCATCATCGCCCCGGATGGGCTGACGACATTCGTGGGCACGGATCCCAACCAGCTCGGCTGGTCAGCTGAGATTTCGCTTGACGTCGAGTGGGCCCACGCGATTGCGCCTGGCGCCAACATCGACCTCGTGGTCGCCAAGAGCAACCAGGACGCGGACATCCTCAGGGTCACCGAATACGCCGTCCGCCATCGTCTTGGCGACGTCATCTCGCAGAGCTTCGGCGAAGGCGAAACGTGCATGGATCCGGAGCTTCTCAACCGCCAGCACCGGGTGTTTGCTCAGGCGGTCCAGAAAGGCATCACGCTGTTCGCTTCCGCGGGCGACCTGGGTTCCGCGCAGCCGACATGCGACGGCAAGTCTGTCTTCAAGATCGCCTCGACGCCGGCCTCCGACCCCAACGTGACCGCGGTCGGCGGCACCAACCTGACCGCCGACGCAGCGTCTGGCGCGTATCACTCGGAGTCGGTCTGGAATGACGAGTTCGGCGCGGGCGGCGGCGGTTTCAGCACTATCTACGAACGTCCCGGCTACCAGTCCGGCGCGCAGCAAGACAGCTCGCATCGCGGCGTGCCCGACGTCACCTACAACGGCGATGCTCGCGGCGGCGTCCTCGCGGCCTGGAGTGACGGCTGCGGGATCATCGTCAACTGCGGGCCCACGGGCGTTGCGTTCTTCATCTTCGGCGGCACCAGCGCCGGCTCCCCTCAATGGGCGGGGATCATCGCTCTCGCGGACCAGAAGGGTGGCCACGGGCTGGGCTCGATCAACGACTCGCTCTACGACATCGCCGGCAGCGAGGAGGAGTACGGCCGCGCCTTCCACGACATCACGGCCGGCAACAATGCTTGCACGGTCGTGGTCTGCGGCATCTCGGTCGAAGGCTTCTCGGCGAGGTCAGGATGGGATGCCGCGAGCGGCCTCGGTTCTCCGAAGGTCGCGACGCTGGTCGACCTGCTGTTGAGCAAGGACGGAGAGGGGCGGCAGCAGGGCGAGGGGCAACGGACCGGCGGAGAGTAGCCTCAGGCTTCGTTCGGTTCGGGGACCGCTGGGTGGCCCCCTTCGAACCATTTTTTGCGTGATAGGGAGCGGTGACGATGACGGCCAAGAAGGTCACCGGTGCAGGCACCAAGCAGTCGCCCTGGAAGCTGACCACGCCGAGCGGATCGTCGGAGTACGAGATGTACAAGGACGAGGCCGCGAGCCCGCCGGCCCTGGTTTGCGTCGTCGGCAAGACCGAGCTTCGCTACCGGCTGCGCGCGATCGAAGACCTGCACAAGATGCTGAAGGCGAAAGGCGATTGGGTGCCGCTGGGCAGCGCCGACGAGCAGAAGCCTGCCGCCGAAGGCACAGTCGAAGCCTGGGGCCGTTCGGAGAAGAACCCTGTGGGCGGTTGGTACGGGTTGAGGAAGGGCTACCGCGGCCGGTTCGGCATGTACATGCCGCCGCTCCTGGAGGCTCTCGAGCTCGCCGAGGTCGAGCACAACCCGAAGAACAACCGGATGAGGGCGCTCTGACTCCCTCCCTCCCTCCGTCCGGGGGCATGGTTAGGGAGAGGGGCGTGAGCTTTAGACGGAGGTCTATCTAGCGGGCCGGGACGGCGTGCATCCATCGGTGCACGTCGGGCGCGGCGCCGCGCTGGATGTCGACGAGCGCCTGGCGCAGACGCATCGTGACGACGCCCGGCTTTCCGTCTCCGATCGCCCACCAGCCGGCGGCTGACTTCGCGGCTCCGACCGGTGTGATCACGGCCGCGGTCCCACAGGCGAATACCTCGGTCAGGGACCCGTCCGCGCAGCCCGCTCTCCATTGATCGACGCTGACGCGACCCTCCACGACCTCGTAGCCGAGGTCGCGACCAAGAGTGAGCAGGCTGTCGCGCGTGATGCCCGGAAGCAGTGTTCCGGTGAGCTCCGGTGTCACCAGCCGAGCCTTGGAACCGCTGCCGAAGACGAAGAAGAGGTTCATGCCTCCCATCTCCTCGACCCACCTGTGTTCGATGGCGTCGAGCCAGACGACCTGGTCGCAGCCCTGCTCCGCCGCCTGCGCCTGCGCGAGCAGGCTGCCCGCGTAGTTGCCCCCGGTCTTCGCCTCGCCGGTCCCGCCGGGAGCCGCCCTACTGAAGTCCTCAGAGAGCCAGACAGTCACGGGTTTGACGCCGGTCGGGAAATAGGAGCCCGAGGGCGATGCGATCAGCACGAACGTGACCTCGTCGGAGGGATGCACGGTGAGATTGACCTCGCTCGCATACATAAAAGGACGCAGATACAGGCTGTGCTCCGGATCCGACGGCACCCAATCCGAGTCCAGCCCGACCACGAGATCGATGGCCTCGACGAACGCGGCGGCGGGCAGCTCCGGGAGCGCGAGCCGGCGCGCTGACCGCTGGAACCGAGCGGCGTTCGCCTCCGGCCGGAAAACCGCCACAGTCCCGTCCTCCTGTCGATAGGCCTTGAGCCCTTCGAACACCGCCTGCGCGTAGTGGAGGACGGAGGTTCCGGGATCGAATGCGATCTGGCCGTACTGGCGCACCTCGGCGTCATGCCAGCCGCGGCCACGACTCCATGTCGCCACCGCCATGTGCTCGCTGAAGACCTTGCCGAACCCGGGGTTGGAGAGGATTCGCTGCCGCTCAGACGCAGGAACTCGGGCCCCCGACGGCGTGACCTTGAACGTGATGCCGACAGTGGTGGCGCTCATGGTGAGACAAGTGTGAAACAAGTTAGAGGCCGAGCCTTGCGGCTCGGCCTCGCGAGAGGAAGGAAGGGGTTAATTCCTAGGTAAGGAGAGCTGGGCCGGGACAGCTTCGGCGACGACCTCAAGCGGCAGGTCCGCCAGGATCGTGACCGTAGCTGCCGGGCCGATCGCAGCTGTAGGGGTCGTATGCAGCGTCACAATCGGCCGCAGGCCTGGGCGCCTATGGCGTGGGGGCGCCGGGGCCCTCACCACGGGGTCGAGCATCAATGCCAGTTCCGTTTCCAGTAGCCGCTCGAAGTCGTCCATCTGTAGGGGAAACGCCTACCTCAACGGGAGTACCCATGCCCCATACGGCCACCTCGGGGCGATGCCTTTGACCCGGCTACAACGGCTCCATATGAAGCCGTCGGAGCAAGCGCCTACGCGGCTTCGCGTCGAACCTGGCGGTCATCCAGCTCGTGCGCGAGCTTGACCATCTTCAGCCGGAGAGGTCCAGGCCCGAGAAACCTGGCGACCAGCACGACAAGCGGCCGGGCCACAACCGGATTGGCGTTGACGACCTCGATCGTGAACCTCTCCACCCTCGCTCCCATCTCAAAAAGAGAACGCGCGCGCGAGCGCGAGTATTGGCGCTGAGGATCGTGAATCACAGGTCGGCGCGCTCATGCGACGGGCCGGTCCGGTCCCCACTGCGCCAGCTCGTCAGCCTCCCGCATCAGCTGGCGCTTTCGGCTCCACAGTCGCTCGATGAGGTCTTTCCTCTGCAGCGCCTGACCCGATGCAAAGAGCCCGAGGTCGATCAGCTGGCTTACGGTCAACGGCGCCTGCCACTCCTGGCTCGACGCGGGCCTGGCGAGGTAAGTCAACGTTCGGTCGACGTGCGCTAGCTCGAGCACATCGCTCGAGGAAAAATAGAACGATCCCTGGCTCATCCCGTCTCCCTCGCGGCAAACGCCTCTCGTTGAGGCTCCACTCCTTGCCTTTGATAACGCTGCGGTCATGCCGAGTACCGTGCGATCTCGATCCGTTGCATGAACGGAAGGTTTGATCGGCAAGCCCATGACATAGGAAGCCGAGCGCGCCACTACAATCGGGCGAGGGGGGAATAAGCTCCTGTCTTTGGACACTGCCGGACAATCCGAAACCGGCCTGTGGGACCGGCTCGAGGCGTTTCAGTCGATCTCGGCGGATATTGCGGGCGCAGGCGACCTGTCGCGTGTCGCCGACCACGCCATGCAGCTGGCGCTAGAGCTGACCGGCACCTCGGTCGCATTCATCGGCCTGGTCGACGACTCGGGCAAGCGCCACCAGGTCTTCACGCGCTCGGCCGATCCGTCGCGGTCGATATCTGGCGACGACATCGAGCGGCTCTTCGCCGCCGCCACCGATAACAGCTCACCGAGCGGCGCCGCGCGGATGCCGCTGCCGGGACTGAGCTCGTACGTCGGACTGGCCCTGATCGCCGGAGGCAAGTTCATCGGCATCATGGGCGTCGCTGGCGGTGGCGTCTACACCGTCGTGCAGCGCCGTGCGCTGGCGATCCTTGCCAACCAGGTCGCCGCGGCGATGGAGATCCTGCGCCTGCAGCAGCGGAGGCAGGAGCTTGTTGAGGCGCTCGTCAACATGCGCGCGGACCTCGACCGCAGCGAGAAGCAGCGGGTGCTCAACGAGGAGCGCGCGAAGGCCGCCCTGAAGATCGAGCGCGCTCGCGAGCTTGCCGTCAAGGCTCTGTTCGCGGTGTCGACGCATGCGCGGACCGGCGCCGACTTCGCGTCCTTTTATCGCGGCCTCACCGAAAGCGTCGCCGAGCTCGTAGGAGCGGGCAAGGTGCTGTTCTGGCAGCTGAACTCAAACCGTACGCTGACCCCCATCGCGGGCGCGTTCGGCATCGACGACGTATTTCTCGCCCGTCTGTACCCGGCGCCTGCAGAGCCGTTCGGCGGCGACCTCACGAGCCAGGTCGTCTACGAAGACCTCGTTTTCAGAGCATCGACCACCGATTCGAAAGACGGCTCTCCGGGTCGCGCGGTGCTGGATGTGCTGGGTGTGTCGAGCGCCATCAGCGTGCCGTGGCGCGCCGGCGAGCATCGACTCGGGGTGGTCGCGGCTTACGAATCCCGGAAGCGTGAAGGCTTCTCGATGGAAGACGCCTGGGTGCTGCAGATGGCGGGCCTCGCGGCCGGCCTCGTCTGGCAGCTCAAGCTTGCTGAGAGCGACCTCACCACCACGATCGATCGGCTGCAGAAGGTCGACGCGGCCCGCCAGTTGCTGCTGAAGAACATGACCACCGCGGTGGACAAAGCCCGCCGGCGCTTCGCCGACGAGCTGCACGACGACGCGCTGCAAAAGCTGACCGCGGCGGAGATCCACCTGCAGCGGGTCGACGACACCGACCCGGCGGTGGGCGACGCGCGCCGCCTGCTCGACCAGGCAGAGCTGGCGCTCCGCAAGCTGCTGTTCGAGGTCCGGCCTCCCGCGCTCGAGGTTCCAGGTGGATTCGAGGAGACGATCCGCGATCGGGTGACGATGATGCACACGATGACCGGAATCGACGCTGAGACCGAGCTTTCCTTGCCCGACGATCACCCTTATGAGATCAAGTCGATCGTTTTCAGGCAGGTGTCAGAAGCCCTGACCAACGTCGAGAAGCACGCGGCCGCCAGCCGGGTCATGGTCATCGTCAAGGCGCGCGACGGAGGCATTCACGGCGAGATCAGCGACGATGGGCGCGGCTTCGTGGTGGGGGACCGCGACCACCTACCCGGGCACCTCGGCCTGCTTGCGCTGCGCGAGCGAGCCCTGCTGGCAGGCGGTTGGTGCGAGGTCACTAGCGAGCCGGGCAACGGCACTCGAGTTGAGTTCTGGGTGCCGTCCCCCCCGTGAGCCAGAACCAGATCAGAGTCCTCATCGTCGAAGACCACCAGGTCGTGGCGGATGGACTTTCGGCGCTGCTCAACGACCAGCCTGACATCGTCGTCGTCGGCAGCGTTGCATCCGTGGTAGATTCGATCGCGCGAGCCGAGGACCTAAAGCCAGACGTGGCATTGGTCGACTTCCGGCTCACCGATGGGACCGGCGCGGATGCTGGAATAGGCATCCGTTCCGTGCGACCTGACACCAAGCTCATCTTCCTGACCAGAGAAGACAGCGACGCTGCCCGCTTCGCCGCGATCGAGGCCGGCGCGAGCGCATTCATCCACAAGTCGCGAGCTGCGGCCGAGGTGGTGGATGCAATCCGAACGGTCGCGTCCGGCGGCACGCTGTTCACCCCGCGCACGATCGCGACGCTGCTCAACAAGAGGCGCGAGATGGACACCCAGCTGGAGAGCCTCACCCCGCGGGAAAAGGAGGTGCTGCGCCTGATGGCCGAAGGCCTTCCCAGCCGCGGCATCGCGACCAGGCTCGGGATCAGCTACACCACGGTGCGGACGCACATACGCAGCCTCGGCAGCAAGCTCGGTGTCCACTCCAAGCTCGAGGCGATCGTCAAGGCACGAGAGCTGGCACTGATCGAATAGCGTTCCGGCTGTGGTTCAGCCACCGGCCACGCGCCGCCGACCCGTCCGCCCGAGGATTCGAATCGCCGGCGGGTGTCGTGCCTGCGCAGGAGCGCGCCGGACTTCTTTGCGGCGTCTCTTGTCTTCGTAGAGGTCGCCATCAGCGACCTCGTATGCAGTCTGCCAATCCTGACCAGGCCGCCATGTGGTCAGGCCCATGCTGACCTCGATCGACTCCGGCGAGCGAGCCGCCAGGCTGGCCTCCCTCAGCGCGGCTCGCAGCCTTGACGCCACCTCCTGCCCGCGGTCGAGGTCGGTCTCAGGCATGGCGACACCGAACTCATCACCTCCGATCCGCGCGCAGATGTCGGATGTGCGCACCACACGCTGGAGCTGCTGCGCGACGAGCTTGAGCGCCACATCGCCCGCGCGATGCCCCTGGCGATCGTTGATGCGTTTCAGGTTGTCGAGGTCGATCATCAGCAGTGAGAGCTTGCGGTCGTGCCGTTCGGCGAGGGCGACCTCGCGTTCCATGATCCGTTCGAACTCTCGGCGATTCGCCAGCCCGGTGAGGTGGTCTGTGCGAGCCTCGTTCGAGAACTGGCGCGCGCGATCGAGCGCGATCGCGACCTGGTCCGCGACAGCAGCCATGAACAGCAGGTCCGTGGCACCGAAGATCCGCGGTATGTCGGTGCCTACGCTCATGACACCGACCACCCTGCCCCTGACACGCAGCTGCGCACGTAGGGCATTCCAGTCACCGCCGAGGCCGCGGTCCACGCGCGACTCCGAACGGCCGACGGCCGTCACTGCAGCCTTCACGTTAGGTCCGGCCTCGCGTGCGAACTGCTCGACCTGGTCGGGCTCCAGTCCTGACGTGTGCGTGAGCTTGAAAGTCGCACGTTCTCTCAACCACAGCACGCCGGCGTTCAATCGAAGCGCGGCCATCGTCTCCACCAGGGCGACCTCTGCGGTCTCGGTGATGTCGAGCGAACGGCCCATCGACGTGACGATCGCGGCAAGTCCGTACAGCTCGGTCTCCCTGGTTCGGTGCTCCGCGTCGAGATGCTCGAGGTATCCACGCACCACGCAGGTTGTCAACCGTTCGACCACATCCTCGAGGCGGCTCTGCGCCAGCGCGAAGATTTCGTCGCGCCGCGTCGAGCCTTCGATTGGCTGTGTGATCAGCTCGATCGTCGCACGGCGATAAACAGCGAGCACGTCGATGAGGGTCTCAAGGGGAACACCCTGCGCGGCCTTGAGCCGCCCATACTCGCGCGTGCGTGTTTCGTGTGCCGACCAGTCGAGCTCGACGTCGGACCGCAGCGACATCAGGAGCATGTCGATGAAGCC
The DNA here is from genome assembly GCA_005879945.1 of Chloroflexota bacterium. Taxonomy (GTDB): domain Bacteria; phylum Chloroflexota; class Dormibacteria; order Dormibacterales; family Dormibacteraceae; genus UBA10449. The sequence continues at coordinate 2,783 of VBHX01000184.1, read as the reverse complement.
GGCCGAGGTTGCGATCAGGTCCTCGCCTGTCTCTTCGCTCAGCCGCAGCATTTCAGGCGAACGAGCGCGGATCACCTTCAGCGTTTTCCGGCCGGTCTGCCCCGTATCGGCCCCCAGACCGGCTGCGAGCGCACTGAGTACGTCGCCAGGCTGATTTCCAAAGGCGCCCGCTGAGCTTGGATTCATCCTTCTTGATCAACGCCGGGCTGGAAGCCTGCTACTTGAACTCGGATCAGCGGGGCTACTACCTCAACTGTGCGACCCAAAATCCGACCAACCGTACGGTGACCCAGACCCCCCTCAAGAGCGAGATTTAGTTCGCGGGGACGCGTCACAAAGCAACGCTCTCATTTGGATTGGGGGGGTTATCGCAACTGATGCTCAATAAGATCCAGGAGCCGGTCGAGACGAGCGCCGAACTCGAACTGAAGGCGAAGTACATCCCTGGGAACGAGGCGGACTTCGAACGGCTGTACGAAACCTCGTACGGCAAGATCCTCGGCACATTGACCGCGATGCTCGGTGATCGGGCCGCGGCCGAGGACTGCGCCCAGGACGCATTCGAGCGCGCGTACCGGAAATGGGGCACATGGAGGCCCATCGCGCCAGCCGAGGCGTGGGTACACCGCATCGCGATCAACGCGGCGGTCTCGTACCAGCGAAAGATGCGGCTGCGCGAGGTGGGCGAGGTGATCCGGCGTATCGGACGCCCCGAGCTCGCGCCTGACCCGCAGGAGCAGGTGGAGCGGCGAGACCTCGCGGAGGCGCTTGCCAAGCTGCCGCCGAAGCAGGCCGCGGCGATCGTGCTCCGCCACTACCACGGGTACACGAACCGCGCGATCGCTCAATCGCTGGGAATCCCGGAGCGGACGGTGGCCTCACGGCTCGCGGTCGCCAAGGACCGGCTGCGCGTGATGCTGCGGCACTCGTACAGCGAATCGAGCGAGATGGTCAGCGAACCCGGCCTGGCGGCGGCGGCAGACTGAACGCCAACCCTTCCGGCCGGTCACACGATCTCCCACGGATTGTTGTGAGGTTCATTCGACATGCAGGCTAGGTTCGACAAGCTAGGCAGGCGACTGCCCGACACAGGTCACGGCTGCGGATGCAAGCTCTGCGCCGAGACCAACGCTCCTCGCTATGAACGGCGGCAATCCGACCGGAGCACCGCGTGGAACCCGCTGCGCCGCCGCATCGTGCACCTGGTTCGGGTGCTGGGCAGCAAGCGCCCGCTCACCGCCTCCTAGCCGCCCCTTTACGACGTTCCGGGCAGGAACCACGCCGGCTGGCCGCCGACCGTCTTGTGGGTCAGGCCCGCCGGCTCCGAGAACCACTCATCGCCTACGCGCAGGTCGTCGAGCGCGTTCTGCATGAAGGTGTGCCATGCGGGCGCCGCCACAACGTAGCTGTCCGAGTCCTTGGTCATCTTCTGGCGCCAGTCCGGGTTGCCCGTCCAGACCGCGGCCACAAGGTGGGGCGTGTAGCCGACTGTCCACGCATCGGCGAATGAGTCCGAGGTTCCCGTCTTCACGCCAACGTGGCGGTTGGGCAGCGTCAGTAGCGAGTGGCGCCCGAAGATCATCGCCCGATTGTTGTCGTTCGACATGATCTGTTCCATGATGAAAGCGACCTTCGGGTCCAGCACCTGCACGCCGTCGTCCTTCTTGTGCTGATAGAAGAGGGTGCCGTTTCGAGAGATGTTCTCGATCGCGTAGGGCTGCCGCAGGATGCCCTGCGCCGCCAACACCGACGCACCGGTCGCCATCTGCAGCGGCGTCTCGCCGTAGCCGCCGAGGGTCAGCGACGGCCCGTAGGTGTTCAGCGGATCGTCGGCGGTGTAGTTCGGGTTTCCCTGCGCGTCGTAGTGCAGCTGATACGGCGGCGCTCCCATCGTGCGGGCCATCCCGACCACGCTCGAGACGCCGATCCCAAGCTCCACCTTGACCGCGGGAATGTTCAGCGAGTTGCCCATGCACTGCTGAAGCTGGAGTGTCCCGTGGTACCGCCCGTCGTAGTTGCGAGGCGTGTATGCCTCACCCGACACCGGGTCTCGATATGTGAAGCGCCCATCCGGGATACGCGAGACCATCGTGTACTTCTTGCTCGCGATCGCTGCGGTGTAGGTGTAGATCTTCATCGACGATCCAGGATTGCGAGGTGGCCACACGGCCAGGTTGTATTGGCCGCCATTACCGTTCGGATTCGCCGATGAGACCATCGCGACGATGGCTCCAGTCGTCGGGTCAAGCGCCACCAGCGCCCCCTGGCTCACGTGTCGATACGACAGCTGGATGATGTTGTTGGTGATCGCGTTCTGAGCCAGATGCTGGAGCGACTGGTTGACGGTGGTCACCACCTTCAAGCCGCCGCCGTAAACGATCTGCGACCCGAACTGGTTGACGAGCTGCGCGGTGACATAGCGAACGAAGCCTGCGTCAAGGATCTGGTTGGTGGGTGTGAACATGTGCTGGGGGGGTGAGATGTCCTCCGCGTACGCCGTCGCCGCCCCCGTACCCGTGATCGAGCCCGCGCGCACCATCGAGTTAAGAACCTGCAGCTGACGCGCCTTCGCCGACTGCCAATTGATCAGCGGGTTGTATACCGTCGGGCCTCGAACCAGGCCCGCGAGCATCGATGCCTGGGCCAGGTCGAGGTCCTTCGTGTCCTTGTGGAAGTAAATCTTGGCCGCCGCTGATGCACCCCAGGCGCTGTTGCCGAAGAAGGCGCTGTTGAGGTACTTCTCGAGAATCTGCTGCTTGGAGTAGGTGCGCTCGACCTCGAAC
>VBHX01000160.1 GCA_005879945.1 Chloroflexota bacterium | reverse complement strand
CAACCGCCTGGCGTCAACGTTCGGTCCCGCTATCAACCTGCTCGGGCGGCTGACCACAATCTCGGTGCTGGTTTTCGGCGGCTACCTGGTGGTGAAGGGTCAGCTGACGCTGGGGGTCCTGACCGCGTTCGTGCTGTACCTGAGGCAGTTCTTCGAGCCGATGCAAGACCTGTCGCAGTTCTACAACGTGTTCCAAGCCGCGGGCGCCGCCCTCGAGAAACTGGCGGGCGTCATCGAGGAGCGGCCCACGGTGCCGGAGCCGGTGACCCCGGTCCGCATGGGTGCGATCAAAGGCGCGGTGGCGTTCGAGAAGGTCACGTTTGCATATCGAGACAAGCCGGTCTTGCACGACATCGACCTCCGCATCCCGGCCGGGCAGATCGTCGCGCTCGTCGGCGAGACCGGCGCCGGCAAGACCACCATGGCGCGGCTCATGGCGCGTTTCTACGACCCCACGTCCGGACGCATGACGCTCGACGGAGTCGACCTGCGATCGATCGCCACGGAGGAGCTGCGCCGTGCGGTCGTGACTGTGACGCAGGAGAGCTTCCTGTTCTCCGGCAACGTAGGCGACAACCTGAAGTTCGGGCGCCCTGAGGCAACACGCGAAGAGATGGAGGAAGCGGCGCGCGCGATCGGCGCCCACGACTTCATCACGGCGCTGCCCAATGGATACGAAACCGACGTGCGGCGCCGGGGCGTACGCCTTTCGTCTGGTCAGCGCCAGCTGGTGGCGTTCGCACGAGCTTTCCTGGCCGATCCGCGCGTCCTGATCCTGGACGAGGCGACTTCCTCGCTCGACCTGCCCTCCGAGCGGCTGGTGCAGCGGGCGCTGCGCCTGCTGCTGCGCGACCGGACGGCGGTGATCATCGCCCACCGTCTGTCGACGGTGGAGATCGCCGACCGGGTGCTGGTCATCGATGGCGGGCGGGTGGTGGAGGACGGCGCGCCGGCCGAGCTGCGCGAGCGCGGCGGCCGTTACGGCCAGCTGCACCGCCAGTGGGTCGAATCGCTGGCCTAACTGCCTCTGCGATACTGCGGGCGTGGCCACGCTTTCGAGGCGTTTGCGCCGGATCGAGGAACCGCGGCTGATGGCGATGGGGCTCGCGGTCCCGCTGCTGCTCATCCTGGCCGCTTACGGCTATGCATTGACGAGCGTGTCGCCGACGCCCGGAGGCCTAGCCGCGGCCGCAGGCGTCGTCGGGATAGCGGGTACGGGGCTCCTGTATGCTTGGCGCGCTGTCACCGGCGCCTCCAACGAGTAGCCGGCAAGGACCACTCTCACCAACCACGGAGTGCGGATGGACTCCCTCCACGCGATCGGCTTCTACGTGTCCGCTGCACTGGCCGGGCTCGGCGGCATCCTTCTCGCCTTCTTGCGCGGTCATGCGAGGCGAGGCGCGGCGCTGGCGCTCACCGGGCTGGGGTTGGCAGGCATCTACGCGTCCCTTTCGGCGGGATTTGCGGCCATCGCGGTGCTCGTCTGCTATGCCGCCGCAGCGTTGGTGCTGGCGCGACCCGATCACAGGACGGTCGAGCAGGTGACCGGCGGGCTGTGGCGCCAGGTCGGAGCCCTGGGCGCGGCCGTGCTGCTCGGAGTGCTGGCATACGCGGCATTTCGCGGCACGTTTGCCCACGCGACCTTCTATGGAGGGGCTTTCGGCAGCGTCTCCGTGGCGCGTCTTCTGTTCGCACATGACGCGCTTGCAACAGAGGCCGTCGGAGGGCTGGTCCTGATCGCCCTGGTCGGAGCCGCAGCGGCGTGGCGGCGTGAGCGCCCTCGCGAGGACAGGGAGGGCCGCCGTTGAGCGTGTCGCTGGTCGGCGTCCTGTTCGTTGCCGCGGGACTCACCGCGTTGGGCGCTTTCATCGCGGCGTGGAAGCGTGAGCTGACCGCCGCCCTCGGCGGGCTGCCGGTCATGTTCGCCGGAGCCGGCACGGCATTCGCCGGCGTGGCTAGATTCAGCGCGGCGTCGGGTGCGCTGCTGATCGGTCAGGAAATGGCCGTGCTGCTCGCGATCGCGGCTCTTGCCGAGGTCGGCCTCGGAGTGGGACTAGCGGGCCGGGAGAGCCCTCGCTGAGCCTGCTCGTCTCGATCGCCGGCATTCCCGCCGCGGCTTCGGGCGCGGCCTCCGGCGCGCGTGCAGCGCAAGGCTTCCACTTCGATCCGTCCTCGACGCTGCCATGGGCGGTGCCGGTCATGGTGCTCGTGCCGCTGTTCGCGTTCGTGCTGGCCGCCACCAGCGTGCGCACGCGCCGCTCGGCGGCGAACATGGCGACGTTCGGCGCGGTCGTCACCTTCGGCCTGTCGCTTCTCGTGGCCTGGGGCATGACGCGGAGATCGACGCCGTTTCAGGTCAGCTATCCGTACCTGAACATCCCGGTTGGGTTTACCGGCGCCGTCAACTTCCAGGGCTTCGGCATCGACATCATCCTGCGCGTCGATGCCTCGCGTTTTTCCGCGCTCGTGAGCGCGCTGATGTTTGCGGCCATGGCCACCCTTGTGAGCTATGACCTCGCAGAGCTGATTGCGTTCTGGGGCCTCGCGGGAGCGGTGACGTATCTCATGCTCGCCCACCGCTGGACTGCGGTCGAGACCTCGAGCAGCGGTCGGATCGCGCTTGCGCTCCCGTTCACATTCGACCTCAGCCTGCTGTGCGGGATCGCGGTCCTCTACTCGCACTACGGCGTACAGAGCATCACCGGGCTGCTGCCGATCCTCCATTCCACGGCCGGCGTCGGCGACAAGACGTGGACGGCGGCGGCGATTCTCATGCTGATCGGCGTCGGTGGCCGCCTGGCGCTATGGCCGCTGTACTCGTGGGTGACGCGAACCGGGACGACTGCCCCGCCCGCGGCCAGCGCGATGGTGCAGTCGGTGTGGTCGGTGGTCGCCATCGTCGTGCTCTACCGGATCATGCCGATCATCGCCGCGGCGAACGCGACGACTATGCGGGACCTGGTCATCGCGTTCGTGGTCGCGGCCATTGCCGCCCCGCTGTTCGGCCTGTTCGGCAACAACCCGCGGAGCGTCATGGTGCTGGCATCATCCGGCGCGGCGGGGATCGGCGCGGCATTGGTTATCCACGCATACCAAGAGCCCAACATCACGTTTGCCGTCGTGGGCGTGGCGTGCGTGCTGGCGGTCGCGCCGGCGCGCGCAGCGGCCGTGCTGGCGACATCGGCGATTGCCGCCGCCATGCGAACCGACGACATGGCGGAGATGGGGGACGGGCTGCGGCGCATGCGTGCGAGCACCGTCGCGCTCCTTCTGTCGGGACTCGTGATCTCGCTCAGCGGAGCCGCGGCGCTTGCGTTCTCGACCGGGTCGACCTCGCGCTTCGGCCTGCTCCTCGGCGAGGCGGTCTTTCTCGTGGCGGTCGCCGCCATCCGGGTTTACTTCGCCATCGCCACCGGTCCGCTGCGCCGGCGCCGCGCGTTCGAGCCCGATCGAGTCCGCGAAGCTGCGAGTGCGTCGTTGAGCTGGCCCTTCTGGCTCGCGCTTGCGGGCGCAATCCTGGTGGTCGCGTCATTGGTTCCCAGCTGGCTCGGCTACATCGACGGACAAAAGCACAACGCGCCCCACGCGGGCGGGATCGTACTTTGGGCGGGCGTCGCCGCGCTCGGCATGGTAGTGACCGCCGCGTCCTACGCCTATGACAAGGACGGCGCGCTGCGTGCATCGGCCGTGCTCGGTGGGTGGCTCGACGCCTTGCTGCTACTCGGCGCCGCGGCATACGCGCGCTTCATCTCAGGGCCGATCGCCACCATCACCGACCGCGTGGATGACGGAATCCTGGCCGGGGACGGAGGGCTGGCCCGCGCGGCCTCGGCTAGCGGCCGGCTCGCCCTTGCCACCGCGCGCGCCCCCGCGGTGCCTCTGATCGTCGTCGTGGTCGCGCTCCTGGCGCTCGTCGTCGGTCTCGTCACGCCGGGGGTGTTTCGATGATCCTCGCCGGCATCGCCGCCGCATCTCCGACGCCGGTCGGCGTGCCGGGCGCCGGCATCTTCACGTCGCCGCTCATCCTCAGCCTATCCATCTGGGTGCCGGTTGCCGTCGCCATCGCGATGAACTTCATCCCAAATCCGCGCGGCCGCTACGACACGTTGATGAAGCAGATCGCGTTCTTCACCAACGTCGGCATCCTGTTCGTGCTCTTCGTTGCGTACAACCAGTTCCAGAGCTTTCTCCCGAACGTCCAGTACGCGGAGAACCTGCCCTGGCTGCCGTCGATCGGGGTCGCGTATCACCTCGGTGTCGACGGGCCGGGCATGACGCTGATGATGCTTTCCGGTCTTATCGGCATCACATCCGTGCTCGCGTCGTGGGGCATTCGCGAACGCGTGCGCACGTATTTCTCGCTGCTGCTGCTCACGCAGGCGGCCGTCAACGGCGCGATCGCCGCCCACGATATGTTCGTGCGGCCAGCGGCACGGGCAGCTTCGACATGGACGTGCTCTTGAAGTCGGCGCTCGCGCCGCGCGTGCAGCTGGCGATCGGATTGGGTTTGATCGTCGCCGCGGCCACACGCCTGCCTCTTTTTCCATTCCACGGCTGGGCGCGGGATCTCTACTCGGAGGCGCCGCTTGGGCTCTCGGTCGTGGTCGCCGGCAGCGCGTCGCGTCTGGGCGCGTATCTCCTGCTGCGGACATTGGTGGCCGCGAACCCCGACGCGACGCGGCTGCTTTCGCCGCTCGTCGCCGCTCTCGCTGCGCTGACGATCATCTATGCGGCGTTGGTTGCACTTCGCTCCGCGGACCTTCGACGGTCCGCCGCTCACCTCGCGATGGTGCCCGGAGGACTCACCGTGCTGGGCCTGGCGGCGCTGTCTCCGCTGGCGATCGCGGGCAGCGTGCTGTCGATGTTCACCGGCGGCCTGGCCGCCGCGCTGATCGTCGCCGCGGCCGTGACGCTCACCGATCGCGCGCAAACGCGCAACGTTCAGCTCCTCAGCGGACTCGCGCCACGCATGCCGATCATCACGTGGGTCCTTGTCCTCGCCGCGCTGGCGCTGTTGGGCGTGCCACTGATGGCCTCGTTCCCGGCGCAGACGATGATCCTGTTCGGCTCTTTCAAGACGCAGCCGGTGGGGGCCTTCGCAGTCGTCGCGGGTCTGGTGCTGGTGGCCGTCGCGCTTGGGATACTCGTGCACCGAGTTCTCTTCGGGCAGCCAAACCACGACGCGCCGGGCGCATCCGACGCGTCGCTGGGCGAGACGTGGTACCTCGGCCTACTCGCGGGCGCCCTGCTGTGGGTCGGATTGTTTCCGGGGGGCCCGAAGCTGCCCGGGACCGACCAGCCGGTTTTTGATCCTGGGCTGCTCAACATCATGTCGGCGGGCATCACAGACATCGCCTCGCCCTACGTGCCCCCGGCGGCCACGCCGTGAGGAACTTCGTCCTGGTTCCCGAAGCGTTGGTCGTCGTCGGTGCTCTCGCGCTGGTCCTGAGCGGCCGGGTGCGGCGCCGGCCGCGGTGGTGGCTGCCGACTGCAGTGACGGCGCTGGTGCTGGTGGCTTTTGGGGTCGAGCTCTGGGTCGGCTCATTTCTCGCCAGCCTCTTCGGCGGAGCGTTGGTGCAGGACCGCTTCGCGCTGTTCGCGAAAGCTGCGGTGCTGCTATCGGCAGCGCTGGCGATTGCGATCACGGACTGGTCGGACGAGGACGCGCCGGCAATCGGAATGGCGATGGTCCTGCTCGCGGCTTTCGGCGGCATGGTGGTCGCCTCGGCCGGCGATTTCGTGGGCTTGTGGGCAGGACTCGAGCTGGCGGCGGCGGCTGGGGTGGTGCTCGTTTCACTGCGCCGGAGGGACCTCGGGCTCAGGCTCCTGGTTGTCGGCGGCGTGGCGAGCGCGCTGGTCCTAATAGGTCTTGCGTTCGTGTATGCGGCTGCGGGCACGGCAGACCTTTCGTCGGTGCGTGGCGCCTTCCGCGGCGCCGGAGTCACCCTGCCGTTCGCAATTCCGGTGATGGTGCTGCTGGGCGGGTTGGCCGTGCGCACCGGTGTCCCGCCCCTGCATGTCGCCACGGCGCCGTTCGGTCTCGGCGCATCGCCGCTGGGCGCGGGCATGATCTTCGGCCTGGTCGCCGTCGCCGCGCTGATGGTGGCGACCAAGCTCGCGGCCGCACTGACGCTTGTGCCGGCCGCTTTCTCGCTTTTCCTCATGGTGCTCGCGGCGGTGGCCATGGTCGGCGGGGGCGCGGCGGCTCTGGCCACGCGCTCGCCGCGAGCGCGGCTCGCCTATCTCGCCGCCGGCCAGGCGGGCTGGATCGCGGCCGGTCTCGCCACGCACTACCGCGTCGGGTTGGGGTCGTCGTTGTTCCTGCTGGGCGCGTTCGCGCTCGCGGCCACCACCGGGCCCGCTGCAATGGCCGGCGCAGATGCCGGCGAGTTTGCGCTGGCGGGTATCGGACTGCTGCGGCCGGCTCGTGCGGCGGCGATCGCGCTCTCGTTCCTCTCTCTGGCCGGCGCGCCGCCGTTGGCGGGTTTCTTCGGAGAGTTCGCGGTCGCGGCTTCGCTGGCGCAGGGCCGCAGCTTCTGGCTGCTCGCGCTCGGACTGCTCGGTGCAGTGATGAGCGTGGCCGCCGCCGTGGGCACGCTGCGTGCGATCTACCTCCAGAGCCCGCCGGATGAAAGCCGACGTTCGGCGGGGGCGCGGCTTCCGCTCTTGACGCGCCTGTCGACGGCGGGTGCGGTTGCTCTGTGCGTTGCGATCGCCGGCTACGGCGTATTCGCCAACCCGATCATCAGCCTCGCCGACCAGGGGGCCGAAGCGCTGGGACTGCGCTAGCAACTCACGCCCCTCTCCCAGGCCCTCTCCCCCGAGGGGGAGAGGGTTGCTTCGGGTAGACTCGCGCCACACGTCGCAGCTCTCGTCACACCAAACGTCCTGGAGGTCCTCCCCTGGCGGGCAGTAACCGTCGCCGTCGCGACGCCCGGCGCGGCGCATCAGCCGGTTCGCTGAAGCAAAGGAGCCGCACGCGCCCGGGCAAGCGTCATAAGACACGGCACGTATCGCGCGGATGGCTCACGCGGCTGGCCCTGATCATGCTGGTCGCGATCTCCGCGGTCGGGCTGCTAGGGACTGTGACCGCGATCGCGATGGTCGACTACTTCGCGGGCGACCTACCCACCATCGAGCAGCTGCAGACCTCGAAGCTGACGCAGACCACACGGATCCTCGACCGCAAGGGCAAGCTGATCGAAGCCCTGTATCACCAAAACCGCACGGTGGTCCCGCTGAGCAAGATCAGCATCAAGCTGCAGCGCGCGACCATCGACACCGAGGACCGCACGTTCTACGCCAACTCCGGTGTCGACTATCGCCGCCTGATGATCGCGATCGTCTACGACCTCACACACCACTCGGCCACGCTCGGCGGTTCGACCATCACGGAGCAGGTGGTGAAGAACGACATCCTCGACACTCAGGAGGCGCAGTCGAGAACCGTCAGCCGGAAGTTTCATGAGCTTGTCCTCGCCGAGGAGATGGAGCGCCGCTACTCGAAGCCGCAGATCCTCGAGCTCTACCTCAACAGCATCAACTACGGAAACGGCGCGTATGGTGCGGAGGCCGCGGCCGAAACGTATTTCCAGGTCCACGCCAGCGACCTGACCTGGGCCCAGGCGAGCTTCCTCGCCGGACTGCCGCAGGCGCCGTCGGTGTACGACCCGTTCGGCACAGAGGATCAGCTGGCCGCCGCCAAGCTGCGCTGGCTAGAAGTCCTCGACGGGATGGTGACCGTGGGCGACATCAGCTCGGCCGCGGCGCACGCGGCGTACAACACCCACCTCATCGAGAAGATGATCGCTGCGCACAAAGCGATTCCGGGATCGCGCAACGCGCTCACCGCGCACTTCGTCGACTACGTCGAGGGATACATCGCGCAGCGGTATGGGAGCCGAGCGCTTTACGAGGGAGGGCTGATGATCTACACCACCCTCGATCTCGGTACGCAGGCACTCGCCGACAAGTGGGTCAAGTCCGGCGTCGCGACTTACGCGAAGCGGGGCGTGAACACCGGCGCGATGCTGGTGATGAACCCCAGCGATGGCGAGATCCTCGCGATGGTCGGCAGCGCCGATTACAACAACGCCGCCATCCGCGGTCAGATCAACCTGACCGGCGTCGATCCCCTGGGCTGGCGCGGGGTGGGGTCGTCGTTCAAGGTGTACACGTACGGGGCGGCGCTGGCGGCTGGGCTGGTGACTCCGGCGAGCCTGCTCAACGACCAGACGGGGATCATCGGCGGTCATACCTTCAACGACTGGGACGCCAAGCACGAGGGATACATCTCTCTGCGCACCGCGCTTGCCCAATCGCGCAACCTGCCCGCGCTGTGGACATACCGGCAGGTCGGTGGCACGCAGGTCACAACGTTCATGCATCAGCTAGGTGTGACCGCCAATGTCGAAAACCCTGAAGGGGTCGCGACCACATTGGGCCACGACCCCATCTCGATGGCCGAGCACCTCGCCGCCTACTCGGCGTTCGACAACGGCGGCTACCGGATCTCTCCGCATGCGGTGCTCAAGGTGGTCGACGCCGACGGCACGATCCTGGAAGCGCTCGACCACAACGCGAATCGAGTCCAGGTCATCACCCCCGACCTCGGCTACGTGATGACGGATCTGCTGCGCGGGCCGGTGAAGCTTTACCTGGGCGGTCTCGGGTCACGACCGGTTGCCGGCAAGTCGGGCACGACCGAGGCGTACACGGGCTCGATTTTCATCGGCTACACGCCCGACCTCGCGGTGGCCGCCTCCCTCATGCACATCGATGCTGGACCGGACTGCAAGTCGGGCTATGCGAATCTCGCGACCAACTTCCCGCCCTCAGGCTGGCAGTGTCCGACCGGGGTGCTGTTCGGCGAGAACGTGGGCGCTTCGGTCTGGAAGCCTTTTGTCGAGGCGTACTACTCGAGCCATCCGTGGCCGGCGATGTGGGCGCAGCCCGCAGGCGTGGTAATGCGGATGGTGTGCCCCTACGACGGCGGCTACATCAGCACCGGCGGCTACAGCGAGATCTTCCTCAAGGGAGTCGGGGAGCCGACCTATCCGTGTGGGGCCAACCCTCCGCCGGGGGCTCCGCCGTACCACCGGCCATCGCCGAGCCCACTAACATCGCCGTAGCCTGATCGGGTGCGGATCCGCCAGAGCGGTGTTGTTTTCTCCGCTCTCTACCTTGTATTCGGCCTGGGTTGGGCTCTGCTCACAGGCCCGCCGGGGCCGGTGGGTCTGTACGTGGGGTGGATCGCCGTGGTAGCGGTCGCGGGCGCCTTCATCCCGGGGATCGCGAACCAGGTATCCCTGGCGCGCGCGTACCTCGCCGCTCCGGCGCTCGCTTATTCGATGGCGCCGGGCAACCTCGGCCTGCTCGCGGTGGTGCTGGCGATCGGGGGTTTGACGGACCTCGTCGACGGCACAATCGCGCGCCGCTTCGACCGGCCGTCAACGCTTGGCGGTGGATTGGACCCAGTCGTCGACGGCGTGCTCCTTGGCGCGGTCGCGGTGGGCCTGGTGGTGAGCGGGGTCATCCCGGTGTGGCTCGCGGCCGTGATCGTCGTGCGCTACCTGCTGCCGGCAGTAGTCGCGTTGGCGCTGATTTCGATGCAGCGCCAGCCGGAGCTGCGGCATACGGTCAGCGGGCAGATCTCGACCGCGCTGATCATCGTCCTGGTCGGCGGCATCTGCCTGTTTCGGTTTTTCAACCAGGATGCGAGCAACGTCGTTGCCGGCGCGGAGGTCGTGATCCCCATCGCCACGCTGGCGACGTTCGTCCACCTGGGCTGGGCGGCTCGCCGGCGGCCGGGCCCCGTCGCTGCGGCGGAGGGCGGGTAGACTGTTCGGTGGTCGCGCTAAGTGGGGTGCTGGCGGTCCCCTGCACCGGCAATCCGCCTTAGCCGGACCGAATTCCCGCGCTGAGGTCAGGTCCTTGGCCTGGCCGCGGCTAACGGCGTTGAAGGTCGGGACCTGCGCAGCTCGGGTCTCCGAACCCCGTCAGGTCCGGAAGGAAGCAGCGGTAAGGAGAGAACCCGGGGGTGCCGCAGCCATCCGGGCCGGAGCTGTGAACCGCGGTGCGAACTGGGGCACCTCGATCGAAGCGGGGGTGCGCGGCCACTTATTTGTCTATGCCTGAATACCAGAGCCTTTACCGCAAGTACCGCTCGCAGACGTTCGCCGACCTGGTTGGCCAGGACGCGTCGTCGCGCGCGCTGCAAGGCGCGATCATCGGCGGACGCGTTTCGCACGCGTACCTGTTCAGCGGCAGCCGGGGCACGGGGAAGACGTCGGCGGCCCGTCTGCTGGCGAAGGCTTTGAATTGCACCGGTCGCAAGCGCGACACGGCCGAACCGTGCAACAAGTGTCAGTCGTGCGTGGAGATGACGGCGGGCTCCGCGCTCGACCTCATCGAGATCGACGCCGCGTCGAACCGCGGCATCGATGAGATCCGCGACCTGCGTGAGAAGGTCAACCTCGCGCCGGCGCTGGGGCCGTTCAAGGTCTACATCATCGACGAGGCGCACATGCTCACCGAGCCGGCGTTCAACGCATTGTTGAAAACGCTCGAGGAACCGCCCGCACACGTGGTGTTCGTGCTGTGCACCACCGACGCCCAGAAGATTCCGCTCACAGTGATCGGCCGCTGCCAGCAGTTCGTTTTTCGCCGGCACAGCGAGGACCAGATCGTGGCGCGGCTCACGCATATCGCGAAGACTGAGAAGGTTTCGGTCGACGCGGAGGCGATGCAGCTGATCGCCCGCACTGCGCAGGGATCGATGCGCGACGCGGTCGGCCTGCTCGACCAGTTGGTGCCGCTGGCGTCCGGTCCCATCTCTTTAGAGGGTGCGCGTTCGCTGCTGGGGATCGCCGATCCGCGTCTCCTTGATGAGCTGCTGGACCACGTGCTCGAGGGCCGGGCAGCGGAGGCGCTCGCGGAGCTGAATCGGATTTACTCGGCCGGCGCGGAGCTGCGGCAGGTGGTGCGTGGGCTCATGGAGGGGTGTCGCGATCGGTTGGTGGCGGCGCTGTCGCGACACGACAGGGCCACCGCGAAACGACTGTCGGCCGTGCTCGATGCGCTGCTTCACCTCGACGGCGAGGTGCGGCGTCACGCCGAGCCGAGGTTCCTGGTCGAGGCGACGCTCGCGCGCCTGGCGGTGGAGGTGGGCACGGTCGAGCAACAAAAGCTGGACTCCCCACCGGTCAGCGCCCTGCGGGCGGTGACCACCTCCCCGCGGGGCGGGGAGGAAAAATCGGACTCCCCACCGGTCAGCGCCCTACGGGCGGTGACCACCTCCCCGCGGGGCGGGGAGGAGATAGCCGGGTGGGCGGACGTGCTCGACAAGCTCAGTCGCACAGTGCGCGCGGCCTACCTGGACGCGCAGCCGGAGGTGGACGGCTCGACGCTGGTTCTATGGTTCCGCTACGGGTTCCACCACAAGAAAGCTCAGGACCAATCGGCGCAGCTCTTGCCGCTCGCGCGCGCGTGGCTCGGCGACGACGTGAAGATTGAATTCAAGCTGCGCGAGGCGCCCGCGGAATCGAGCAAGTCCGGCGGCAAAGCGCCCGCGAGCCCTGAGGATGATCCCTTCGTGCGCGAAGTCGTGCGCCGGTTCGACGGACGCGTGACCCGCGTCAAGGAGGTGTCCGAGTGAAGGATCCGCTGAAGATGCTGAAGCAGGTTCAGCAGATGCAGGGTCGCATGGCGAAGGTGCAGGAAGAGCTCGAGAAGGAGACGGTCGAAGCGAGCGCGGGTGGCGGCGCGGTTCGCGTCGTGGCGACGGGCACGCAGAAAGTGGTGTCGGTCGTGATCGATCCGGCGGCGGCGGGAGACACAGAGATGCTCCAGGACCTGGTCGTGGCGGCGGTGAACGAGGCGATGGAGCTTTCGCGGCAGCTGGCCGCGACGAAGATGCAGAACGTCGCCAGCGGGCTGGGCCTGCCACCGGGCCTTCTGTAAACCGACGCACACGTGCAACTGCCGGAGCCGCTCGAACGACTGGTGCAGGAGCTATCGCGGCTGCCAGGGATCGGACCCAAGACCGCACAGCGGCTGGCTTTTCATCTGCTGCGGACGGATAAGCAGCGCGCGGAATCGCTGGCGCAGGCGATCGCCGATGTGAAAGCCAGGATCGGCTATTGCGAGCGCTGCTACAACATCGCCGAGGGCAATCTCTGCGTGATCTGCGCGTCGTCGCGGCGCGACGCCTCTCTGATCTGCGTGGTGGAGTCGGCTCTGGACGTGCTCGCGATCGAACGAACGGCGGAGTTCGACGGACAGTACTTAGTGTTGCATGGAGTGATCTCGCCGATCGACGGTATCGGCCCTGATCAGATTCACGTCCCGCAGCTGCTCGATCGGGCGCGCGAAGAAGGCGTCGAAGAGGTGATTGTGGCCACCGACGCCGACATCGAGGGAGAGGCGACCGCGGTGTACCTGCAGCGCGCGCTTGCGCCGCTGGGGCTCAAGGTGACGCGACCCGCGCACGGACTGCCGGTCGGCGGCGACCTCGAGTACGCGGACGAGCTGACTCTTGCTCGCGCAATGTCCGGCCGGCGAGCGTTCTAGGTGTCGACGCCGAGACTGTCGGCGCGGCCCGCCCTTCTTTTCGACCTGGACGGCACGCTGGTCGACAGCGTCTACCAGCATGTGCTGGCGTGGCGCGAGGCACTCCACAAGGAGGGCCTGGACCTGTCGGTGTGGCGCATTCATCGCCGCATCGGCATGAGCGGCGGCCTCTTCCTCAAAGCGCTGGACCGGGAGCTCGGTACCAATCTCACGGAAGCCCAAGCCGATCGCCTTCGCCAGTCGCACGCGGCAGCGTTGCTCCGGGGCCTGGACCAGGTTCAGCCCCTTCCGGGTGCGCGCGAGCTGCTGCAGGCGCTTTCTGCGATGCACGTGCCATGGGCGATCGCCACCAGCGGCAGCGACATAACCGCCCGGCCAACCCTGGCGATGCTGGGTATCCCTGAGGGGACCCCGGTCGTCACCCGCGACCAGGTCCGCTACGCGAAGCCGAACCCCGACCTGTTCCTGGCTTCGGCAGAGCGCCTCGGCGTCCCGCCGGGCGACTGCTTCGTGGTCGGGGACAGCATCTGGGACCTGCTCGCGGCCCAGCGCGCCGGCGCTTTGGGAGTGGGTCTGCTGTCTGGGGGCTACGGCCAGGAGGAGCTGGAAGGGGCCGGCGCCTACCGGGTTTACGACGATCCGGCCGACCTGCTGGCCCACCTCGACGAGCTGGGGGTACGGGCGCTCGAGTAGCGGTTTGGCAAGATCGTTTGCAATCGAGGCCCAATCACCGGTAGAATTCGCAGGTTCCTCTGACGGAAGGCTTCGCGCGCCCTAAAAGGCGCCGGGGTCGTCAGGGGAGCCAGCACCTTGACAACTGAAGAGTGGGAAAGACTCTGAGAGTCTTATGACTCAGGGCGAGTGCCTTGGGTCCTCCGTTTTAGACGGAGAGTTTGATCCTGGCTCAGGGTTAACGCTGGCGGCGCGCATAACACATGCAAGTCGAGCGAGGGCTTATTTCTCGCAAGAGAGATGAGTTCCTAGCGGCGAACGGGTGAGTAACACGTGGGCAACCTTTCCTATCGCGGGGGATAACACCGGGAAACCGATGCTAATACCGCATGTCGTCACCGGTCGCATGGCTGGTGAAGAAAGCAGCAATGCACGATGGGGTGGGCCCGCGGCCTATCAGCTAGTCGGTGGGGTAACGGCCTACCGAGGCGATG
>VBHX01000215.1 GCA_005879945.1 Chloroflexota bacterium | reverse complement strand
CGAGTCGAAGACGATCGCGAGGACAAAACCAACTCCAATCAGCAACCAGGCCACGCGCTCGAGATCACCGTACGCGGGCATCTTCTGGCGTCGCGCCAAGGCGAGGCAGGCGGCGAAGATCACCGCATCGCCGGCGCACGAGACGCAGCCGGCCAAACGCATATTCGACTCCTGGCCCAGCGCGATACGCATTGCGTCGGCATACATTGCCGGACTGCTCGGCAGGCCCAGCGTTGGCCCCAGCGGTAGGTACCGGAGCTCACCGACGAACAGCACGGCACAACCGAAAGCAAGCAGCGCGCCTGCCCACCGAAAGCCCGACGTCGATGCAGTTGCCATGGCCGGACGCTATTGTCCGTGCAGTCAGGACGTCGGCGCCGTAGCCCTGTAAACGACGACCTGTCCGCTGAATCGAGCTGCCAACTGCTCGCCAGGTGGCTGTCTGCTGAGCTGATAGATGGGCGTTCCGGCGTCCAGGAACGCAGCGTCCCCATCCTTCAGCTGGTAGTTGGGGTCGCAGACACTACCGCTCACCTTGAACTTGACGTGGGCGTACACAGGACCGAGATCGCTCTCCTGAAGAACCGTAGGAGCTTGCGTCAGGCCCGCGACGTATTGGGTCGTGCCGACCTGGATGAAATTGACCCAGTCGATCTGTGCGTTGCAGATCGGTGACGAGCCGGGCAGCTGACATCCAGCCGTGAGCAACAGGGCGCCCAGCGCGACAACGACCTTCGATGCCATCTCCTGTGACCGAACGCTCAGCACCGCAGCCGAGTAACGGCTACTGCTTCTCTCCCCTGCCGATGTACTTCGCCGGATCCTTGTCGAAGGTCTTCTTGCAGCCGGCTGAGCAGAAGTAATAGGTCTCGCCCTTCTGGAACGAGCGATATTCCGCACGCTCTGGGTCCACCGTCATTCCGCAGACCGGATCGATCGCCGAAGTGGGTCGCTCCATTTCTCCTCCAGGCATTGCAGCCATCACGTGTGAATGGGCCAAATGGCCAACGGGTTCGACCGCCGCCACCGGACGGCGCGCGTGCGCGCGCAGCATCTCGATGCCGCCGGTCGTGACGAATCGCCAGGCCAGCACCGCCATCAGGACCAGAGAGGCGATGTCGAGAAAGGTCGTGTAGTTCCAGGCCGGCCGCGTTTCGAAAACCGCGACGTGGTGATTGGTCGGGACCAGGCCGAGGAGCTGAAACGCGCCCCCGATCAGGAAGCCGGCCAGCGCCATCGCAGCGTACGAGACGACAAGCAGGTAGAGCGCCGTCCGCTCGCCGTAGTACTTCCGATAGATGTTCAGGATCGGAAGGATGATCAGGTCGGCGAAGATGAAGCTGATCACTCCGCCGAAGCTGATCCCGCCGTTCCACAGCACGACCGCCAGCGGAACGTTGCCGACCGAGCAGACGAAGCTGAGCATCGAGATCACAGGGCCGATCAGCGGTCCCCAGAACGCATTCAGAGTTGGGTGGTTGGTGAGGAAGAACGCCTGCCACCAGCTGTTTGGCACCCACGCAGCGAGTGCGCCCGCGATCAGAAAGCCCAGGCCCAGGTCGACGTACAGGGCGTTCAGGTCCATATAGAAGGAATGCGCGATCGCGGTGAACGCCCGCGGCGAGACGAGCCGGGAGAGAAACGGCCCGTCGGTGATGGAGATGTCCATCTCACCGTGAGCTTCATGCGTCGAGCCGAAAACTCCGCGGTCGGCTTGGCGCTTGGCGTCATCGACCATCCGCTGGCGCAACGTCACCTTGAAGACGATCCACAGGATCACCGCCATGAGGAGTCCGCCCGCGAACTCTGCGGCGACGAACTGCCAACCCAGAAGGATTAGGAGGACCAGGCCCAGCTCGAAGACCAGATTGGTGGATGCGAACTCGAAGATGATCGCGTTGACGAAGCTGGCCCCTCTGCGGAAGAGCGCCCTCGCTACGGCAACCGCAGCGTAGGAGCAGGACGAGCTCGCGGCCCCGAGGCCGCACGCGAGGATGAAGCCCTTCAGGTCGGGTCTTCCGAGTGTGCCGGCGACCGCCCGCTTCGAAACGACTGTCTGGACCATCGCCGACAGTAGGAAGCCGAAGGCGAGCGGCCACAGGACCTCCCACAGCATGAAGAACGAGATCTGCAGGGCGTGCAGGAGCGCGTTGACTACGGACAAACCGGCCTAGCTCCTGACTAAGCGCTCGACCGCGTCGTTGAGCTCTCGGACCTTCTTGCGTCCCCCTCCAGACTGGATAGCCTCCATCACGCAATGCTCGGTGTGGTCGGCGAGCAACTGGAGGGCCACGCTTTCGAGAGCGGCCCTGGTGGCGTTGACCTGGGTCAGAACGTCGATGCAGTAGCGGTCCTCCTCCACCATCTTGTGGATGCCGCGCACCTGACCCTCGATGCGCCGGAGCCTCGTCTCGATCTTCTGCTTGTCCTTGGTATAACCTGGCATATAACCATCATACCCCCCAAGGGTATAGTGATGGGATGGATCACCATCCGGAGACAGCGATGCGCGATCCACACGATGTGATGGGTCACGGCGGACATGCCGGGATGTCGATGGAGGGCATGGTCCAGGACATGCGCAACCGCTTTCTCGTCGCGGCCGTACTTTCGGTGCCGATCGTGCTCTGGTCACCGATCGGCCGCCAGGTCTTGCATTTCGGCGTTCCAGGCCCGTTTGGCTTGCGCGACGACGTCTTCCAGCTGATCCTCAGCTTGCCCGTGATCGGGTACTCGGGCTGGGTTTTCTTCGACGGAGCGTTCAGTGCTCTACGAGCCCGCACGTTGGACATGAATATTCTGGTCTCGGTTGCAATCGCGTCGGGCTGGGTCTACTCGATCATCGTCACGCTCCGCGGTGGTGGGGACGTCTTCTACGAAGCATCGACCGTACTGGCCACCTTCGTGCTCCTGGGCCACTGGCTCGAGATGCGAGCCAGGGGCGGCGCTAATGATGCGGTCCGCGCCCTCCTGAGTCTTGCCCCGGCCAAAGCGATCGTCATCAAGGATGGCGAGCAAGTCGAAGTCGCGACGTCGGACGTCCGGGTCGGCGACCTTCTTCTGATCAGGCCGGGCGCCAGGATCCCCGTAGACGCGGTGGTCGAGGACGGGACCAGCGAGGTGGACGAGTCGGTCGTGACCGGCGAGAGCCTCCCGGTTTCGAAGGCGCCGGGCTTTGAGTTGATCGGCGGTTCCATCAACAAGAACGGCACCCTTCGCGCCCGGGCGACGAAGGTGGGCTCGGACACGGCGCTGGCCCAGATCGTCAAGCTGGTTGAGGAAGCCCAGAGCTCGAAGGCGCCGGGACAGCAGCTCGCAGATCGCGCGGCCTTCTGGCTGGTGTTGGTGGCGCTGTTCGGTGGCACGCTGACCCTGATCGTCTGGTTGCTCGCAGGCCGTACTTTCAGCCAGGCCATCCTCTTCGCGATCACGGTGGTCGTCATCACCTGCCCTGACGCTCTCGGGCTGGCGACCCCGACCGCGATCATGGTGGGCACCGGCCTCGGCGCCAGGCGCGGGATCCTGTTCAAGAACGCGGCCGCTATCGAGGCCACCGCTCGAGTCCAGGTCGTCGTGATGGACAAGACGGGGACGCTGACCAAGGGCGAGCCTGAAGTCACTGAGATTCACGCCGACGGAATGTCTGAGGAAGAGGTGCTGGCGTTTGCCGCAGCGGTCGAACGAGACTCTGAGCACCCGCTGGCCGAAGCCATCGTCCGCCGCGCCATGCAGGCGGGCGCAACTGAGCGCAAAGTGGCTGACTTTGAGAACGTGCCCGGGCATGGCGCCGTGGCCACCGTCGACGGCCGCCGCGTGGCCGTCGGGAACGCGAGTCTGATGGACCTCGAGAAGATCAGCCTCGACGGATTGGCAAGCCGGCGCGACGACATGGCGACGGAGGGGCGAACCGTGGTCGTGGTGGCGGTCGACGGACGCGCATCGGCCGTGATCGGCATCAGCGACGCTCCCCGCCCTAGCGCGAAAGCTGCGGTTGAGACACTCCAACGGCAAGGCGTGGATGTCGTGATGCTGACAGGGGACAACCGCGCCACCGCCGAACGCATCGCCCGCGAGCTCGGCATCCGTGAGGTGATGGCCGAGGTCCTCCCCGCCGACAAGGCCAGCAAGATCGCCGAGCTGCAGCGCGCCGGCAAGAAGGTGGCGATGGTTGGCGACGGGGTCAACGACGCCCCCGCGTTGGCGCAAGCCGACGTCGGAGTTGCGATCGGTGCCGGCACCGATGTCGCAATCGAAACAGCCGATGTCGTTCTCATGCGATCCGACCCGCTGGATGTCGCCACGGCGATTACGATCGGGCGGGCGACGCTTCGTAAGATGCGGCAGAACCTGGGCTGGGCAATTGGCTACAACGCGATCGCCATTCCCATCGCAGCCGGCGTTTTCGAACCCTCGTTTGGACTGGTGCTCCGTCCGGAAATTGCCGCCCTATCGATGTCGGGTTCGAGTCTGCTGGTCGCAGTCAACGCGCTTTTACTCAAAGGCCTGAAACTGCCGGCCGCCTCGCAAGCAGCCGGCAGCTCCACACCATAGGGTTTAGCTAGCCGCACTCCCCTGTGCTGGCGTCAAGGCGGGCACCGGCCCCGACCCGTCCTCCTTGGCGCGGTTGATCACTTTCCCGGCCACCTGCCGACCGAAAGCAAGCCCGATCACGGCATCACGCGGGAACAGGTAAGCAAGGATGGCCGATGTCAGTCCGATACGGGATGCCGGCCCACAGTCGAGACACATGGCGAACTCGTATCCCAGACGTCGCTCGGCGGAGCGCTGATCCAAATCGCGTGCTGAATCGTCCCCAAATCGCAGGTGTGAAGACCTAGTCTCGCCCGGAATTGAGGTCACGCTCCGCCGGGCGAGGTGCGCGAACTTCAGCATCCAGTACAGCCAAGGTCTTCATGAACCATTTGCGATAGGTTTCGGCGCCCCCTCCGTTCAGCCGCATCACCAGCGGGCCAATCGACTTCGCCAGCCCCTTGAACCCCATCTCTACATGGATGTGGACGTTGCTGCCACCGCCTTCGCGCGGCCGCACCCTCAGCTCCCAAATCGAACCGGTATTCATCACCGTCGCATGAACGGTGGTGGCACGAACGACGCCATGGTTAGTCCACACGTACTTATATCGATGGTGCACTGGGGTGGTGCCCTCCTCGGCTTCTGCGGTGTGATCGCCGATCGAGAAAACGCGATACCTCTTGCGAGTGATTGTTGGCCAGAGATCCGGACGCCGCTCAGAGAAATCGGTGGCGGCAGCTAAGAGGCGTTCCGGGTCGACACTGGTCTCAATCTCGATGTCGTACACGGCTTGTTTGCCCATGGTTTTTCGCCCCCTGTTCAAGCTTGTTACCGTCGGACTTTCACAGCATCTTGACCAGCACATCGCCGAGTTGAGGACCGTCCATGGGCAGGCCCGAAGCCGCCTCGAGCCGCCCGCTGAAGTTGAAGAACGAGATCAGCGCGGTCGCCTGGTAGATCCCTCGTTCGTCCCATCCGGCCTCGCGGAGGGCGTCGAAGTCAGAGTCCTCCACGGCGCCAGGCGCCTCGGTCAGCTTCTTGGTGTATCCGAGCAACGCCCGCGTCTTCGGGTCTAAGTCATAGACGGGCCACGTCGTCGCGAACTCGTGATCCAGATGCTCCAACCCGGTGAGACGGCGCAAGGCCGCCGAGTGAAGGCCGAGTCAAGGCGCTCCGCCGATCAGGCCGTTGACGACGGTCGCCACCATCTCTCGCTGGACCACTGTCAGCGTCACCCGCCGACCCATGTAGACGTGCTGGAAGAGGCGAGTCATCAACCAGGCAAAGCGGAGGTCAGCGAGCTGGACCCGTGCGATCCCGGGAACGGCTCCCAACCTCTTGACCATGAGCTTTTCCAGCAGACGCGGCAGTCTGCCTCGGAGGCCCGATGGATAGAAGCGGCCGGCGTACACGGATTTCATCTGCACCCCTGCACATGATTTACCATGGCCGACCCAATGTCAAGATTCAAATGCAGGCATGAACGCGAAATCCACGCGTGGCTCCCGAAGCGCCGAAGGGCGCGCCGGACGTCAAGAATCAGTCAGCAAACGATGGGAGCGGCGGCGGGACACGCCCGCCACCGCCGTAAAGGCCCTAAGTCCTCGGCGCCGGCTGCATGGATGGCGCCACACCAAGCTGCTGCAGCATGCCGAGCTGGTCGTAGTTTGCCCAACTCTCGACCTGCTTCCCATCGCGGAAATGAGTGATTACGGTCCCGGCCACCGAGACGCGCTTTCCAGTCGGCGGGATGCCCATAAGCGCGCCCTTGTGAGTGCCAGAAGCCGTGATCCGAGCGGCCACCTTGTTTCCTTCCAAGATCAAGTCGTTGATCTCGAATTCTGTATCCGGAAAGGCGGTCCTGTACATCGTCACGAGCTCCTTGATTCCGTCGAGCCCTCTAATCACACGGCCAGGCGCCGCTGGATCGTGCGTTATGCAGTCCGGAGCCACGAACTGCTCGACGAGATCGAGCTTGCCCTGGTTCCAGACCTCATCGATGAACCTCCGTGTCAGTTCCTTGAGGTCAGCCATTTAGATAACCCTCCTTTGAACACAGCGATTTCGTGTGCACCCTTGCACATGATTCATCTCCAGGGCCCTTATGTCAAGATTCAAATGCAGGCATGAACGCGAAAATGCACAGATGGCGCGCCGGTACCGTCTGAAGGCGCGCGGCCAGCGCCAGGAGAAGAACCGGCAGCGGATCGTCGAGGCCGCCTACCAACTGCACATGACCATCGGTGCGTCGCGGGCGAGCACCAGCGCGATCGCAAGGCTTGCAGGCGTCCGGCGGCCCACCGTGCAGCGTCACTTCCCCGATCAACTGACGCTGTTCATGGCTTGCACCCTGCACGGCATGGAGCTCGATCCGCCGCCGGATCCGGCCGCGTGGCAGCGAGTCGCCGATCCTCGCCACCGGTTGCTTGTCGCACTCTGCGAGCTGTACCCGTCCTACCGGCGGCACCGCGCCGTGTATGCCGACATACCTAACTTCGAAGGCGTTCCGGGACTCGAAGCATTGTTTGCGGCTCAGGCTCAGCAAATGGAGTGGCAGCGCGGCGTTCTGGCTGAGGGTTGGGACGTCCCCGACAGCCGGCGGGAATCGCTCATGGCTGCGCTCGGCCATGCAATCGATTTCTGGACCTGGCGTTCCCTAACTGAGGGTCAGGGCCTAGACGATGAAAAGGCAGCCCTTCTTATGACGGAGATGGTTCAAGGCATCGAAAAGACGAACCTGTCGTCTGGCTGAAATGGCAGAAATCAAAACGTCCAGTCCGACCGGCACAACGCTTCATCAGATTGCTGGCTGATCGAAGACTGGCCCGATACCTTTATCCGCGGGCTGCGCGACATGCCGCGGCGGTCATAAAGGACAACTGTGAATTTGTGAGCCAGGTTTGCGCCAGCTTTGTGAAGGTCCCGCCATCGAGACCGGCGATGGGTAATACCGACGGTCCGCTTCCTCGAATCTCGTATTAACGCTCGACTCATTCGCGGCAACTGTTGGCACTTGGTCCACCTCCTTGCTGACTAAACCCCTAATGACCAGCGGCGACGGGCATGCGGCCAGTCGTACCCAGCAGGGCAAGCAGCTCATCGCGCGTCGGACCAGGCGGTGGCGCCATCGGCCGGCCCATATAGGCGGACAAGCGGTCTCGCATCCCGGGACGGCCCAGGACTTCGTTCGGCAGAGCAAGGCACCCGAAGATGTCGAACCACCCCCGGGCCGCTTCGGGGTCATCGCGGACGGCACTGATCAATGCCAGCTCCATCGCATGTGCCGGATTCGGCTCCAGAGGCCGGCCCTCGAGCAGGGCGCGGAATTGCGCGGCCCGTTGGCGGTCGCGGTCGTTCTGGTCCTGAAACCAGGGGGTGAGCAGACGCTCTGTCGCTCCGGCGTAATCAACAACCAGTGACACGGGATCGTCCGCGTGGCGGCCGACTGCGTCCCGAAGCAGAGTCGCCTGCCAGATCCCAAGTGAGAAGCCGCGTGCAGCACTCGGGTTGGTGCACGCCCATGCATCGCCTAGTGGGACGACGCCGGTCGCGATCGGAGCATCGTCAATGACAAAGCACCGACGGCGGTCGAGGATACCCGCCATCGGCATCACATCCGAGATCGGCTCGCCGTCGATCCAATGGGCGACGGTCGGGAACGACCGCGTCACCGACTCCCAAACCTGTGCATGGCGCAGGGCCTTGATGGCCTGGTCGCCGGCTAGACCGATCACCCCCACGGTCTAGGTCGCGTTGTCGCCGACCATAACCGGGACTCCGACTGAGGCCTTGAAAACCGCCATCGGGCCCCGGTAATCGGGCAGGCTGCCATCGCGGCTGCGGAGGGCA
>VBHX01000214.1 GCA_005879945.1 Chloroflexota bacterium | reverse complement strand
CTGAGTGTCCTCCCCACCGCGTGGGGACTTTTCTCCTCCCCGCGGTGCGGGCAGGGTGGCGCTTTCTGCTCCCCGCCGTGCGGGAGTGTTGCGCTTTTCTCCTCCCCGCCGTGCGGGGAGGGTGGCGCGCAGCGCCGGGTGGGGAGTCCGCTAAAGATCGAACTCCCGAAGCACCTCATCCGTATGCTCGCCCAGCTTCGGCGCCGGCTTCGGCGCCACCCCCTCCACCCCACCGAATCGCAGCGGCGAACCCGGCGTCGGATACGTGCCGATTCCGGGATGCTCGACATCGGCGAACAACGGATTTGCACTGGATGCACGCTGGTCGTCGGCCACCAATTCCTTGAATGTTTGGTACGGCCCCCACATCACCTTGTTGGCGTCGAACGCGGCGGCCACGCTCGCGAGCGTGCGCACAGAGATCCACGCCTCCAACAGGTCACAGATTTCCTGGCGCCCTCGCCACCGATCGCCCTCGTCGTTGAAGTAGAGGCCGAGGCGGGCCTCGAGGTTGCGAAACTCGCCGCTGAGCCCGGTCGCCTCAACGAGGCTGCGCCACTGCCGCGGCGTGAGCGCGAGCACCATCACGCGCCGCCCATCGCGCGTGACGAAATCGCGGCCGAAAGTTCCATAAACGTGATTGCCGAAGCGTCCGCGCGGCGTTTCCTCGATGACGGCCTCGCCGATGAAGCCGAGGTGCCCGGCCACGGTAAGACCGACATCCGAGAGGCTGAGCTCGACGAGCTGGCCGTCGCCTGTGAGGCGGCGGTGGCGCTCGGCGGCGAGTATCGCAGTCGCGGCGAGAAAGCCGGTCATGGCGTCCCACGCCGGCAGCACGTGATTCACGGGACCTTCGTATCCGTCGGGGCCCGTTATTAAAGGAAAGCCGAGCGCCGCGTTGACTGTGTAGTCGACCGCCGCGGTCCCGTCGCGGTTGCCTGTGATCAAGAGCATGATCAGGTCGTCGCGCACCTTCTTGAGCTCCGTGTACGAGCTCCAGCCGGACGACGGCAGGTTGGTGAGAAAGATGCCGGCGCCGTCGCCGGGAGCCGTGATGATTTTCGCCACCTTCTCCTGGCCGGGTGCATGACGCATGTCGATGGTGACCGAGCGCTTGCCCTGGTTGAGACCAGCCCAATAAAGGCTGCGACCGCGATGCAGCGGCCAGCGCCCGATGTCGACGCCGCCACCGGGTGGATCGATGCGGATGACATCTGCTCCCATTGCCGCCAGGGTCGCGCCGCCGAGGGGTGCCGCGATGAAGGCCGAGATCTCGACGACCCGCAGCCCCGACAGAATTCCCGCACCCATGGGCGCGCAGGTTACCTTAAGTCGCGGTGCGCACCAATCTCTCAGTGGACGATCTCGGCGACCTGCTTTCGCGGCCGCTGGTGGCCACCCTGGCGACCTACCGAAAGAGCGGCGACGTGCTGCTGTCGCCCGTGTGGTTTGAATGGGCGGACGGTGGTTTCAACATCGCCATCGGCCGCAGCGACGTCAAGGCCCAGCACATTCGGCGGGACGCACGGGCGAGCGTCGCCGTGTACGAGAACGTAGAGCCACTCCGTGGGTTGGAGCTGCGCGGCAGCGCGAGGCTGTTTACGGAAGGCCTTCACGAGCTGCGCCAGCGGATCTGGCACCACTACCTGGGCTCGAAGCCGACGACCCCCGACAAAGGCGAGATAGGCGTTCGAATCGAGGGCACCATCCGAGCCTGGGACTTCGCGGACTAGAACATGCAGGACGGCGACTGGGGCAGAGACGGTCGCTGGTACGCATGGGCGTACGGAGCCCTCGCGCTCGTGGGCGGTGTCACCGCCGCGGTGGTCAGCTCCGGCATCCCTTCCACGGAAGACCTTGCCGTTCACTACGCGTATGTGCGCAAGATCTGGCCCGAGCTTTACGTCGCGTTCCTGCTGCTGGTAGGGGCGTTCCTGAACCTTCTACCGCTCGGCGTGGTGCTGCGGCAGCGTTTGGGTCACGGTCTTCGCGGCGAGCTGTTGTATGCCTCCTTCCTGGGTGCCGGCATGCTCGGCATCCTGTGGATGCTGCTGCAGATCGGATCAGCCCAGGCCGTGGTGCGCGACACGCCGGGGGCAAACGCTCAAGACCTGGCCGCGATCGGCGGGGCCTCAAGCATATGGTCGGCGGTGATCAACTGGATGGAGCGCGGCTTCCTCATCTTTGCTGGCGCCGCCAGCTACTGGACCGGACGCGCCGCGTTGGACCAGCGCATCTTCAGCCCAGGCCTGGGGTGGTTCAGCCTGGTTGTGGCAGCGCTATATCTGCTCGGCTTTGCCGTGCTGGCGTTTCGAGATGCCGGCGTGCTTCTGCCCGATGCGGTGGGTTCGCTCTTCATCGCCGTTGGGTCGCTGAGCGCGACCGTCTGGGCGGGTTGGGTTGGGTGGGAGCTGGGTCGCAAGAAGGCGCCGTCGGGCTAGGCAGGGACCGCTTCTATCAGCTGGAATCGGGAATCGGTTGGAATCACCTGCGTCAGCCGCAAACCCGCTGCACGCAGCAACTCGCGATATTCGTCTTCGGTTCGCTCGCGGCCGGCCAGCATCACCAGCATCTGAACGTCGACCATGAAGATGCGGCGGGATGGCGGCAGAATCTTCCGCACGAGCGGGGACGATCTGCTCGACGAGAAGTAGACACGCGTCTGGCTTCATCGCCTTGCGGCAAGTGGCCAGGATTATGGCGGCCTTTTCGTCGTTCCAGTCGTGGACGATGTTCTTGAGCAAATACGCGTCGTGCCCGGCGGGAATGGATTCGAAGAAGCTTCCGCTGACAATCTCGCAGCGATCCCGGACTCCCACCTGCTTGAGGTAGGCGTCGGTCTCAGCCAGTCCGGCTTCAACGTCGAACACTGTCCCCCGCAGATGGGGATTGGCTTTCAGGATTCCGGCGATCAGTGTTCCGCGGCCACCGCCGACATCAACGATGCTGCCCATGCCGTTGAATTCGCATGCCGACGCGACCGCGTCACGCACCTGCTCGGTGCCCGACTGCATGGCGGCATTGAAGATCGCCGCCTTTGCCGGATCTTGGGCCAGCTGCTCCCAGCGCGACATCCCGAATACGTGCTCGAAGGCCGGCTCGCCCGTGTGCAGGGTATGCATCAAAGCGCCGAACGCTTCGTAACTCTCGCTGGGGAGCATCAGGGCCGGGCCGCGGAGGGTCCCAGGCAAATCGCGGTAACACTCCGAAATCGGCGTTGCTGCGAAGCGGCCGTCCTCAGTTTCGACGAAGACTCCGGCGGCTGTAAGGCAGCGAAGGATTCGCCGCAGCGGTTCGGCCTGCACGCCAGCCGAAGCCGCCAGGTCGTCTGCGCTTCTGGGTTCGTGCGCGACCAGGTCGGGGATCCTCAGCTCGGTCACTGCCCGGACCATCTGGGTGACCCGGAATCCGCTGATGAGCATGAAGGCGCGGTCCTGCGCGTCAGCGTCCATCTAGAACGGCTTGACCACCATCAGGAACAACAAGGCGATGAGGGCAACCACTCCGGTCAGCAATAGCGCCATCGGCCTGCTGCGCGCGAGCGGTGAGTCCGCGACCGCGTCCTCCTTCACGGCGCGCGCACCGTGGTACGGAACGGACAGAGCGCCCATGACTATGAGCACCGCCACGAAAATGGCGATGGACGTCCAGATCCAGCCCGTTCGCCACCACGAGCCCGCGAAGCCCATCCACACCCCGGTCACCACGATGAGCCCGAGTGCCGGCCAAACGATTGCCTGCGAGCGGATCGACAGTCGGAGAAGGGTTCGGCTCATGGGGTCGAGCGGACGGCCGCGAAGCGCGAGCGAGGTGCCGGCCGACACGCCGTGCCCCATCAGGAAGACAGCGATACCAAAGATGTGGAAGAACTTCAGCCAGATGTAGAGGCTCGTCAACGCAGAAAGTCCAGAAGGAGCCGGTTGAGCTGCTCCGGTGCCTCGAGTGGAATGAAATGACCGACTCCCTCGAGCCGCTCGTATCGCCACGGCCCGGTGACCTTCGACGCTGAGCTGGTCATCGCCGCCTCCGTCAGGTACAGGTCGGCGGTGCCGAATACGCCCATCGTGGGAGCGACGACTGGCGGAAACTGCGGACCAGGGCCGGCCGGAATCAGCCGTTCCACCGGCAGGTTGGCGCGATACCAGTTGAGCGCGGCGGTGACGGCTCCTGGTTCCGATAGGTTGGCCTTGTAGCGCTCGAAGTCGTCCCCTCCGCCCTGCAGCATCTCGCGCAGCAGATACCAGTCGTTGCGCTGAGCGAGGTCCTCGGCGATACCTTCGAACTGGAACAGGATCCGATACCAGCTCTTCTGCAGCGCCTCCAGGGTCGGCGGCCCCCCGGCGCCGGGGGCGCCGACGGAAATCGCGACCAGATGATCGACGCGATGAGGCGCGAACATGGCCACACCCCAGGCCACCGCCGCGCCCCAGTCATGGCCGACTACGTGTGCTTTCTGGATTCCCAGCGCGTCCATGATCCCGATCACGTCTGCGACTATCTTGGTCAACGCATAGTCGGCGACGTCCGATCACTGACGTATCGGGGAAGCCATGCAGAAGGACGACGGGCGTTCCCGCGCCTTCGTCTGATACCTCGAAGCCGAGCCCGTTCGCCTCGATGCGCGGCATCAGGTCTTGGCCGGGTCCGGAGCCGGCTCGAACATTCGGCTGATGTACATGGCCTGGGTATGTGCACTCTGCGAAAGCAGGCTCGGGAGTTGAGCCACGGTACTGTGCGCGAGCGCGCGCGCCGTCGAGGGGCTGATGAAGAGAGCCTTCAGCACGGCCTGCTGAGCTGGACCGATGTCACGCGTGCGGGTGAAGTCAAGCGTGGCGTCGTATATCGGCTTCATCATCTGGTCGCGTTTGTGATGGAAGGCCGCCATGCTCGCCTCCCAGTCGGCGCCATCGAAAGCGGCGCCAAGCGCTTCGGCAAGCATGAAGGACTGCTCAATCGCGTCTCCGATCCCGGTCCCCGTGCTGGGATCCTTGAGGTATCCCGCGTCTCCGGTGAGCGCCCAACCCGGGCCAAAGGGCTTGCGGAAATAGTTGTCGATGCCCTTGACGCCCATGAGCTTGCCCTCGAGGTGGGCGTTCTGCATCCGGCGTGCCATCTCCGGCAGCCGGCGCACGCGAGCCTCGAATTCGGTGCTGAGGCGTGATCGAAACTCCTCGAACTCCTCCGGCTGGATCTCGATCGCGATGCAGTCCTCGCCTTCGCGGCATCGGAAAAAAGAACGTGATGTTGTCGCCACCGAAGAAAAGCTCGAGCGTGGGCTCTGGCCGCGGCTCGATGCCGTGGAAGTAGCCGTAGTAGGCAGGCCGGAGCGCAGGTACGGCGTCGTACGCCGTCGCGCCGACCCATTCGGCGACTTTCGAAGACTTCCCGTCCGCCCCAACCACGACTCGCGCCCGAACCTCGCGACGCTCGCCACCGGACGTCTGGAGCACTGCTCCGGCGACGCGCTCACCGTCGCGAACCAGGCTCTCGACTCGAGTCTTGTGCTCGAAACGCGCGCCCGCCTTCACTGCGTGGTCGAGAACCACGGCGTCCAGGACGACGCGTCGCGGACACAGCGAGAATCCGCCAGGTGGGGCGGCCGGGCCCTCGAAGCAGCAATCGCCGACCCACGTGCGGTGCCTCGTCACGCGCCGGAAGCCCGCGGCGAGGATGTCGTTGACCACGCCGAGTCGCTTCAATGCGCCCACCGCGCCGAGGTTCATGAAGTGTGTCGACATCGTGTCGCTTGGAAACTCGTCGCGATCCACGACGAGGACGTTCCTTCCGTGGCGCGCCAGCAGCAGCGCCAGGCTGCCGCCGGCGGCGCGGCCGCCGACGATCAGGGCGTCGTATTCCGGTTGCGTGTTCAGGTTCTAGGTCACTCGGGAGCTGACTTGCGCATTGCTTTGTGGATCACGCATACAAACTCCCTCTTAACAATGTGGCCGCGACGTCGGTCGTGATCGTACGCCGGGACGTCCCAACGAGCCTGATAGGCCCCTGTCATTTGGCCTATGGCGCTTCTGGCCGACCCGCAGTAGCCTGTCGAGAAGTACGGCGCAATTGTTCGCGCCGCGCCACTGTCCGGTGGAGTAAGGAGGGGCCTATGAACCTCACTCAACAAGGGCTGGGGGTGCTCGCATCCTCGCCAATCGCCGACCATCCGTATGCTCACGCGCACTTCTGGGAACGGGCGCTCTCCAGGCGCAATTTCCTGGCTGCGGCGGGACTCGCGGGCGGGGCGGCGGTTACCTCGAGCATCTGGATGCCGCAGCTTGCTCAAGGAAAAGAATCGGTAGCAGCCCCGACTCCAATTCCATACGGCACAACGATCGCCGGGCCGAATGGCGAGGTCCTGTTTCACTTCCAGTTTCCAGTCGCGAACACGGATGTCTCGTCGATCTTCAACTTCAAAGGTGTTGTCGGCGTGGCCGACATCGAAGGCCCTGGAGTAGGAGTTCACGACGGCAAGGCGTTGGATGGACCCCACTTCGGTTCGGACAATCGCTTCATGAAAGGCGTCTACATCGGCACTGACGGCAAACGCCACAGCGGCACCTTCGCCTTCATCTGACTCGACGTCTACAAGGGTCAGGTTGACCCGACTTTCAACACCCAGATCCACGACTACGACCCGGGAATCACGGCCAGCGGCCTGTTCTGGACAATCGCCATCCCAGACCACGCCGTCGAGGCGGACGTCGAGGATGCGGAGGCAAGACTCAAGCTATCCAACCTCTCGATTGCCGACTATGGCGCCATTCCGAATGGCCTGTTCCACTTCGCGCCGCCATCGGCGGGTAAGGTTTCGTTCGACCTTCGATGGTCTGGAGCCAAGAAGCGGGGTTCCTTCAGCAACCCAACCAATCCGTTCCGGATGGAATTCGTGCAGACGAACGCCCACATCTCGTGGAGCGGTCGCACTGGCGGAGACAGGTTCCACACCACCGGTGGCGATCAAAAAGTCAACTTTGCCCAGATCGCCAACGAGCGGAACGGTGTCTTCTTCGGCGAGGACGGCGACTGAAGTAATCGGACCTGCGACGCCGCCCCTGCCCAGACACCTGGGCGGGGCGGCTCTGCGTCTAGCGCAACGTGCGGACCGATCTGCTGGCGGCCGCGCCGACCGCGCATGCGAGGATCATTCCGCCCGCGACCGCGAACAGGAGTGTCGGATTCAAGTCAAGTTTTAATGATTCCACGAGGCATGCCTGAGATCAGAAATGAAAACGCCGCCACGGCCATCGAGGCCGCAGCGGCGTGACTACCGGGATGTTGTCAGTTGCTAGTCGTCTGAGTCAGGCGCCGGCGTGAGTGTCCCGAAGAGGCCATCCGCCTCATCGTTGATCCCGGCGGCGAAGAACAGGGTTCCGGTCGGGCCCGCGAGGTGGCCGTTGCCAAACGCGATGCCCCATAGTCCGTCGATCACGATCGGCGCGCCGCTGGTGTCGCTCAGCGTGCCCTCGAACTTGCCGGAGTGGATGTCGAAGGCGTTGATGGTGCCGTCGCCGAAGTTGCCGACGAGCAGGTCTCCCCCGAACTCACCGAATCCCGCAGGCGCGAGCGCGAGTCCCCATGGAGAGTTGAGCGCGCCGCGCGAGATCAGCCGCTTCA
Organism: Chloroflexota bacterium; assembly: GCA_005879945.1. GTDB lineage: Bacteria > Chloroflexota > Dormibacteria > Dormibacterales > Dormibacteraceae > UBA10449. Next base: position 9,009 of record VBHX01000214.1, on the reverse strand, counting down.
GCAGCTTGCCCTCGAGGCTGTAGGCGTCAACGAAGCCGCGGTGCGGGCCCTTGAGGTCGTCGTGCTTGGCTTCGTTCTGCTTGGCGTAGGTGACGTAGATCCGGCTGCCGATCGCCTGGATGCCAAATGGCGCGTAGCCCTCCGGTATCTCACTGTCCAGGAAGGCGCCGGTCTTGAGAACCGGGTTGAATTTCGAGTCGAACACGTCGACCGTGCCGGCGCGGAAGTTGGTTGCGTAAAGTCGCTGTCCCGATTCGGTCTGCGCGATTGCGAGGCCCTTGTACACCGCGCCGTTCGCTGCGTTGGGGATCTGCGAGTTGTCGACGGCGATGAACGCCTGGGTGAAGCTCACGTTGGGACTCCAGCCAGAGATGGTTCCGTCCTCGGTCGCAAAGATGAAGAGGCTTGGCTCCTTCTTCTTGCCGTCGGTGACCTTGAAGTCATTCGGATTGCCGTTGAAGACGACGCCGGTGGGAGCACCGGTCAGCGTGCCATCGGGTGCGGGGATACCGACCACGAGCGGACCGCCATTTGCCTTCGGCGGGAATGGGTTGCCGGCGCCGTCGTAGAGCGTGGACACGTTGCCGTTGTTGTCTGAGACCCACCACGGGCTCGTCGGGCTGTGCACGATGCCCCATGGATTCTTGAGGTGAGCGTCCTGGGTCTTCGCGCCAGGAAGGTCGGAGACGAGATTGGTCTGTGTGAATCCCTCGGTATCGCTGCCCCCGGCGCGGGCCGGGTTTCCGGTCGCGAGCTGAAGCGCTCCAACTAGAAAGATTGCCGCCAGAACGAACCAGGTTCGTAAGCCTGGCCGAACTCGGATCCCCGCATGTGACATAGCGCGTGCCTCCCCAAGCCGGCGGAGTCACAAGACCCCTTCTGATACCGGCCCTCTTGGGGTTACAGGCTCGGGTTACATTGCCCCCGAACCCTTAACCCACCGCTTACCCAAGAGGGAGCACAATGGGGCTGTCCCCAGTCGCCGCCCAGGCTTGTGAGGGTTTGGTCGCCGGGGTTCTTGTCCAAGCGATAGCTCGGGGATTTTCAAGGAGGAAGAATATGGCTGAAGCCAAAACTGCAGTCGCGAACAAACCTATCTGGGTAGATCTTTCGAGTAGTGATGCAGCGGGTGCGCGCGACTTCTATTCGAAGCTGTTCGGGTGGAAGATCGAAGTCAATCCCGACCCGCAGTACGGTGGCTACGCGATGGCCAAGCTCGGCGGCAAGGACGTCGCCGGCATCGGCCCGAAGCAGATGGCCGAGGCGCCGTCCGCGTGGACCGTGTACATCAGCAGCCCCAACGTTGCAGACGGCGTCAAGAAGGCCGAGGCCGCGGGCGGCAAGGTGATCGTGGCCCCGATGGAGGTCGGTCCGCAGGGCGCGATGGCCATCATCGCCGACCCGAGCGGAGCCGCCGTCGGTCTATGGCAATCGAAGCAGATGGGCGGCGCGCAGGTGATGGGCGAGGCCAACTCGTACGGTTGGGCCGAGCTCAACTCGCGCGGCGTCGACAAGGCCAAGCCCTTCTACAAGAAGCTGTTCGGCTGGGGCGAGAAGAAGAGCCCGATGGGCCAAGGCCAGCAGGGTGAATACACGGAGTTCCTGGCCGGTGGCGAGAGCATTGCCGGCGGTATGGAGATGAACTCGATGGTTCCGGCCGAGGTGCCGAGCTACTGGCTCGTGTACTTCAACGTGCCGGACGTAGACGCAACGACGAAGAAGGCTGTCCAGCTCGGCGCGAAGGAGCTGCTCGAGCCGCAGGAGTTCCCCGGTGGGCGTTTCTCGATCCTGAGCGACCCGCAGGGTGCGTCGTTCGGTCTGCTCAAGATGCAGAGCTAGCCGGCAGAGATTCTTTCGGTAGCTTCCCCCCTCCCCCCGTTCGGGGGGAGGGTCGGGGAGAGGGGCGTGAACTTGAAATGGCTCGTTCCCCCCTCCCCATGCGTTTCTATTAGTTGGCTTTGACCGGCCTAATGCCCCGCCTTATCGCGGCGCTGGTTGTGATCGCTGCAGAGCTCGGGCTGGCGGCGTGCGGAACGAACGTGAACTCCACCGCCTCCGCATTGCAGCCGACCCTCGGCTTCCAGGCGGTTGATGGCGGCCGCGTGGCGATGCAGTCGGGATCACCGGTGCCGGGCTTCGGCCGGCAGCCCCGACCACGCCTGGAGCTGAACTCCGGCTGGCGTTTCCAGGCCGCGGACCTGAATGAAGAGATGACGTTCGCGCCGCGGCGGCAATCGCTGGGCGGATTGGTTCGTGAGGCGGCGGGACGCGACAAGCCGGGCTTCGACGATGGTTCCTGGTCGGCAACGGCGGTGCCGGGCAGCGTCAATCCCCCGCCGCGAGGACATCCGATCGATGGTTGGTATCGGACCACTTTCATAGTGCCGGCTGATTGGTCGGGGTCGGCCGTGTCGCTGAAGTTCGGGAGCGTGAACTACCTCGCCGATGTGTGGCTTAACGGCACATACCTCGGCTACCACGAGGGCGGCTGGACACCGTTCGCATTCGACGTCAGCAAGTCGCTGGTGCCGGACGCGACGAATACGCTCGCAGTGCGATTCATTGATCCGCCGCGAGGGACGCGCCTCGACATCGTCCCGTGGGGACTGGCAGATTCGTGGGACTACGCGGGCATCACAGGCCCGGTGTGGCTCGAGGCGAGCGATGTGCTGCACGTCGTGCGCGCGGACGTGGTCCCTCACCTCGACGCCGCGGACGTGAGCGTGGTCGTGCAGAACTCGAGCGATGTGGCCATCGACAACGTGGCGATCATCGTCGAGGTCCTGCCGGCGGAGGTGACCGAGGCAAACCTCCTCGACCCCGACCCGCTGAACCTGATCCCGCCAGAGCGTCAGCCGGTGGCCATGTTCACAGTCGACAAGTTGTCCGTCGCCGCGCATGGCGTCATGCAGCGCGGCGCGAGCTTCGAGTTCCACGACGCCGACCATTGGAACCTGGCGACGCCGGCGCTGTATGTGTTGGGTGTGATCGTGGCGAGCCAGGACCTGGTGCGAGACAACTACTACGACTCGTTCGGCCTGCGGCGCATCCAGGTCGATCCTGGAGCGCCGCGCCTGCTGCTTAACGGCCAGCCGGTCGCGTTCACTGGCGTGGCGGTGCACGACGAGAAGGTGTCGCCGCCCGTGAACGGGCTGCCGGCAGGCGGCACGCCGCCGTCGGCCGCAGACGAGCTGGTGCAGGTTCGGCACGCGCAGGCGGTCAATGCGGACCTTCTGCGCACGAACCACGTGCCCGGCAACCCGGCGCTTCTGATGCTGGCGGACCGGATCGGGCTTGGGGTTTGGGAGGAGATCCCGCTCAACCACTACACGCCGGAGACGTTCTCGTTGGTGATGAGCCGAGGCATTCCGCAGCAGATGCTGGCCGAGATGGCGCTGCGCGATTTCAACCGGCCCTCGGTTCTGTTTCACGGGTTCGCGAACGAGTCAACGGGTGTGGCCGAGCGGGTCTCGGCCATGCAGACGCTGCACGACCTGGACCGGAAGATCGACGGCACGCGATTGACCGGCCAGGCGATGTACGGATCGAATCCATCCGACCCGACCTCATCACCGCTGGACGTGGCCGGCTACACCTTTTATTACGGGGTGTTCTATGGCGGGCTGACTCCGGAGCCGGGGACGTCGCAGGCGCTCGCGCTGGCGCACCAGACGTATCCGCGCAAGCCGATCATGGTGCTGGAGTTCGGGGGCTGGGTTTGGTCGGGCGGCGGTGATCGGCAACAGCGGGAACTGTTCGCGAACACATATCCGGCGCTGGTGACGCATTTCGACACGTTCACGGGCGGATATGTAGGCTCCGCGGTGTGGTGGTCGCTGGAGGACTACTGGACTGATGTGCAGGGTGTGACGGTGGAGCATTTCGGGCTGTTCCGGCCCGAAGGGACTGAGCGGGCGGTGGCGCCAGTGGCGGCTGCGGGCTTCGGAGTGATCACGGCGCCGGCTCCACCGGTGGCGGGCAAGCCGTCGAGAGGCTCGGGAGTAGCGACAGCTGCCTCAGAGGCCAATCACGTCTGGCTGTATGTCAGTTATGCATTGGCGGTGCCCGTCTTGTTACTGGTTGCGATCACCGTGGCCTTGATATGGCTGCGGCGCCGGCGCCTCCACGTACATTTACTCGAGCTGAAAGGCGCGTTATGAGCACAGAACCGCAACACTTCCGCATCAGGGCGGTTCCGCTCGTGCCGGCACTCGTGACGGGCGCCTGGGCCGGTTTCGTGCCGGGCCTGTTCATCGGCGGCGTGCTTGGCGCGGTGATCGCGTTCGGCGCGGGCGCGATCCTGGATTGGATGCGAACACTGAGCTTCACGACCGGCATCGACCAGGCGCTGCTGCCGTTCGGCGACCGGATCGGCCTGCTGCAGACGCTGCAGGACGACTGGTTCGTGGTGATCCCGGCTGCGGCGCTGATCTTCGGGCTGCTGTCAGCGCTGATCGGAATGCTGACCGCGGCGGTAGTCAGCGCGAGCTATGGAAGCTTGCTCGAGGGACTTGATGTAGAGGTCGAACCGACGGCCGACGCCCACGCTCGCCGCGAGCGCCGCCGCCTGCGACGTCGCCGAAGCGACAGCGCGGCCTAGCCGTGAGGGTCGGATCAATCTCCTCTCGACTGGCCCGCGACCCATAACGGTTTCGAGAACGTCACAGCCAATCTCGGGCCAGAGTCGCGGTATCGATCGAGACAGACAACGCCAGCTCCGTACCGTTGGGGTAACGTCCGGCTGGCTCGCCAACGGCCGGCTGCCCGTCATTCTTGTGCAGGAACCGGTCGGGGTGTGAGCGAAAGCGGTTCGTAGCCCGGCTTCCACTGCGCTACGAAGCCTGGAAAGTGGGCCTTGATCTCGTCCCACGTCGCCTCCGGGATCAGCTGCTCGAGCATGTTTCGCATCTGGCAGTTACGGCAGATTCCAAACCGTTTGCTCGCCCACGCCCCGCAGCCTGTGGAGCACGGCTCCAGGTGATGATGGCACGCGAAACACAAAACCTGCAGGTTCTCCTCGCGGTCGTCGCCGCCCTGCAGCACCGCCAGCCGGTGATGCACCTGGAGCACGCGCTCGGCGGCTGATGCTCCGCACACCTCGCAGCAGCCGCCGCGGGCCGCGATCAACCCTCGCCTCCGGCCAGCCGTCAGAGGCTCGGTGCCGCCTCGCCGGTTGTTCGCGGTGAGGATACGGTCTCGGTTGCTGCGGTTTCCTACGAATGGGGCGAACTCATCGGAGTGGCCGGCAGAGCACGTGCCGCAGAGGACGATCAGGTTGGCGGCGGTGCAGCTCGCGGTTTCGTCGACTCGAAAGACGTAGAGCGCCCAGCGCCACTCCAGCCCACATCTCTCGCACGCCCCACCGCACCTGCGCTCCAGCGCGACGCGAACGCTCGGAGCGAGCCTCAAGCCCCCAAACATGCGTTTGCCCTAACCAATCGTAGCGCTGACTCACTGATCACGCCGATTAGCATTTCGGATCGAGGAAGGTAGGGATGCCCACTGCCGTCTGGACCGGCTCGTTGTCGCTCGGCCTCGTGGTCGTGCCCGTTCGCCTGTACCCCGCCGTCAAGAAGAAGACCGTGCGATTCCACGAACTGGATCGCGGCGGCCGAAGGGTGCGGCATGTCCGCGTGTCGGAGCCGGCGGTCGAAGAGTTCGAAATTCCCGATTACGCGCCGGCGATGAAACTTCCCGGAGGCGTGCGCCGTGAAAACGTTGAGCTGCCGTTGCCGACCTACGAGGCTCGTAGCTCGGAACAGGTCGTGTACGAGGAGATTCGCAAGGGTTACGAGGTCGCTCCTGGCCAGTACGTGAGCATGACCCGCGAGGAAGTAGCCGCGCTCGCGCCCGAGCGCAATCGCGTCATCGATGTCGAGCAGTTCGTCGATGTCTCCGCGGTCGATCCGATCTACTTCGAGTCCCGCTACTACGTGGTCCCCGATCGCGAGTGGTCCTCCCCATTCCGCGTCCTCCGCCAGGCCATGGCCGCCGCCGACCGCATGGCCATCGCGTGGTTCACGCTCCGGTCGCGGCGCTACTTGACAGCGATTCGTCCCTACGGCGAGGTGATGCTGCTGACGACAATGGTCCACGCGGACGAGGTCGTGGCCGCGGATTTCTGGATTCCCAACGCAGACGCGACGCCGACCAACAAAGAGCTGGAGATGGCGCGGCTGCTTATCGACACGTTGTCGGGACCATTCGAGCCCGAGCGCTACCCGGACGAGCACCGCCGGCGTTTGCTCGGCGCAATCGAAGCGAAAACTCCAAGTATCGAAGAGGTGCCGACTGCACCTTCTCCGACGCGCGTGCTCGATCTCATGGCCGCGCTGGAGGCCAGCGTGAAGGCGGCCAAGGCTGCCCGCGCCGACCAAGAGAAGCAAGCCAAGACTCCACGCCGGCGATCAAGGGGTGAGGCTGGTTAGGAACGCGCAGTCGCAGGCACCGGCACCTGCCGGGCTAGGAATTCGCTGATGATCGGGGCCGTGACGTCGGATCGCCAAAACGCCTGCAGGTGGCCGAAGCCCGGCATCACGAAAGCTTCTCCGATCGCGAGCGCGTCCACAGCCAGCTCGGCGGCTCCGTCGGTGTTCTCGTCCTCCCCGCAGACGATGAGAGTCGGAGCTTCAATGCGCGGAAAGTCATCGCAGTCGCGCGGAGCATCCGCCCAGCCTTCGAGCTCGAGTAGGAACATCTCGGCCGGAGTCGAGGCAAGGTTTTCCATGAACCATGCTGGAGCCGGCTCCGACTCACCGGTCGACCCCTGTTCGAGCCATTCACGGAAGCCCGTCTGACGTACCTCCGTCGCCAACTCCCGGCGCCAGTCGCTGGTGTCGTCCGGGTGCCCTACGCCGCCGATGCCGACAATCGCTGCTACTCGCTCCGGATGGCGAGCGGCCAGCGCATAAATGAGTCGGGCGCCATCGGAGTAACCGACCATCGCGGCCCGCTCGACGCCGGCGGAGTCCAGCACCACGATGACATCCGCGATGTAGTCGTCCATATGGTGTGAATCCAGATCCTGAGGTTTGTCGCTCAATCCATGACCTCGGTGGTCGAACAGCAGATAGCGCCGGCCAGGCAAGGCGTCCAGATAGCCTGCGGTCTGCCACATCGTGCCGTCTCCCCCGCCGCCGGTGTGGAAGAAAATGGCTGGGCCGTGGCCCGAATCCGAGTAGTGGAGCCGCACTCCGTCGCGGATGACCGTCGGCACGACGAAATTATGGAGTCAGCTGACGACGACATAGACGTCGCCGGTCACACCTCCCACGCTGACGTGCACATCCCAGCAGCCCGGGACCGGGAACAGGAGGCCGGTGCCGTACTCATCGCCAGGACGGTTCCATGTTGAACTGAGGTGGTACGCGGGTCCCCAATCGAGTTGTCCTCGGGCGTTCGCCGGCCCGATCAAGTTGAAGATGGGAAGGTACGCAGTGTTCGGTCCGTCGAGGCGCCAGATCGTCTTGTCCTCGACACCCGCCTACGGCGGATAATTCTGCATGAACCAGGCCCACACGGTGGCACCGGTCGCGGTGCCCTGGACCTCGCCGGAGAAGGCTCCGGCGGGAGAAGCAGCGTGGCATCCGGTCGCAGCCGACGACTTTCTGGACGGGCTACAGTGCGAGGTGTTGCTGGCCAACGCCATCACAGCAACAAGCACACCTGCCGAGGTCAGATTCCGCACGACCTGTACCGCCTATACACCACACCCGCCTTGCCCGTTCCGGCCGATCGAACCGATGAGTTTCTCCGTCTAGATCAGTCCTTATGACCAGTGACCAACACCGCAAGGAGACGATTGCATGGATAAGGTGAATTCGAAAGAAGGTACGCACACGCTGAAGGTGCCTGGCGCGAGCCTCTACTACGAGCTTCGCGGATCAGGCCCCGTCCTGCTGTTCATGCCGGGCGGACCTGCCGACGCCGGCGCGTTCCGCAACATCGCCGGCCATCTCCAGTCCGATTACACAGTCGTCACCTACGACCCGCGGGGGTTGTCGCACAGCCCGCTCGAAGGTCCACTCGACGATGACCAGATCGTGCAGGTCTTCGCCGATGACGTTCACCGCCTGCTCGCGGCGGTCACGAAGGAAAGGGCGAACGTGTTCGCCAGCAGCGGCGGTGCAACGATCTCGCTCGAGCTTGCGGCTCGCCATCCCGAGCAGCTGGCGACGCTGGTCCCGCACGAGATCCCCTCCCCCGCTGTCATGCCCGACCCGGCGCGCCGCCGCGCGGAGATGGAGGACATCGTCGCGACCTATCGCTCGTCCGGAATCGGGCCCGCAATGCAGAAGTTCATGGTTCACACCAACATTCGCGGCGGCGGACCGCCGCCTCCGCAAGGCGAGCCGACGCCCGAGCAGCGCGAGGCGATGGCGAACATGCAGCGGAACATGGACTTCTGGCTAGGACACTACTTCCAGGCGATCGCCGATTACGAACCCGACTTCGATGCTTTGAAGAAGGGTCCGGTCCGGATCGTCAGCGCTGTCGGTGACGAATCGCAGGGAGAGCTAGCTCACGAAGGTGGGGTTCGGCTCGCGAAGCTACTCGGGTCCGAGGCCGTGGTCTTCCCCGGTGCGCATGGCGGCTTCGACAGCGATGCAGCCGATTTCGCCAAGAAACTGAAAGAGGTACTTAAGGGCTGACGGCGACGTGATGACTTGCTACATCTGCGCAACCTGCGGCGTTCAGTTCGCATCGACAGACAGTACGCCTGAGCGATGCCCGATCTGTGCGGACGAGCGGCAGTACGTCGGTTGGTCTGGGCAGCGCTGGACGACCCTTGATGATCTGCGCAAGGAGCATCGCAACCAGATGCGCGACGACTGCGGCCTCACCGGGATCGGAACCGAGCCGTCGTTTGCCATAGGCCAGCGCGCATTGCTAATTCGCTCACCGCAGGGCAACCTGCTGTGGGACTGCATCACTGTGATCGATGATGCGACCGTCGAGGTAGTGCGAAAACTCGGAGGCGTTCGCGCGATCGCGATCTCGCATCCTCAC
>VBHX01000213.1 GCA_005879945.1 Chloroflexota bacterium | reverse complement strand
GGTGAACTGACCGCCCTGACGCGGGAGGCCATCGGCGCCGGGGTATGTGCCGAAGTACTGATCGAGGCTGCGGTTCTCCTGCATGATCACGACCACGTGCTCGATCTTGTGGATGCCGTCGGCGCCTTGAACCGTTGGCGATGGAGATTGATTCGAGGAGTTGGCCGGCCCGCCGCACGCGACCGCGACGAACACGAGGGCAGCTCCAATGGCGCTGCGTTCCACGCCTACCAAGCCTAGCCACGAGCCCGCGGAATCCATCCGCGATTCGTCAACTGTCTGTTAGACGGTCTGCTCCCGAATACACGTTGAAACGGTCGCCGCGAAGGAACCCGACCAGCGTCTGGTTGAACTCGCGCGCCAGGGCGACGGCGAGGCTCGATGGAGCGCCGACTGCCGCGAGCAGCGGGATGCCTGCGCCAATCGACTTTTGGACGATCTCGTAGCCGGCGCGGCCGCTCACCACGAGCAGAGTCTGCGACCCGGGCAGCCGGCCGTCTAGCAGCAGACGCCCGACGACCTTGTCCACCGCGTTGTGCCGGCCGACATCCTCGCGCAGCGCAAGGAGGTCGCCACCAGCATTGAAGAGGCCCGCCGCATGGAGCCCTCCGGTGCGCTCGAACACGCCCTGTCCCGAGCGCAGCTTTTCCACGAGACCCGGGAGCATCGATGGACTAAAGCGCGGCCCCGCCGGCAAGACGGCGAGATCGCGCCGCAGGTCTTCGATCATCTGCGTTCCGCAAACGCCACACGCCGAGCTCGACAGCATTGAGCGCTCGGGCTTCCGGCGCGGTTTGCCGGCCAATCTCACATCGACCTGGTTCGACTCCACGAGAACCGCCTCCGCGGCGATGCGCTCGTCGCTCTCCCCCGCCTCGGCGCTGATGCGGAGTCCACGCACATCTCCAGCCGAGCGAATGATTCCCTCGGCGTACAGAAGCCCGAGGGCGAGCTCGATGTCCGCGCCAGGCGTGCGCATGACGACGGCGAGCGGCGCGCCGTCCAGAAGCAGCTGGAGGGGCTCTTCGGTCACCACCGCATCGGGTGATTCGGTCCACGCGCCGGCCGCAAAACGTCGGATCCGTAAGCCTGGCGCGGCTGGCTTAGGCAAGGCTTGCTAGCCCTCGGCCACGCGCAGCTTGCGCGCCGATCGGGGCACGGAAGTGCTGATGGCGAAGCCGCGCCATGACGTGACACGCTCCGGCCGGAGCTCGAACGCTGCCGGTACTGCTGACAGGTCGATCGCATAGCGCTCAGCGATCGCGGAGCGGTCCGCGCCGCCGCCGAACGTGCCTCGTACGCAGGCCCCGACCATCAAGGACGGCCGGAAGCTGTGATGTGACTCGACCACCAATGCGCCTGGGGTCCCCGCACGGGGGTGACCGTCAGTGGCCGCCAGCGTGACTGAGCCCCGTTCCACCTCCCAGAGCGCTGGGCGGATGATCGGAGCACCGCCCTCGAACCAGCAGGCATACCCGCGCGGGACTCCGGCAAGGCGCCGGCTCACCTCCGCCGGCACGCCCGGCACCCGAGCGGCCTGCGCGGGTGGGAACGCGCGGATGTCCTCGACTTCGACATCCTGCGGGTGAAGCTGCAGGACGATCCGGTTGTAGGGCATCCACTCACGCGGCAGTCGCATGATGTCCAGCGCGTAGCCGGCCACGAATGGCACGTTGCGCAGCGCGTATTCGGCCATCCCCAGGTACAGGCCGGGGCCGCCCAGCGCCGCACGCACCTGGTTGGACAGGGAGAGCGGGTCGAATACCTCCAGAGTGCCGCGCATAAGCACGCCCTGATCGCCGGCATCGACGAAGAACGCCGCCCGCGGGTCGCGCCTCGCCATCAGGTTCTTGGCCGCGTAACGAGACGTGGTCATCCACAAAGATCCCGCCGCGAAGCTATATGCGGCGGGGTTGACCAGCGGCAGGCGGGCGGCCCTCAAGGCCAGCATGCCGATCCGGGCGCGGCCCAGGATCCGCTGGGCCTCGCGGCTCAATCGCACGGTATGACTTTAGGTCCCCGCCGACTCGAGGGTGTCGCGTATTCGCTCCATCGCCTGCTGGAGCTGCTGCCGGACGACCCAGTCAACGCTCTTGGCGACGGCGAACCCGATCACCGAGGCAGGCGGCTCATACACGATCCGGAGCCCGACGTGCACGCCCTCGGGGACCTTCGTGAACGTGAAACCCCCTTCCTGCTTGATCAGACCCGATTCCGAGACCCAACCGATCTCATGCGGCTTCCGCCAGCGGTCGAGTCGCAGGACGCTGCGGAGGGGGAAGCCCATCGCCGTGAGCTCGACTTTGTAACGGGCGCCGATTCCGGCCGAACGCGAGCTAATTGGCTCCCAGTGCGTCACGCCCTGGAGAACCTGCGCCACATGGTGGTAGTCGGCGAAATAGTCGAAGGCTCGCTCAGGACTCGTTCTCACGACGACGTCGGCGGAGAACTCAAGTTTCGGCATCCGGCTTCAACATATCCCTTGCGATGAAATGGTTTGGCGGTCGCGTGACGGTCGAGGATTCGGTGGCCTCGTCGCGGAAGGTCACGGGGCGCGACCTTCGCAAGGACTACTTCCGGGAAATGACCCGGCTCACCTTCGGCCTGCTGCGCCAGAGAGGGTCGGCGCTGACACTGGGCCCATTGGAGATCATCCGGTTTGGACCACCCAAAACCGCAAAGACGGCTGTCGAGCTTCCTATCGAAAGCGGCCTCGCCGTCGGGGCGCCGGGTGGACACCTTCGGATCGCAGCCGCGAAGGGCCGGATCACAGCTTCGGTGGAGGGTTACCGGCCGCGACTACCGCTGCCGGTTTACATGCTGATCCAGCTGCCGATCCATCACACCGTGCTGCGCCTGTACTTGCTGAGGCAGCGCGGGCGCCTACCAACCCCCGGTGTGCCGGCCCCGCCCACCCGCCGCGCCGCGGCGGCCGCGATCGATGCGGGCGTGTGTGTCGCGGCGGCCTTGGTCGCCGGCAAAGGCAGGCGCCTGCCCACGCTGGTGGCCATCGCCGCCGGCTACCACATCGCCTGCTGGAGCACCTCCGGCCGGACGATCGGCGGCGCGCTCACCAAGCAGCGGGTGGTCGCCGGGGACGGATCGCGGGTGAGCGTCGGCCAGGCAGTCATCCGGCTGCTCGCGCTGCCATTCGCCGTGGTGCGCATGCGCGCGCTGCATGACGAGATCGCGGGCACCGAAGTCGTCGCCGAGTAGCCACTAGCATTCACTGACGTGGCGGATAGGGTTGATCTCGTCATTTTTGGCGCCTCGGGCGACCTGGCCCAGCGCAAGATCTACCCGTCTTTGGGGGCGCTGGTCGTGCGCGAAGGTCACAAGCTGCGCGTGATCGGCGCCGGGCGAAGTCACAAGACGACCGATGAGTTCCGCACCCTGATCAAAGAGGCGAGCGGCAACAGCGCCCTGGCCGCGAACGCCGAGTGGGTTACGCTCGACTACTCCGACCCAGCGACGTTCGCGCCCGTCAACTCGCTCATCGCCGGTGCCCCGGTCGTGGTCTTCTACCTGGCCACCCCTCCGGAAACCTTCAGCCCAATTCTGGGCGCGGTCGCCAGCTCGGACATGGCGACCAAAGGCGATCCTTCGCGCCGGATCGTTCTCGAGAAACCGCTCGGCCATGACCTGGCCTCGGCCAAACAGCTGAACGCGCAGCTCGCCGCGTCGTTCGACGAGATGCAGGTCTACCGCATCGACCACTACCTCGCCAAAGACACAGTGCAGAACGTCCTCGCTCTCCGCTTCTCGAACTCCCTCTTCGAGCCGGTCTGGAACCGCAACCTCGTGGAGACGATCCAGATCACGGCAGCCGAGGAGGAGGGCATTGGTCAGCGGGCCGGTTACTACGACCAGACCGGCGCCGTGCGCGACATGATTCAGAACCACGTCCTTCAGCTCCTGGCGTTGGTGACCATGGAGCCACCTACGACTTTCGACGCCGATTACGTTCGCCGCGCCAAACGCGCCGCTTTGCGAGCGATGTCGCCGCTCGACGTGACCGCCGCGGTGAGAGGTCAGTACGAGGGTTACCTCGACGAGCATGGCGTCGCGGTGGAGTCGCGGCGGGAGACGTATGCCGCTGCACGAGTGTCCATCGAGAACTGGCGATGGGATGGCGTGCCGATCTTCGTTCGCACCGGCAAGGCACTGCGACGTCGCGCGACCGAGATCGTGATCAAGCTGCGCGATGCTCCATTGCTGCGAATCGGAGGCCGCCGCCAGCGCGGCATTCCCACATTGATCGTGATCCGCGTCCAGCCGGATGAAGGGATCACGCTGCGGATTGGAGCCAAGCGTCCCGGCCCGAGGTTCGAGCTCGTTCCCGCCGGAATGCGGCTCGATTACGCAAAGCTGACGCGCGCCGAGCTGCCTGATGCCTACGAGAACGTACTTTCAGAAGTCCTGGCCGGCGGCCACTCGGCATTTCCCGGCGCGGAGGAGATCGAGCTCCAGTGGGAGATCGTCGATCCGCTGATCAGTGCCTGGGAGTCGGAAGGCCACCCGGAGGTCTACCCGGTCGGATCGTGGGGACCGCGCGCGGCCGACGACCTGGTCGCTACGGGCGGCGGCGGCCGCTGGATCGTGTCGGGGGACGAGCCGGGAACGGCCTAAAAAGAAGAGGGCAGCGAGTGCTGCCCTCTCAATCGTTGGTGCAATGAGCTACGACTTCGAGCGCGCCACCCCGCTTCCCATATCCGCGCCCTTGCCCTGCATCCAGAGCTCGGCCTTGTTCGGGTACAGCCACAGAAGCATGCCGCCGACGATGACGGCGACCAGGAAAGCCTCAAAGTCGAAGCGTCCGATCGAGATCTGAAGGAAGCTCTGGTAGATCACCTGCAGGATCGCGTACAGGATCACGGCGCGAACCCAGCTGACGTTGCCGATGGGGTCGAACCCGGCGATCATGATTCCAGCTCCGAAAGCGACGCCGGCCACCGAAGCCGTGATGCCGAACCAGGTGTCGAACGGGATCCAGGTCGGGAATGCCGAGCCCGCCACTATCAACACGCCCATCAACCACATGAGGAGCTTTAACGCCAAGGGGTTCCACTTAGCCACTAGTACCATTCCTCCAATTCGACCGCGGTTGATTGTTATGTTTAGTGATGGCAGCGGTCATTTGTAGCCAACGTTGTACGCCAAATGCACGTTAACCGCAACGGCTTTAACAACGGCTTTTAACCCAGAACTTGCGCCCCGCCCCGCCATACCCGTCGTGCACGGAGCCCGTACGCCCAGGCGAACGCCCCCTCGTGCTCGGCATCCCACAGAACGAGGTCGGCCAGCATCGATCTGGCCACAATGCCCCGATCTTGCCGCGAGATCGAGGCCGCTCCCCCCACCGTGGCGGCCAGGAGCGCCTTCTCGACAGACAGCTTGAATACGGCCACCGCCATGGCCACGACCACGCTCATGCTCGTAATTCCGCTCGTGCCCGGGTTGTGGTCGGTACCCAGGGCGATGACGGCGCCCGCCGCCATGAGGTCCTTGATTGGCGGCAGCTTTCCGATCGACAAGGCAGTGCCCGGGGCCAGCGTGGCCACGACTCCGGCGCGCGCGAGGGCCAACGCATCGCCCCGATTGGCGCACAGCAGGTGATCGGCCGAGGCGGCGTGCAGCTCGGAGGCCAGGCGCGAGCCGCCGGTGCGGGCGAGCTCGTCGGCGTGGAGGCGGGGGATCAACTGGGCCTCGATCGCCGCCTTCAAGATCCGGCGCGATTGCGAAACCGAGAAGTAGCCGCGGTCGCAGAACACGTCGCAGAACCGGGCGCCGGCCGCATGCGCGTCTGGGCACCAACTCGCCACTTGCTTGGCGTACTTGTCGAGGTTGGCGCGGCGATCGGGCGGCTGGGCATGGGCCGCGAGGAATGTGACCTCGATGCGCGGCAGGTCGTTGCGGTCGCTGAGCCGCTTGAGAATGCGAGTCGCCTCGAGCTCGCCTTCGCGCTCGAGGTGGTACCCCGTTTTCGCTTCGACGGTCGTGGCGCCGCCTTCGAGCCAGCGGCTCAGCCGCGTCGAGGTCGCGTGCTCGAGCGCAGCTGATGCCGTCTCACGCGTGGCCTTGACCGAGGCCACGATCCCACCACCCGCCTTCGCGATCTCCTCATACGACGCTCCCGCCGAGCGCATCGCGATCTCGGCCATGCGATTGCCGCCATACACAGGATGCGTGTGGGCATCGATCAGCCCAGCCGTCATCAGCCCGCCAGCGCAGTCATCGTCGTGCGCGACGTAACCGAGCAGGTCGCGCGGCTCATCGCCTTCGCGTCCGCACCATGCGATGTGCTCATCGTCATCGCATATCACGGCTGCTCTTTCGATCACCCCCGCGTCGGTGCCGGTAAACAGTCGGCCGATGTTGCGAAGGCGCCTCATCTCGGCACCACGGTCCTGCCGCCGACCACGACGTTGCTGACATCGTGTCTAGAGGAGCAGAACACCAGGTCGCCGAGGTCGAGGCGCCGCCACAGGGTCGGAGCGCGCTGGCCGATCGTGATGAAGTCCGCGAGCATGCCAGTCTTCAGCTCACCGGAATCCCAGCCCAGCGCACGCATGCCGTCGACCGTAGCTGCTCGGAGGAGGTCCTCGGGCTGGTGCAGAACTCGCCGCCCGGTGGCGCGGCGCTGATCGAGCTCCACTCCGCGCGCTTCCTCGATCAGGTCGATGACTGCGTTGGAATCGCTGCCCAGGCACAGGGAACTGCCCGCGTCGACAAGCCCGCGGATCGGACCGATGCGGTCACCGAGATCACGCTCAGTGGTGGTGCACGCGCAGATCGATACGTCATGCCGGCCCAAAAGCGAGATGTCCTCGTTGGTCACGTGGATCGCATGAACTGCTGTCAGATCCCGACCGAGTATGCCTTCGCGGTCGAGCAGCTGCACCGGCGTAATGCCTTCCGCCGCCAGGCACTCGTCGACCTCCGCCGGCTGCTCGGCGAGATGTACATGCAACGGCGTCTTGCGCTTGCGC
This sequence comes from Chloroflexota bacterium, assembly GCA_005879945.1. GTDB lineage: Bacteria > Chloroflexota > Dormibacteria > Dormibacterales > Dormibacteraceae > UBA10449. The sequence goes on along the minus strand of VBHX01000213.1, from coordinate 1,760 downwards.
GCCCAAGCGGCGACCGTTTGCATCGAGTGCGGATCGACTGCGCGCACGCTGTGGATGGCGGCTCCGATGCGCGCGCCTTCACTGTCCTTCAGTGCATCCATGCGCTGCGCCCAACTGTCCGCATCGCCATCGGAAAAAGTTTGCTGGACTTCGTCGAGCGGTCTACCGTCCATCCCACCCCGCAGGTAGCACGCGTCGATGAGAGTGATGCGGATGCCCTCCGTGGCAGCGGCCTCGAGCAGCGCCTCGCCCATCTGGTTGCCGTACCTGTGCAGGTAGTGGAACTCGCCGACCGCCGTGATGCCGGCCTCCAGCATCTCGCGAAACACGTGTCGGCCATGTTTGAGGTAGGTTTCGGGGTCGAAGTTTTCCGCGGCTCGATACATGAGCTGTCGCCACTCCCAGAAGTCGCCGGCGCCTGATTCCGTCGTTCCGCGCAAGCTCGACTGGAACGCGTGGCTGTGCACGTTGGCGAGACCGGGGATCGTCCAGCCTTCGAGCCGCACTGAGCCCGCGGGCGCAGCCACTCCTTCCGTGACCGCGGTGATGGTTCCGTTGATGACCTCGATCAGTACGTTGTCTGCAACATGGCCGAGCCAGGCCTGGTCCGCGTGCCAGAGGCCGGAGCCGTTCACTATGCCATCGGGATGCGGACGCCGCGCTCGCGGGCGACCTTGAGCGCGCGGTCGTACCCGGCGTCGGCGTGGCGCATGACGCCGGTGCCCGGGTCGTTGGTCAGCACGCGCTCGAGCTTGCGCGCGGCCTCGGCGCTGCCATCCGCGACCACGACCATGCCGGCGTGGATCGAGCGGCCGATGCCAACACCACCGCCGTGATGGACACTCACCCACGACGCGCCGCTCGATGTGTTGAGAAGCGCGTTGAGGATCGGCCAGTCGGCGATCGCGTCGGAGCCGTCCATCATGGCCTCGGTCTCGCGGTACGGAGACGCCACCGAACCGGAGTCGAGGTGGTCGCGGCCGATTACGATCGGCGCTTTGACAGCGCCTGTGCGCACGAGCTCGTTGAAGCGCAGTCCGGCTCGCGCGCGCTCGCCGTAGCCAATCCAGCAGATGCGAGCGGGCAACCCCTGGAAGTGGACCCTCTCGCCGGCCGCCTTGATCCAGCGCACCAGGGGGTCGTCATCCGCGAACTCCTCGATCATCGCGCGGTCGGTTACGGCGATGTCGTTCGGATCGCCAGACAGAGCCACCCAGCGGAACGGACCCTTGCCTTCGCAGAAGAGCGGACGGATGTAGGCGGGAACGAATCCCGGAAAGTCGAATGCTCGAGTGCTCCCGCCCAGCTTCGCTTCCGCCCGCAGGCTGTTGCCGTAGTCGAACACCTCCGCGCCGCGGTCGAGGAACGCGACCATCGCGTCGACGTGGCGGGCCATGCTCTCGCGGGCCCGGCGCACGTAACCATCAGGGTCGTCGAGGCGCAGCTCCTGTGCGTCCTCGGCGCTGACACCCGCGGGGATGTAGCTGAGAGGATCGTGCGCCGAGGTCTGGTCGGTGACTATGTCGACGTCGAAGCCGCGTGCAACCAGCGCGGGCAGCACATCGGCGGCGTTGCCATGCAGCGCGATCGAAAGCGCCCGCTTCGCCTTCCTCGCCTCGCCGGCGAGACGCAACGCGTCGTCGAGGTCGGATGCGCGCACGTCGACATAGCGGTGGTCGAGCCGGCGTTGGATTCGCTCGGTGTCGGCCTCGACGCAGATCGCCACACCACCGTTGAGCGTGATTGCCAGCGGCTGCGCG
>VBHX01000212.1 GCA_005879945.1 Chloroflexota bacterium | reverse complement strand
AAGAGCATCAGTTCTGGTTCACGCAAACCTCGGCGGTGAATGTGACGGTGAGCGGTCCAACCTGGATCGCGTCTTACGACATGAGCAAGGCGCCGACGAGCTGGGTCGCCGGCCAGAGCCAGACCTTCCCGGTCACAGTCACCAACACCGGTAACCAGACCTGGCCGTCGACCGGCTACAACGCGGTCGACTTCGACCTCCACTTCACGACCGTGAGCGGCGGCTCGGCGCAGCAGTCGCACTGGCTTAACAGCCAGGCCTTCTCGCTTCCCGCGAACCTGGCCCCAAGCGCGTCGGTGACGCTCAATGTCATCTTTGCCCCGCCACCAACCGCCAACGGAACGATGTTCCTGGAGGCGGAGATGATCAAGGAGCACCAGTTCTGGTTCGCGCAATCGTCGGCCATGAGCGTGAGCTTGGCGGCGCCGATCTGGTCGGCGACCTACAACCTCAGCAGCGCGCCGACGATCTGGCCGGCGGGCCAGAGCAGGACCTTCTCGGTCACAGTCACCAACAACGGCAACCAGACCTGGCCGGCGACCGGCTACACCGAGGTCGACATCGACTTCCACTTCACCACCGTCACTGGCGGCTCGGCGCAGCAGTCTCACTGGCTCACCAGCCAGGCGCTCTCCATCCCGGCCACCCTGGCCCCGGGCGCGAGCACGACGTTCAACGTGACCATCACGGCGCCGGCGACCAAGGGCTCGATGTTCCTCGAAGCGGAGATGATCAAGGAGCACCAGTTCTGGTTTCAGTCGGTGGCTTCGGTCCCCGTGACCGTCAGCTGACGGCGCGCATCTCGGATCAGCGCGATCTCTAACGCCGCGAGCACCCAGAACTCGACGCTCATGTCGTTCTTCCAGTAGGGCGAATCGACGAAGCCGTGGACCGTCCACAGCACCAGCGCCCCGAGCATTCCCCACATGGCGGCGCGGTGAAAACCGCTCATCGATGGCCAGGCGCGCCAGCCTCTCCACTGGAGCGCGAAGAGGATCCAGCCGAAAGCGATCACCCCGAGGATCCCGACCTCCACCCAGAACGTCAGCCACACGTCGTGCGGGTAGATCTCTGAGAAAGCGCCGCGGAACTGGTAGCTGAAGCCGCCGAGCCCTACCCCGAAGATCGGGCTGTCTCGAATGACCCGGAACGCGGCGCTGAAGATCTCAGCTCGACCCATGAGCGAGCTGTATGAGGTGGCGATGCGAGCCGAGATGAGCGGAATCTGCGAGATTGCCAGCGCCAACACGACCAGGCCCGCCAGGAGAGGGAGCCGCCACCGGCGCACGCTGAGGACCGCGACCACGGCCAGCGCGCACAAGGCCAGGTAGCTCCCCTTCGAGAACATGAGCACGAGCGCAGTGCCGGCGATGGCGAGCCACGCGGCGCCGATCAACCGCCATCGCGGCGAGTCCGCGAACAGAACGAGCCCGGCAGCGATCGCGACCGGTGGCTCCAGGTACATCGCCACGTAGTTGGCGTCGCCGTAAAGCGCATTCGGCGCGTTGCCGATGTGCACGTCGTGCGCGAGCAGCGCGCGAGTGAAGACGCCGATGTTCAAAACCGCAAAGGCCGATGACCCGATCGCGAAGGCGATCAGTGTGCGCCGGACGTCTTTCATCCCGCGGATGAGGTCGACACCGACGTAGAAGATGGCGACGGCCTCGATGAAAAACGCGCGATAGAGTCCGAGCGCACCCAGGTGATCCTTGGCGACAAACACCGCGATCGCACCGGCGATCAGCAGCAAAACGATCGGGATGTCGTACTGCGTCGCCATCGGCCGCCGCCAGCCGTCACGCCATCGCGCGACCACGTACATCGCGACCGTGACGATGATCACGGTTTCGAGCAGGGTCGTCGGCAGCGGCCCGTAGTGCCAGCGGATGGTGTACAGAGGCAGGCATGCGACCGTGACGAACAGCATCCAGCGGCTGTAGCGCAACAACGTTGACTCGGCAACCGCAGAGACCGCCGTCGCCATAGTTCGTGAGCGATCATATCGGTCCGCGATAAACTTCCTCGTCGTGCCTCCTCGTGATCTGCCGAGCCGTGCTCTCTATCAGGGTCGCGACCGCGCCGGCGCTCGCTCCTTCCTTTATGCGATCGGGCTGACCGCCGAGGACATCGAGAAGCCGTTCATAGGCGTCTCCAACTGCTGGACCGAGACGATGCCATGCAACTTCGGGCTGCGCGAGCTGGCGGCTCCACTCAAGGCAGGCATCCGCGGGGCCGGGGCCAATCCGATGGAGTTCAATACCATCGCCATCTCCGACGGCATCACGATGGGCAGCGAGGGCATGAAAACCTCGCTGGTGAGCCGCGAGGTCATCGCAGACTCAATTGAGCTCGTTGGCCGCGGCCATCAGTTCGACGCCATGTGCGCGCTGTCCGCATGTGACAAGACGACCCCGGCTTCGGCGATGGCGCTGGTACGGCTCGACCGGCCGGGCATGGTGCTGTACGGCGGTTCGATCATGGCTGGGCGATTCCGAGGCCGCGACGTAAATGTTGGTGAGGTCTACGAGGCTATTGGTGCTGTTGCCGCGGGCAAGATGAGCGCCGCGGACCTTGCCGAGCTCGAGACGGTCGCGTGTCCGGGCGCCGGTGCGTGCGGCGGCCAGTACACGGCGAACACCATGTCGATGCTGATGGAAGTCATCGGGCTCTCGCCTTTCGGCTTCAACTCCATCCCGGCAATGGATCCGGACAAGGCTCGTGCAGCGGAAGCCGCCGGGCGCCTGATGCTCTCGGTGCTCGACCAGGACCTTCGGCCCTCCCGCATCCTCACGCGGCGCGCCTTCGACAACGCCATCGCTGCCGTGGCCGCGAGCGGGGGGTCAACCAATGCCGTCCTTCACCTGCTTGCGTTGGCGCGTGAAGTTGGCGTGGACCTGCACATCGACGACATCGACCGCATCAGCCGTCGCACTCCGCTGCTGTGCGACCTCAAGCCGGGCGGCCGTTTTGCGGCCGTCGAGCTTCATCGCGCGGGCGGCATCGGGGTGTTGACGAAGCGATTGATCGAAGGCGGCTTCGTCGACGGCGACGCACTCACCGTCACCGGGCGGACGCTCGGTGAAGAGTGCGAGGCGGTCCGCGAGACGGCGGGCCAGGAGGTGGTGGCGCCTCTTTCATCGCCGCTGCGAGGTGAAGGCGGCCTCGTCGTGTTGCGCGGCTCGCTTGCCCCTGACGGTGCAGTGGTCAAGGTCACACAGCACACGCCGACCACGCACCGCGGACCCGCTCGCGTCTTCAACCGAGAGGAGGACGCGTTCGCGGCGGTGACAGCAGGCAAGATCAAGGCCGGCGACACCGTGGTGATTCGCTACGAGGGTCCGAAGGGCGGACCTGGCATGCGCGAGATGCTCCAGGTCACGGCTGCGATCGTCGGCGAGGGTTTGGGCGACAGCGTCGCCATGGTCACCGACGGCCGCTTCTCCGGCGCCACCCGGGGGTTCATGATCGGCCACGTCGCGCCCGAGGCGGCGGTTGGCGGTCCATTGGCGGCGGTTCAGGACGGCGACATCATCGACATCGACGTCGAGAGCCGGCGCCTGGCGGTCGAACGCGTCGACGTTGCAGCGCGCTTGAAAGGCTGGTCGCCGCCCGAGCCGAACTACCGTAAGGGTGTGCTGGCGCGTTACGCGCTGCTGGTGGGATCGGCGTCGGAGGGCGCGATCCTCAAGCCTTAACAGCCTGGGTTTTCAATCCCGTTAATCGGCCCTACTGTCGGGGAGTACGGTCGGCTGGGCTTGGGGGAGGGGGCCCAATGGGAAGGGAGGGCCCGCGAAGGGGTTGTCTCACTTGACCGCGGGCAACCACGAATCGCGGCGGGCCTCGTAGGCGGCGATCGCCGGCTGATGGCGCTCGACGAGCGCGATCTCGTCCAGGCCGCCGAGGAGGCATTCGCGCGCGAACGCGTCGATCTCGAAGCTGTACGCGAACCCATCGCCGCGCACCTGTTGAGCCTCGAGGTCGATCGTCACCTCAGCCGCGGGATCTTCGGTCGCGAGGTCGATGAGGTGGCGCACCTGGCTCTCGGTCAACGGCGCCGCCAGCAGGCCGGTCTTGTTGCAGTTGGCCCGAAAGATGTCGGCGAAGCTCGGCGCGACGATCGCTCGAAAACCGGCATCGCGAATGGCCCACGGCGCGTGCTCGCGAGACGACCCGCAGCCGAAGTTCGCGCCGGCGACCAGCACCGATGCGCCCTGGTGCTCGGGCCGGTTCAGCACGAAATCTTCGTCCTGCCGCCAGTCATAGAAAAGGAAGGGACCGTACCCGGTGCGCTCGATCCGCTTCAGGAACTGCTTGGGGATGATCTAGTCGGTGTCGACGTCGGCGCGGTCGAGCGGCAACATGCGACCGGCCACTCGCTTGACCGGTTCCACGACTACAGCAGCTCCCGCACGTCGACCAGGTGGCCGGTCACCGCCGCTGCCGCCGCCATCGGCGGGCTCATCAGATGCGTACGGCCGCCTGCGCCCTGCCGGCCTTCGAAGTTGCGATTGCTCGTCGACGCGCACCGCTCTCCAGGGGCGAGGATGTCGGGGTTCATGCCCAGGCACATCGAGCAGCCGGCGTTCCGCCACTCGAAGCCTGCCGCCTTGAACACGGCGTCGAGGCCTTCGTCCTCAGCCGCGCGCTTCACCGTCGTCGACCCCGGCACGACCATGGCACGCACCTTCGGGTGCACGTGCTTGCCCGCGATTACATTGGCCGCCGCGCGCAGGTCCTCCAGGCGAGCATTGGTGCAGGAGCCGATGAACACGCGGTCGATGGCGATGTCCGCGAACGCGGTGCCGGGCACCAGGTCCATGTAGCGAAGCGCACGCGCATCTGTGTCCGAACGCGGGTCCGGCACGCGGCCCGTCACCGGGGCCACCTGCCCAGGGTTTGTACCCCAGGTGACATGCGGCTCGAGCTGGCTCGCGTCGAGGTGGATCTCGTGGTCAAAGGCGGCGTCTGCATCTGACGGCAGCGACCGCCAGCGTTCCAGTGCCTGCTCCCATTCGGCGCCGCGTGGTGCGTGGGGACGGCGCTCGAGGTACGCGAACGTGGTCTCGTCGGGCGCGACCATGCCCGCCTTGGCGCCCCATTCGATGCTCATGTTGCAGATCGTCATCCGGCCTTCCATGCTCAAGCCGCGCACAGTCGAGCCGCGGTACTCGACCAGATGACCTTGGCCAAACGACGTTCCGGTGCGGCCGATCAACCCGAGCACCACGTCTTTGGCCGTCACGCCGAGCGGAAGCTCGCCCTCGACAGTCACCGCGAGGTCGCGAGCTCGCGTTTGCGGCAGGCACTGGGTCGCCAGCACGAGCTCGACCTCGGATGTGCCGATGCCAAACGCCAAAGCGCCAAATGCTCCATGAGTGGAGGTATGCGAGTCGCCGCAGACGATCAGCATCCCGGGCTGCGTCAGGCCGAGCTCGGGACCGATGACGTGCACGATGCCCTGGCGCCGGCTGCCGATCTGATGCAGCGGGATGCCTTCGCGCCGGCAGTTCTCCGCCAGCACCTCCATCTGCTTCCGCGACAGCTCGTCCGCGGCCCTGGCGCCCCCTCGCGTGGGGACGTTGTGGTCCATGGTCGCCACGCTCAGATCGGGCCGGCGGACGCTCCGCCCCGCCAGGCGCAGGCCCTCGAAAGCCTGCGGCGATGTGACCTCGTGCACGAGGTGCAGGTCGACATAAAGGAGGTCGGGTTCGCCGGGCGAGGTGCGGACTATGTGCGAATCCCAGAGCTTCTGGGCTAGGGTGGGCATCGAAAGGCCAACTCTACCGGCCTCCAGATGGCGCCGTCCGTGTCGGCCATTCAAAGCAACCTCGGTCGGATTTGTGGCTGGAACACAAAGGTGGCCGGGCCATTTGGCCTAAGATCGTCGAGCGCATGGATAGGACAGGCCGCGTCCTTCTCGTAAGCCTCCTTGGCCTTCTGGGCCTTATTGGCCTTGGACAATCGGGGGCTCGCGCGAACTAACCCAGACCGTAAGAAGATCGCAAAGCCCCCGACCGAAAGGCGGGGGCTTCTTGTTTGTAAAGGAGACGTGGAGCAAAAAGTGACCGGAGCTGACATGGTCCTGCAGGCGCTGGAGCGCGAGGGAGTCGAATTGATATTCGGCTACCCCGGCGGCGCCAACCTGCCGATCTACCAGCGGCTGCCGAATCATCCGAAGCTCAAGCACATCCTGGTTCGCCATGAGCAGGGCGCGGCGCACATGGCCGATGGTTATGCGCGCGCGTGCGGAAAGCCGGGGGTGGTCTTCGCAACCTCGGGGCCAGGCGCGCTCAACCTCGTCACCGGCCTGTGCACCGCCTATATGGACTCCGTCCCGATGATCGCCATCACCGGCCAGGTCAACAGCACGCAGGTCGGCCGCGACGCATTCCAGGAATCCGACGTCATCGGCGCGACGAGCTCTGTCACCAAGCACAGCTACCTGGTCACCAAGATCGACCAGCTGCCGCGCGTGATCCATGAGGCGTTCCACATAGCCACCACGGGTCGCCCTGGGCCGGTCCTCATCGACATCTGCAAGGACGTCCAGCAGGCCGAGGCGGAAAGCGTCCCGCATGAGCGACTGGAAATCCCGGGCTACAAGCTCAACGGCCACGTCGACCTCGACCGGGCCAAGGAGGCCGCGATCGCGCTGGCCACCGCCGAGCGGCCGGTCGTGCTCGCCGGCCATGGCGTCCTCCTCAGCCATGCGGAAGAGGCGCTTCGCGAACTGGCGGAGCGGGCGGCCGTTCCAGTCGGCACGACGCTGCTCGGCATTGGCGCCTTTCCGGTCAACCACCCGCTGTCCCTTCACATGACCGGCTTCATGGGCACCGGCTGGAACCTGAAGGCGGTCCAGAACGCCGACGTCTTGATGATGGTCGGCATGCGGGTCGACGATCGCGTTACGGCGAAACTCGCCGATTTCGCACCCCAGGTGAGGACGTTCATCCACATCGATATCGACGGTTCGGAGATGGGGAAGAACGTTCGCCCGCAGATCGAGCTCGTGGCTGACGCGAAGCAGGCAATCAACGCGATCCTGCCTCACCTGCCGGAACCCGAGAAGGGACGAGGCACGTGGCTGGCGCAGATTGACGCGTGGCGCGAGGAGCATCCGCTCCGGTACACACATTCCAACGGGCATCTCCAGCCGCAGGACGTGCTGATCGACATGTACAAGCGGTGCCGCAACGAGGCGATCGTCGTCGCCGACGTCGGCCAGAACCAGATCTGGGCCGCGCTGTGGTGGAACTACGACCGGCCTGGCCTCTTCCTCAACTCGGGCGGGTCGGGCACGATGGGATTTGCCCTGCCGGCCGCCATCGGAGCGAAGTTCGCGCGCCCCGAGCTGCCGGTTTGGTGCGTCGCGGGCGAGGGCGGTTTCGTTATGACCGCGCAGGAGCTCTCGGTCGCGGTCGAGCACCAGCTCGACGTCAAGATCGTGCTCCTCAACAACTTCTCGCTCGGCATGGTCCGCCAGTTCCAGGACGACTTCTACGGCGGCGTGCGGTCGCAGGTCGACCTGACGCACATGCCCGATTTCGTGAAGCTCGCCGAGGCCTATGGCTTGCCGGCCAGGCGTGTCGAGAAGTTCTCGGAGATCGCCCCCGCGATGGACGCCGCCGAACGGATCAAGGGGCCTTTCCTGATCGACTTCCGTATCGACCCCGAGGCCAACGTCTATCCGATCGTGCCTCTCGGCAAGAGCCTCAACGACTTCTGGGAGGCGCCCGAATCCAATGCCTGACCGTATCCGAGTCCTGTCCGTGCTCGTGGAAGATGGGCCCAACACGCTGAGCAAGGTGTCCGGAGTCATCCGGCGACGCGGCTTTCACGTCCGCTCCATCTCGGTCGGGCCAAGCCAGGAGCCGGGGCGTTCGAGGCTGACCCTGCAGGTCGATCACGGCCACGCCGAGGCCGACCAGGTCCGCAAGCAGCTGGAGCGCCTGGTCGAGGTGGTCGAAGTCGAGGACCTGACCGGCCACGAGGTCCACAGCCGCGAGCTGGTCGTGGCCAAGGTATCCGCGTCCGAGGTCCCGAGCCTGGTGGAGCGCGGCGCGCGGGTGCTGGACAGCGGCCCCAGCGGCACCACGGTCGAGTTTGCCGGCGAAGGCAAGGACGTCGGCGACTTCGTCGACGAGCTGCTACGTCACGGGATTGTGGACGTGGCCCGGTCGGGTCCCGTCGTCATGAGGAGAACCGCATGAAGATCCATTACGAGGCGGACTGCCCGCCCAGCCTGGGCGAGCCGGTCGCGGTGATCGGCTATGGCAGCCAGGGCCGCGCCCACGCGCTCAACCTGCGCGACAGCGGCGAGGACGTCCGCGTCGGCCTCTACCCCGGCAGCAAGTCGATCGAGCGGGTCGAGGAGGATGGCCTTCGCGCGGTGCCGGTGCCGGAGGCGGTGTCGGAGGCGACCGTCGTCATGGTCCTGACGCCCGACGCCGGCCAGGGCACGCTGTTCCGCGAGTCGATCGAGAATCACCTGCAGCCGCGAACGATGCTGATGTTCGCGCACGGGTTCGCGATCCATTTCGCGCAGATCAAGCCCAATTCCGAGCTCGACGTCGCGATGATCGCGCCCAAGGGTCCCGGCCACCTCGTCCGCAGCACCTATCTGCAGGGCCAGGGCGTGCCGGCGTTGATCGCGGTGCACCAGGACGCGACCGGCAAGGCGTGGCCGCGAGCGCTCGCGTACGCCAGGGCGCTGGGCGCCGGGCGCGCCGGCGTGCTGGAGACCACATTCAAAGAGGAGACGGAGACCGACCTGTTCGGCGAGCAGGCCGTCCTCTGCGGCGGCGTCAGCTCGCTCGTCAAGACCGGCTTCGAAACCCTGGTCGAGGCCGGATACCAGCCGGAGCTAGCGTACTTCGAGGTGACAACCAGGTGCGCGAGAACATGCGACAGGTTCTGCGCGAGATTCAGGACGGCTCGTTCGCCGAGAAGTGGCTGGACGAGAACTCGAACGGGCGCGCGCAGTTTCTCGCGATGCGAAAGAAGGATGCAGAACACCCCGTGGAAAAGGTCGGGCGCGAGCTTCGCTCGATGATGACCTGGTTGGAGCCGGTAGAGAAATGACCAAGGAAGCCAACGTAGACCGCGTATTCATCTTCGACACCACGCTGCGTGATGGGGAACAGTCGCCTGGGTTCCACCTCGACGCGAACTCCAAGCTGACCATCGCGCGCCAGCTCGAGAAGCTCGGCGTCGACGTAATCGAGGCTGGCTTCCCGATATCTTCTCCAGGCGACTTTGAATCGTGCCGGCGCATCGCTCATGAAATTCTCGGTGCGACCGTAACCGCGCTCGCTCGCGCGGTCAAAGAGGACATCGACGCGGTCTGGGCCGCAATCAAAGAGGCGGAGACGCCGCAGATCCACATCGTGCTGTCGGTATCCGACGTACACATCGAGCGCAAGCTGGGAATGACGCGGGCACAGGTGCTGAAGCGCGGCGCCGAGATGGTTGCCTATGCGCGGTCACTGTGCGACCGGGTCGAGTACTCGCCGGAAGACGCGGGTCGCGCGGATCTCGACTACCTGGTCGAGACGGTGGAAATCATGATCGCGGCGGGCGCGACTGTCATCAACATCCCCGACACCACCGGCTACTGCCTCCCGAGCGAGTTCGGCGGGATCGTGCGCCGCGTCATCGCGGACGCTCGCGGCAGCGAAAATGCGCTGTTCTCGGTCCACTGCCACAACGACCTCGGCCTTGCGGTGGCCAACACGATGGCTGCCATCGAAGCGGGCGCCCGGCGGGTCGAGTGCACGATCAACGGCATCGGCGAGCGGGCCGGCAACACTTCGCTCGAAGAGATCGTGATGCTGCTGGCTGTTCGGCAGGGAACGCTCGGTCTCGAGTGCGGCGTGGACACCAAAGAGATCACGCGGACCTCGCGGCTGGTCGCCGAGCTGACCGGCAACCCGGTGCAGCCGAACAAGGCGGTCGTCGGCGCCAATGCCTTCGCGCACGCTTCTGGGATCCACCAGGATGGTGTCCTGAAGGACCGCCTGAACTACGAGATCATGAAACCCGAGGACGTCGGCCTCGACGACTCGCGCATCGTCCTCACGGCGCGCTCCGGCCGGCACGCGTTCCACCACCGCCTGGGCCTGCTCGGGATCAAGCTCGCCGACGGCGAGGCCGAAGCCGCATGGCAGCAGTTCCTGAAGATCGCGGACACCAAGCGCGAGGTCACCGATGATGACCTGCGCAAGATCGCGGCTGGCGAGCCCTACGGCAACGGCCACGCGACTGCGCTTGACGTGCCCAACGAGCACAACCACGTCGCGGACACACTCCGTCACATGATCTTCGGTTAGGTCCTACGCACCATTTGAAGATCGCTTACCAGGGCGAGCCTGGGGCTTACTCGGACGAAGCGGTCGCGGCGCTGTTTCCAGGCGCCGAAGCCGTCGGCTACGCGACGTTCCGTTTGACGTTCGAGGCGCTGGAGATGGGCGCGGTCGACAGCGCGGTGCTGCCCGTCGAGAACAGCAGCGCGGGAGTCGTGCAGGAGGTATCCGATCTCTTGTGGGAGCTCCCAGGCCTACGCGTCGTGCGCGAGCATGTGTTGCCGGTGCAGCACTGCCTCCTCGGCTGGCCCGGGCCGGTGGAGCGGGCGCTGTCGCACCCACAAGCCCTCGCGCAGTGCACCCGCTATCTGCACGCGCGGCAGATCCGTCCGGTCGCGTTTCACGACACAGCGGGCGCTGCTCGAGCGGTGGCAGAGCAGCGGCAGCCCGGCACGGCGGCGATCGCGAGCCGGGCAGCGGCGAAGCGGTATGGCCTGTACGTCCTTGCCGAATCGATCCAAGACGACTCCGAGAACCGCACGAGGTTCGTGGTCGTGGAGCGCGGCAGCCCGACCCGCCCGCGGGATGGAGTGGCCGCTTCGAAGTGCTCGCTTGCCTTTGTCGCCGCGCATCGGCCGGGCAGCCTCGCCCACGCCCTCGACTGCTTCGCGCGCCGGAACGTCAACCTGACGCGGCTCGACAGCCGGCCCATGCTCGGTCGGCCCTTCGAGTACCGCTTCTACCTCGACTTCTCGATCAACGGCGAGGCCGGCGCTCCGGCCGCCGCGGAGGCGGCGCTGAGCGACCTGGAGGAGGCTTCGGCGGAGATCAAGCTGTTCGGGACATACCCGTCTGCGTAACCGGGGCGAATTGCTCATCTCGTAACGTCCTTTTCAGGACAGGCTGCATAGACCCGTAAAGTAATTTCGTCTAAGCTCTCCAGTCGTGGGTCGCCTGCGGGGCGCATCTGTTGCGGATGGCGCTGCACCCAAATCAGAACGTAAACGGCTGCCTGGGGTAAACCTGCGGGCGGGTTCGGTCAAGCAGGCGCGGCAGGAGGCCCGGCTGAGCCTCGCCCAGGTGGGCAAGGGACACGTCACCGCCCCGGCGATCTTCCTCATCGAGACAGGCCGCACGCGGCCGTCGCTGCCGACTCTCGAGCACATCGCGCGTCGCACTGGGAAGCCGATCGAGTTCTTCCTCGCCGATCCCACGGGAGTGACCAACGAGACGCAGGACGGGCTGCTCGAGCTCGAATCGCTGCTTGCGCACATGCGCTACGCGGACGCGATCGAATATGGCGAGAAGCTGCTGAGCCTCGGGTCGTCTGCTTACCGCCTCGGACCCATCCGGTTCCACATCGCCCGCGCATACCTGCAGCTGGGAAAGCCCGAGCCGGCAGGCGACCTGCTCCTCCAGGCCCAAGCTCACTTCGAGTCGGTGGGCGACACCCTGATGCTCGCCGAGGTCCTCGGTTCGCAAGCATCCCTTGCCTATTTGACCGAGCAGCCTGGTGCCGTGGCACTGGCGGAACGCGCGCTCGAGCTGGCCCGGAGCCTGAATCCTGTACCACAGACGACCGAGGCGCGTTTGCTCAGCGTGCTTGCGATGGCGCAGCTTGCCGACGGCGAGTGGGAAGCGGCCATGGAGAATTTCCGCGAAGCCATTGCGGTCGCCGACACACTGCAAGACCTGCGCCGGTTGGCTCTGTCGTATCACGGTCTGTCTTCCGCCTATCGGCAGGCCGGCCAGCACGAACCGGCGATGAGGTACGCGAACCGATCCCTGGCACTGCTGGAGGTGCTGCGCGATCGGGTATCGCTGGCGCGGATCGAGAACGACCTCGGCCTGTTGATGATGGCCAAAGGCGACCACGCCGAGGCCAGGAAGCACATGGACCGAGCGCTCGAGCTGACGCAGGAGACCGAGCTCCAGGTCGGACGCGCAAACATGATCCTCAGCCTGGCCGAGCTCAGCCTGCAGGAAGGCAACGTTGACGCGGCTGCGGAGCTCGCGGAGCAAGGGCTTCGGCTTGCCGAGCGCATGGACGAGGGCATCACCGTCGCCGAGGCGCACATGTGGATGGGCCGGGTCGCGGAGCTGCATGGCAACGACGCCGCCGTGGACCGCGAGTTCGAGCTCGCCTTCCAGGGATTCACGAACCACGGCAATAACGAACGGCTGCTCCGGTGCCACGGCATGTATGCCGAGGTTCTCGAGCGACGCGGCGACCTGCAGAAGGCGTACGTGCACATGAAGAAGGCCCTCTCGGCCAGCAGGCCGGGGCTGCTGCCGGACAACGGGACCCGGGCCGTGGAGCGCGCCGGCTCGGCCTAGTCTCTTCCCCGCCTTGCGGGGAAGTCGCCCAGCCCGCGAAGCGGGCTCGGGCGGATGGGGAGTCCGAGGGGAGCTCCCCGCCGCGCGGCGGCGGGTGTGGGAGCTCAATTCCCCCGTGATAACGTAAAGTTCAGCGTTCCATATGGCCAAAACGCTTCGCAACTCGAAGCTCTCTTTCGCCGCTGAAACCGTCGTCGCCGACTACAGACTCGCCTACAGCAGCCGCCGCGCCAGCATCATCGGGCGCGCCGAGGTGCTCCGCGGCAACGCCACTTTCGGCATCTTCGGCGACGGCAAAGAGGTCGCCCAGCTTGCGATGGCGAAGGCCTTCCGCCCAGGCGACTGGCGATCCGGCTACTACCGCGACCAGACCTTCATGTGGGCGACGGGCATGTCCAACGTGCGGGAGTTCTTCTCGCAGCTCTACGGCAACACGGACGTGCACGCAGATCCCGCATCGGGCGGCCGCCAGATGGGCAACCACTTTGCGACCAGGTTCGTCGACGATCGCGGTGCGTTCAAGCCGACGGTCGAGACTCCCAACTCCACCGCAGACGTTTCCAACGTTGCCGGCTGGATGCCGCGCCTTCTGGGGCTTGCGTACGCTTCAAAGCTCTACCGGAACAATCCGCAGCTGAAGGCTGTGCAGAAAGGTTTCTCGGTCAGCGGCAACGAGGTCGCCTTCGGAACCATCGGTGACGCGGCGACCAGCGAGGGCCATTTCTGGGAGACGCTCAACGCGGCCGGCGTCCTACAGGTGCCGATGGCGCTGTCGGTGTGGGATGACGGATACGGCATCTCGGTTCCGATCAGCGCGGAGACCACCAAGTCGTCGATCTCGGATGTCCTGCGCGGTTTCATCCCCGACGACCGCCCGGGTATCGACATCTACGTGGTGCAGGGCTGGGACTATCCCGCCCTGGTCGAGGCCTACCAGCAGGGCATCGAGCGGGTGCGCCGCGAGCAGAAGCCGGCGTTGTTCCACATCACGGAGCTGACGCAGCCGCAGGGCCACTCGACCAGCGGCAGCCACGAGCGCTACAAGTCGAAGGAGAGGCTGCGTTTCGAGGTCGAGTACGACTGCATCACGCGCATGCGCGACTGGATCATCGAGTCGGGGATCGCGGGCGATTCGCAGCTGGAGGGTTGGGAAGCGGCCGACAAGGAGGCCGTCGAGGCAGCGCGTGACCTGGCCTGGGACGCATACCAGAAGCCGATCCGCAAGGAGCGCGACCGCGTCGTCAGCATCCTGCGGCGGATCGACACGCCGAAGGTGGCCGAGATCGCGTCGACCTTGAATGAAGCCAACAAGGTCACGCGGTCCGCGATCATCGCCAGCGCGTCTTTCGCGCTGCGAACACTGCGCGGCACCGAGTCCCCCGAGCGAACGGAGCTCGTCCAGTTCATCGAGGAGTACCGGCGTGACAACGGCGAGCGTTACAACTCGCACGTCTACAGCACGTCGGCTGAGTCCCCTCTCAAGGTGCCCGTGGTTCCCGCGATCTACTCCGAAAAATCGCCGACCGTCGACGGCCGCCAGGTCCTACTGCGCAACTTCGACGCCAACTTCGCACGCGACCCTCGCCTGTTCGTGATCGGCGAGGACGTGGGGCGCTTGGGGGATGTGAACCTCGTGTTCGAGGGGCTGCAGGCGAAGTACGGCGACCTGCGACTCACCGACACCGGGATCCGCGAGACCACCATCCTCGGGCAGGCGATCGGCGCCGCGATGCGCGGCCTGCGGCCGATCTGCGACATCCAGTACCTCGACTATTTCCTGTACGCGCTCGAGCTTGCGTCCGACGACCTCGCGAGCCTGCACTGGCGCACGGCCGGCGGCCAGAAGGCGCCGGTCGTGATGCGCACCAAGGGCCACCGCCTGGTGGGCATCTGGCACGCGGGCTCTCCGATGGCGGTCCTGATCAACGCGCTCCAGGGTATTTACATCGCGGTGCCCAGGAACATGACGCAGGCCGCGGGCTTCTACAACACATTGTTCCGAGGCGACAACCCTGGCGTCGTCATCGAGGTGCTCAACGGCTATAGGCTCAAGGAGCGCGTGCCCGAAAACATCGGCGAGTTCACCGTGCCGTTGGGCGTGCCCGAGGTGCTGCGCGCCGGCACGGACCTGACAGTTGTGACCTATGGGGCGTGCTGCGGGATCGCGCTGGATGCAGCGAAAGCGCTTGACGAGCTCGGCGTGTCCTGCGAAGTGATCGACGTCCAGACCCTGAATCCGTTCGACGTCGACCACTCGATCGTCCGCTCGCTGGAGAGAACGCATGCGGTCCTATTCCTCGACGAGGACATGCCCGGCGGTGCGTCGGCGTTCATGATGCAGCAGGTTCTCGAGAGGCAGGATGGGTGGTGGCACCTCGACTCGGCGCCCCGGACCCTCGCCGCTTCGCCGAACCGGCCGGCGTATGGGCCCGACGGCGACTACTTCACCAAGCCTAATCGCGAGACCGTGGTTGAGGCCGTCTATCGCCTCATGCGCGAGCGTCGCCCGGAGAAATACGCACCGCTCGACTGAGCGGCGAATTTTAGAACGAGTCGCTCAGGAACAGCTCCATTACCGTCAGCGCGGGCGCGCGGGTGAGGAGTCCGATCCCTTCCCAGATGTAGCCGAACCAG
>VBHX01000211.1 GCA_005879945.1 Chloroflexota bacterium | reverse complement strand
GTTGATTGTTCCCGTACATTAGACATTACGGGAGGTACGGAGGGGGACCCAAATGACTGAGACGCACGCCCGTGCGCTCGCCGATGACGTCGTCGAGAAGCCCGGCGAAGCCTGGGTCGCCGAAACCCCGCTGAGAGCCGGCGCCATCGGCCTGACGGGCGCCGTGATGCAGAACGTCACTCACATCGCACCTGCGATCGCAGCCTTCTTTTTCACGGCGACGATCGTCAGTTTTGCCGGCGGTCATGCGCCCCTGGCGTATCTCCTCGGGTTCCTTGTCGTGCTCGCCCTCGGCATGTGTCTCGTTCAGCTCGCGAAGCGCTTTCCATCTGCGGGTGGCTACTTCACATATGTGAGCCGAACTGTCGGCGCACGGGCAGGATTTTTGACCGGGTGGATGTTCGTGCTTTATTCGCCCATCGTCCCCGGACCGATCCTTGCGTACTTCGGTTTCATCCTCGAGGGAGAGCTCAAATCGAATTACGGGATCGACTGGTTCCACTGGTGGATGTTCGTGATCGTTGCGATTCCGGCCGTGACGGCTCTGGCCTATCTCGGTATCAAGCTGTCGGTGCGCACGATCGTGATCGTCGGAGCACTCGAGTTTTTGATCGTGTTGGGCTTGGGGTTGTTCGGGCTGTTGAGTCCTGGTCCGGGCGGGTTCACGATCAGGTCCTTCGACTACGGATTCAATCCGGGCAACATCGCCACAGCGTCAGGCTTCGCGCTCGCGGTCGTGTTCACCGTCCAGGGTCTGACCGGATGGGAGGCGGCTGTGCCCCTTGCCGAGGAGACCGAGAATCCTCGTCGCAACATCCCTCGCGCGACCATGGCCTCGATCGTGATCATCGGGCTGATGCTGATCCTGGTGATCTGGGGCCAGATCATCGGCTGGGGCAACGACAACCTGGCAAATCTGCCGGCTTCACCGGAGCTGCCGGCCCTGGTGATCGCGCACCGCGTATGGGGCAGCCTCTGGTTCCTCGCCCTCCTCGCGATGTTCACCTCGGTCATCGGCGCCAGCCTCGCCTGCCAGAACGTGGCCACGCGCATGTGGTACCGGATGGGTCGGAGCGGTGTGCTCCCGAAGGCCGTGGGTACGGTGGACCCTGTGCGCAAGACGCCGACGGTCGCCATCCACATTCAACTCGCCCTTTCGCTGCTGCTGGGCGTGGTCGCCGCCGCCATCTGGGGGCCGGACAAGATCTTCGTCCTCACGGTCGGTTTCGTCCTTGTGATCGGGGTGATCTTCGTCTACGTGATGGCCAACGTCGGCGTCGTCCTTTACTACTGGCGGGAGCGGCGGCAGGAGTTCAACTGGTTGCTGCACTTCGTGTTTCCGGTCGGTACGAGTCTCATCCTCATCTACTCGCTCTACGCATCGTTCAACCCGTTCCCGGCGCCTCCCTACAACCTGTCGCCGTTCATCGTCGGAGCCTGGCTGCTCATCGGTATCGCGGTCCTCGTCTCGCTCCGGTTGCGAGGCAACGAGGAATGGCTCCAGAAGGCCGGCGAGATCGTGGGAGAGCGTCGCGAGACGCCAGAAGAGCTAGCCCACCGCTCTGCCATCTAGGAGACGGGCTTGGAAAGGTCGTACCGCACGAGCTTCGAGCTCGACGAGGTGCCCCTCTCGGAGGGCGGGCTCTGGCTCAACGGCCGCAAGGACGGGATCGACTGGGCCGATGTCGTGACCAGGAATGGGGTCGCCTATGGGGAGGTGACCCGCATGGGGGTCGCGGAACGCCGCGTCGAGCAGGGCAACCTCGATCCGTCCAGCGAGGGATCCCTGCCCGAAGGCGACTATGACGATCCCACGGCGGTGCTGGCCGGGGAGTGGGGAAGGAACCAGCACGTGAAAGCTGCCGTGTTCAGCAAGCATCCGACCGACAAGTATTTCCAGGAAGTCGAGATCCGCCTGCGGAGCGCGATCGCGCCGCATCTTTGCACGGGTTACGAGGTGTTCTGGCGATGCCTCCAGACAGAAGGTGGATATGCCGAGATCGTGCGCTGGAACGGCAAGATAGGCGATTTCACCTCGCTGACGAAGCTCATCGGTCCGGAATATGGAGTGAAGGATGGGGACGTGGTCGAGGCGACGATTCACGGCAACGTGCTAACGGGTTTCATCAACGGCAAGGAGGTCATCTCGGCGACCGATGACGTCTTCGAGTCCGGAAGCCCAGGAATCGGTTTCAATTTCTTCGTCGGGAACACCAATGTCGATCACGGGTTCACATATTTCGAGGTGGACACCGACGACGACTGAGTGAAGTTGGCCGCGCGATACTAGGCGGCCTGGGGGTATAGCCATCCAACACACGCGGCTCGGCCGCACTGGTCTGAAGGTCTCACGACTCTGCTTGGGGACGATGACCTTCGGCTTGCAGATCGACGAGCCGGCGTCGGTATCCGTCCTCGATCGGGCGGCCGAGGGGGGCGTGACCTTCCTGGACACGGCGGACGCCTATCCACTTGGAGGCGGAGTGGAGCTCGCCGGCACCACGGAGGAAATCCTGGGGCGGTGGCTGAAGGGCCGGCGACACCAGTTCGTCCTCGCGACAAAAGTGTTCGGCCGCACCGGACCCCAACCCTGGGACGCGGGCAGCAGCCGGCGCCACATCATGGATGCGATCGACGCATCGCTCCGCCGGCTGGGCACCGACTACATCGACCTCTATCAGCTGCACGGCGACGACCCGGAGACACCGATCGACGAGACGCTGCAGGCGCTCCACGATTTGGTCCGGGCCGGGAAGGTGCGCTACATCGGGTGCTCCAACTTTCTCGCGTACCGCGTCGCCCTCGCGCTGGGGCGCAGCGAAACGCTTGGGCTGGCACGGTTCGACTCGGTGCAACCGCGCTACAACTTGCTGTTCCGCGAGTTCGAGCGCGAGCTGTTTCCCTTGTGCCTGGAAGAGGGCATCGGGGTGATTCCGTACAACCCGCTCGCCGGTGGGATGCTGTCGGGCAAGCACGCTCGCGGCCAGCCGCCGGCCGAAGGTACCCGCTTCACGATCTCCAACGCGGGTGCCATGTACCAGGAACGCTACTGGCATCAGCGCGAGTTCGACGCCGTTGACGCTTTCCAGCAGATCGCGAAAAGAGCAGGGCTGAAACCCGCGACATTGGCGGTCGCGTGGGTGCTGGCGCAGCCGGCCGTAACAGCCCCGATCCTCGGCGCGAGTCGTCCCGACCAGCTCGACGACACCCTCGCCGCCAGCGACGTCAAGCTCGATGATGACCTGCTCCACGAGGTCGACGAGCTGACGCGCGAGTTTCGCCGAGGAGACGCTGCCCGCTGATGGCCCACGGAGGCGACCTGGTCGCAGAGCTGCTGATGCGCTACGGCGTCACCCACGTTTTTGGGCAGCCGGGCGGCCAGACTGCCGCGCTTTACGACGGAATCGCGAAGCGTGGTCCCGGGCTCCGGCACATTCTGGTTCGCGACGAGCGATCGGCCGCCTACGCCGCCGACGCATTTGCCCGGCTCACGGGGCGGCCGGGGATTTGCGATGTCACCGTCGGCCCAGGCACCACCAAACTCAGCGATGGGCTGCTGGAGAGTCACAACGCGTCGGTGCCCGTGATTGCGCTAGTTGGCGAGCTCCCCAGAGATTGGGCCCCGTATCGGGAGATGGGGGTGGCCTCGCAGGGCTTCGATCAGGTCAGGTTCCTCTCGTCGGTCACCAAGTCCACGCTTCAGGTCCCGACCGCGGCCGCGCTTCCGCAGATGCTCCGTTCCGCGTTTCGGATAGCCACGAGCGCGCGTCCGGGCCCAGTCGCATTGGTCGTACCGCATGACGTGCTGGACGCCGAGTGGCAGGCGGCCGATGCCGACCTCGAAGCGGACGACCGCTACACGCAGGCGCCGGCCTACCGCCCCGTGGCTTCAGCGGACACGGTCGCGGCAGCGGCCGACCTCCTGAGACAGGCGCGCCGGCCCCTCATCGTCGCGGGCGGCGGCGTCCTTGCCTCACGCGCGACCACGGAGCTCAAGAATCTCGCCGAACGCCTCGACGCCGTGGTCGTGACCAGCTTTTCCGGCAAGGGATCGGTCGACGAAACTGGTCCGAGCTCCGCGGGCGTCCTGAATCCTCTCGGAACGACGGACTCGCTGGAGCTTTTCCGCAGGGCAGACGTCGTGCTCTGGTGCGGCTGCAAGGTCGGGCAGAACACGAGCCACAACTGGTCGCTGCCGCTTGCCGATCAAGCCACCATCCACCTCGATGTGGATCCTGCCGAGCTCGGCCGGACGTTCCGGCCGACGGTGGCCTTGAACGGTGACGCCCGGGCCACGCTCGAGGCTCTACTGGTGATTCTCAAAGACGGGGCCCGGCCGGAATGGCGTCGTGAGGCGGCGAAAGCGAAAAAGCTGGCCGCCGCAGATCGGGCTGAGCCAGAAAGCTCGGACGCGGTTCCGATACTCCCGGCACGCGTGATGCACGAGCTGGCGGCGCGCATCGGCCCGGATGATGTCGTCGTCAGCGATGCAAGCTTCTCGGCGGGTTGGATTGCCTCGCATGTCCCCGCGCGGACGGCCGGACGGGACTTCCTCTTTGCGAGGGGCCAGGGCGGCCTGGGATATGCGGTCCCGGCTGCGATCGGTGCCGCCGCTGCGCGGCCTGAAAGCCGCGTCATCACCGTCAGCGGCGACGGGGGTTTCAGCTATGCGATCGGCGAGCTGGCGACGCATGCCCTGCATGGACTTCGCACCGTGAACATCGTGCTGAACAACGGCACCCTGGCCTGGCTCGCAATTTGGCAGCGCCTGTTCTTTGAGGGCCTCAGACAATCCGTCGACCTCGAGGGCGAGGCCGGCGGTCCGAACTTTGCGCAGGTCGCCACCGGCCTGGGCTGCGAGGGAATCCGAGTCGAGCAACCGGGCGACCTGGGCGACTCGCTGGACGCAGCCTTCGCGGCCACGCGGCCCGTCGTCGTCGATGTGAGGACGGACCCGATGGCGACCCCGGTTCACAGCTATCGGCGCCGGCTTGCCGAAGGCAAGTCATACCCTCGGCCGGGCACTGTGTACGGGCTACCGCCCTGGCGTCGCAGTCCCGGTCTTTCTTAACCAAACACTCAGCTCACGGAGGATGTGATGGAGAAACGCTTCGTCGGCAAAGTCGCTTTCGTCACAGGTGCCACCACCGGCATCGGCCAGGCAACCGCCGTCAGGCTGGCGAGCGAAGGCGCCCTGGTCGGAGTCAATCAACGTCCATCGGACGACCCGACGGAGACGCTGCACCGCATCAAGGACGCTGGAGGCGAAGGCTTTCCGGTCGTGGCCGACGTGCGCGATCCGGAGCAGGTCGTGGCCATGGTGCGCGAGGTCGCGAGGCGCGGTGGCCGCCTGGATTACGTCGTTTCGAACGCCGGCATCAATCCCATGATGAAGTGGGACGAGACGTCGGTCGACGACTTCAACGCGCTGACGGAGACCAACTTCCGCGGCACGTGGCTCGTGGTCACCGAGGGTGCCAAGCAGATGATCAAAGAAGGCCATGGCGGAGCGATCTGCTGCACGAGCTCGCTTTCGGCCTACGTGGGCTCGCCTACACAGGTCGCGTACTGCGGCACCAAGGCCGGCGTGAGCATGCTGGCCAAGGCGCTTGGCGCGGTCCTCGGCGAGCACGGCATCCGGGTCAACGCCGTCGAGCCGGGCTGCATCGACACACCGATGTCCGCCTACTTGATGCAGGATCCGCCGGCGCTCAAGTACTACGAGGAGCGGATCGCCCTCCATCGCGTGGGCAAGCCCGAGGAGATGGCGAGCATCATCGCCTTCCTCCTCAGCGACGACGCGAGCTACCTGACGTGTGCGACGGTGCTCGCAGACGCCGGTTTCATCGTCAACGCCGAGTTGTAGAACCACGAGCCTCATCGGTATCGACCTGGGCACGAGCGCGATCAAAGCGGTCGTCTATGCGATCGATGGGACGCCGCTCGCGTCGGCACGGCGGGCCGTACCCGGGTACCGTCCGCGGCCCGGCCAATCGGAGGTGAAGGTCGAAGAGTCGCGTGAGGCGTTCCGGTCGACGCTTGCCAAGGTAACCGCAGATCCGAAGGTTCGAAAAGATCCTCCGGTCGCGATCTCGTTCAGCTCGTCCGGTCGCGAGGTCTTTCCGGTGAGCGACGATGGCACGCCCCTCGGGCCTTGCCTCATGACGGCCGACACCCGCGGCGATGACGTGGCGGCGCAAACGGCAGCACGCCGCTCGCCGGAAGAGTGGTTCCGCCTGACAGGCCACGTTCCCCGAAGGATGGATCCCATCAACCGCGCGCTGTGGTGGCGAAAGGCTGATCCGGATGTCGCCGCAAAGACCCGGTGGTTCATGAACTGGCATGAGTACTACGCGCTGCTGCTGAGCGGCCGTCCCATAGTTGACTGGAGCGATGCCGGCGCGTGGGCCACTTACGACGTCGCCTCCGGCAACTGGTCGGCCGATCGAATCGAAGAAACCGGGATCGATGCAAAGTGGCTTCCCGAGGTGCAGCCGAATGCCACGCCCATCGGTCCCATCCTGCCGAGGGTGGCCGGCGAGCTCGGTCTGCGGTCCGATGTGCTCATCGTCGCGGGCGCGTGGGACGCGTTCGCGGCCTCAGTCGGCGCCGGTGCCGTGGATCCCGGAGTCGTTGCCCTTGCGTGCGGGACCTGGCACTCCTTCACGCTGGCGGTCGAGGCGGGGTGGCCGGCGGAGCTCGTCAACGAAGGCATGAACATCTGCCCACACCCAGGGCCGACCGGATTCGGGATCCTCGGCACGAACCCGAATGGAATGAGCGTCATCGATTGGGCACGTGACCTCTTCGGCATCTCGATTCCTGAGTTGAATCTGGCGCTCGCCGCCGTAGGAGCTGAACCCGGCGATGTTTTCGCGGATGCCGCCCTTACGCCCCTGCCGCACGCATCCGGAGCGCGAGGGCAAGGAGCCACTTTCGAAGGCATCACTCTGGCGACCAAAGGCGTGGATGTCATCCGGGCTCTTTTGGAGGCGATCGCATGCGAGTTTTCGCTGACGATCGAGCGACTCGGCCGCCGCGGCATCGAGTCATCGCTGGTCCGCGCGACGGGTGGCGGCGCGAAGCTCGATTGGTGGCTGCAGCTGCACGCTGACGTTTGCGGCATTCCGTTCGAGGTCGTCGCCCAGGACGAGCCCGGCGCGTTTGGCGCCGCGATCCTGGCCGGCGTTGGCGCGGGGATCTATCCCTCGGTGTCCTCCGCGGTCGGAAAGCTGGTCGCGGTGTCGCGGCGCTTCGAACCCGATACCGAGCGGGGGGCCAGGTACGGGGCTGTGCGCAAGCGCCTGGGCGCCCGCGAGATGAGCCCGTGATCCCGCCGCTCTCGACGCCCGCACTCGTGGTCGATCTCGACGTCTTCGACGCCAATGTCTCCGCCATGGCGGCGCTGATGCGTGGAACTGGCAAGACCATCCGACCGCACGTGAAGGCTCATCGAACACCGGAGCTTGCGAAGCGTCAGCTGGGTGGGCCGGCGGCCGGCGTGACCTGCGCCACGGTGGGGGAGGCCGAGGTGATGGTCGCGGCGGGAATCGGTGACGTCTTGATCGCCAACGAGGTCGTCGACGCGGCGAAGCTCGAGCGCATCGTCGAGCTTGCGCGCCATGCGACGGTCGCGATTGCGGCAGACGACCCGGCTCCGGTTGAAGCGCTCTCGCATCTGGCCGTACGCGCCGGGGTCAGTGTGGGTGTCGTCATCGACGTGGACATCCTCCTGCATAGATGTGGTGTGGCCTCAATGCCGGAAGCGGTCGCGCTTGCTCGCACAATCGAGTCGGCGCCTGGACTGCGTCTGGCCGGAATCATGGGCTACGAAGGGCGGGTGCGGCTCAACATCGAAAAGCGTGATCAACGCATCGCCGGCGCGTACGGCGTTTTGAGGGCAACACGCGACGCGCTCGTCGCGGCTGGTCACCGCGTCGACGCGGTGTCGGCGGCGGGAACGTCGACGCTTCGGGAGGCGATCGCCGACCCCACGATCACGGAGATACAGGCGGGTGTTTATGCCCTGATGGAGCCCGAGATGCTGGGCATGGATCTCCCCTTTCGCTGCGCCGCGACCGTTCGGGGCACAGTGATCAGCCGGCATGCCGACCGCTTCGTTGCTGACGTGGGTAGGCGCGCGGTGGGCGTCGAGTACGGGCCGCCTGTTGTTGTCGGCCTGGATGCGATGCATATCGCACTCAGTGACGAGCACGCGACCGTGACCGTGCCCGGCGCCACGCCTCCGTTGGGCAGCCTGGTCGACTTCATCCCCGGGCAGATCCGGACCACCTTTAACCTGCATGACCGAGTCTGGGTCAGTAGAGGAGCCATGCTCGTCGACTGCTGGCCGGTATCGGCCCGCG
>VBHX01000210.1 GCA_005879945.1 Chloroflexota bacterium | reverse complement strand
ACTGGGCGGGCCGCGAGCGCGATGCGAAGGCTGTGGTCGACGGAATCAATTCACGCGGTGGGGAGGCGCTGTCGATCGGCGCCGACGTCTCGTCTTCAGCCGACGTTAAGAAGTTGGTGCGAGCAACCGTGGATCGCTTCGGGCGAATAGACATCCTGGTCAACAACGCCGGGGTTATGGTCGGGAAGCCGGTGCTCGAAACCACCGAGGAGGACTGGGACCGCACGATCGACGTCAACCTCAAGGGCGCATACCTCTGCTCCAAGGAAGTCGCCCCGATCATGCTGGGTCAGGAGGCGGGCAAGATCATCATGATGTCTTCGAACTCCGGCCTCTATCACCCGTCCGCGATGAAGTTCACCGAGTACGTGGTGTCCAAGGCGGGCATGAACGGCCTGACCAAGGCGCTCGCACTCGCGCTCGGTCCACACATCACGGTCAATGCGATCTGCCCGGGCTGGATCAAAACCGACATGATCGCCGACACGGATCCGGAGGTCGAGCAGAGGATCCTCGCCGAGACCGCGCTCAGGCGGTGGGGCACCACGGACGACGTCGCGGGCGCCGCAGTGTTCTTGGCCTCGAGCGAGGCCGATTTCATCACCGGAGAGCTG
>VBHX01000209.1 GCA_005879945.1 Chloroflexota bacterium | reverse complement strand
AACGGACCGTCCAGCCGGACGCCTTCAGCCTTCCCCGCCTCGTTGAGCTCAGCGCTGACGACGTACCACCGCTTGCCCAGATGCATGACCCCACGGTGGAGCTGCGTCGTCCAGCTCTTGGGTGTAATGCCCACCCGTTCAGACTCAGACATAACCTCGAACCGAGTCTAGCCTGCCCATGAACCTGTGGGTGACCTCCGTGGTCCCCCAAAGCATCCGCCCGAAGGCGACTGCCCAAGCTACGTAGGCGATCGCGGCGAACAAGCCCACTGCTCGGGTGACGTCGCCGGACGCGCCGGTCCAGGTCGAGACGCTGATACCGATCAGGCCCAGGCCGGCGAGCACGCCGAGCCCGTCGACCCAGTTCGGAAATTCCTCGCAGCCGAACCCGAGGCACGAGGCGACTCCAAGCCAGATTCCGATCGCGGCCAGTGGCCACGCCGCCCACTCGCTGTAGACGTGTCCGCCGAGCACGCCGGAGACGACAAGAATTTGTAGGACGATCAGCCACATCACCCCGACCCCTCCCCAGAAGCCGGCGAACAGGCCCCAGGCAGGCGTACGCATCGGGTGACTGAAGAGGCCGATAACCGTAGGCAGGAGCAGAATCGCCCAAGCGAGGAGGAACCAGTTACGAATGGACTCCAAGCCGGCGAGTTGGGCGCCGACACCGCCGAGCAGAGCCACGGCGGATAGATAGGTGAGACCGCTGGTCCAGCGCATGCCGCGAGTCATGACGACCAGGAGCACGAAGGCCGTCCATGCGCTGAGGATCCCGATCGCCAGGCCGTCCCAGCCGAGGAGGAAGGTCACCAGCGTGGCGACCAGCGCCACGACCGAGGTCCAGATGAAGCCATAGCTCCAACTCATGCCGGGACGGAGGTTAGCGCAGTCCGGGCGTTTTTACGAGACGGTCACCGCAACCGCGCTCACGTCGGTGACCCAGTACGCGTGCTCTTTGATCATCTCGGCTTCCAGGAACATGTTGCCGGTCGTGCTCGGAGCAGTCACCGTGACGTTCATCGACACGCTGGCTCCTGGCGCCAGGTCGATCGGCATCGCAAACGCCTGGCTGGTCAGCCAGCTCCCCTGCTGCGCCGAACCCCCGGGCGTGGTCGTGAAGTGGAGGTCGATGTCGAACTCGTTGTAGCCGGTGTGGATCCACGTGAACGTGGTCTTGTTGGTGACTGTGACCTTGAAGGTCTGAGTCTGGCCGGCGGTCCACGCTGGCGGCGCGCTGGTCATGTCGTAGGCCGCCTGGACGACCGTCGCAGTGATCGGCGACCACTGCTGGGGTGTGACCGTCACTGCATCGAACCAGAACTGGTGTTCCTTGATCATCACGCCTTCCAGCGTCAGCGAGCCGCCAGGGTGATCCGCTGCCATGAATGTCACAGGAACCATCACGTTGGCATTCGGCAGAACATCGGCCGGGAGCGCGAAGGCCTGGCTGTTGATCCAGTTGGCCTGGTTCGCCGATCCGCCCGACGAGGTCGCGAAGTGAAGGTCGAGGTCGACCTCGTTGTAGCCGGTGGAGGGCCAGGTCATGCTGCCAGTGTTGGTGACCTTGACGGAGAAAGCCTTGATTTCGCCCGCCTTCCATAGCGTCGGCACCGTGCTCATGTCGATGCTGGCCGACCATGAGGGCGTCATGGTCACCGTCACCGGGTACCACTGCTGAGGAGTAGCGGTCACCTGGTCGAACCAGAATGAGTGCTCCCTGATCACGAGCGCCTCGACGATCAGCGTGCCGCCGGCGTTCGTGGGAGCGGTGAAGGTCACCGTCACCGTCGCGCTGCCGGCCGGCGCGACGTCGGCCGGCAAGGCGAAGGCCATGCTGTTGAGCCAGTGGGACTGCAGCTGAGTCGAACCGCCGGCCATCGTCGTGAAGTGGAGGTCGAGGTCGACCTCGTTGTAGCCGGTGTGCACCCACGTGACGTTGCCGGCGTTGGTCACCTTGACGGTGAAAGTCTGGCTCTGCCCGGACGCCCACGTCGTCGGGATTGAGCTGGTGTCGATGGTTGCCGACCAGGTCCCCGTTGCGGGCTGGGTCACATCCGCGGCCACCGCGGCCCACTGCTGGGGAGTTGAGGTGACCTGGTCGAACCAGAACGAGTGCTCGACGATCATCAACGCCTCGATGACCTCATGCCCGCCTTGCGAAGGCGCGCTAAAGGTCACCGTCAGGGTGACGCTTGCCTTCGCCGCCAGGTCAGCTGGAAGCGCGAAGGCGGTGCTGTTGAGCCACTGAGACTGGTTGGCCGATCCACCCGGATTGTTGGCAAAGTGGAGGTCCAGGTCGACCTCGTTGTAGCCGGTGTGGATCCAGTTCGCCGTGCCGCAGTTTGTCACCGTGACCTGGAAGGACGTGGTCTGGCCGGCGGTCCACGTCGTCGGCACCGAGCTCATGTTGAAGGCTCCGCACCACGGAGAGACGAAGGTGAACTGATCTCCTGCCGAGGTCGCACTGGTGCCGGACGAGTTTGAAACGGTTATGTCCACCGTGCCCGCTACGTGCTTCGGCGCGGTGGTGTGGATCAGCGTATCGGCGATGACATTGAACCCGGCGGCTGTCGTGCCGAATTTGACCCCGGTTGCGCCGGTGAACCCGCACCCAACGACCGAGACGACGGTCCCACCGCCTGTCGGACCCGAAGTCGGGTTGATGCTGGTGACTGTCGGGGCGCCGCTATAGCTACACGCGGCAAAGTTGAGGCCATTCAGGCTTACGGGCCGTACGAGCAAAGACGCGACGAGCACGCAGGCCACGATCAAGACCGGGAACAAACCCCGGCTCACGGCGCGCCTCACAGTGTGCTGTCCATCAAACAACCCGGCGGCAGGTTAACGCAAAGAGGGGCCGAACTGTTCGGCCCCTCGTATCTTTTGTTTCTAAGCCGGTCTAGGTGATTACGACTGATACCGAGCTAACGTCTGTGAACCACCACGCGTGCTCTTTGATCATCTCGGCTTCCAGGGACATGCTGCCTGACGTGTTAGGTGCCGTGACCGTGACGTTGAATGTCACACTCGCACCTGACGCCAGGTCAGCCGGCAGCGCGAACGCTTGACTCGTTAGCCAGCTCGCCTGCTGCGCTGAACCTCCGGTCGCGGTCGTGAAGTGGAAGTCCAAGTCGAACTCGTTGTAGCCGGTGTGGGCCCAGGTGAATGCGGTCTTGTTGGTCACGGTGACCGAGAAGGTAAGGGTCTGGCCCCTTGTCCACGCTGTCGGCACGGAGGTCAAGCCGTACGTCGCCTGGGTAATCGTGGCCGTAATCGGCGCCCACTGCTGAGGAGACGTAGTAACCGCGTCGAACCAGAACTGGTGCTCTTTTATCATCAGCCCTTCTAGAGTCAGCGAACCTGCCGGGTGGTCGGGAGCAGTGAATGCCACTGCGACCATCGCATTTGCGCCGGGCAAGACGTCGGCTGGAAGCGCGAGGGCCAGACTATTTACCCAATTGGCCTGGTTTGCGGATCCGCCGGACGACATTGCGAAGTGGAGATCTAGATCAACTTCGTTGTAGCCGGTGGACGGCCAGGTCATCGAGCCGTTGTTAGTGACCTTGACCGAGAAGCTCTTGGTCTCGCCCGCCTTCCAAGTAGTCGGCACCGTGCTCATGTCGATGGTCGCCGACCACGCGGGCGTTACGGTTACCGACTTCGGGTACCACTGGTGCGGAGTTGCAGTCACCTGGTCGAACCAGAACAAGTGCTCCCGGATCATCAGTCCTTCAATGATCAATGTGCCGCCACCGTTAGCGGGCGCGGAGAACGTGACCGAAACGGTGGCGTTCCCGGCGGGAGCAACGTCGGTCGGTAGGGCGAACGCAGTGCTGTTGAGCCAGTGGGACTGCTGCGTCGAACCGCCGGCTTTAGTCGCGAAGTGAAGGTCGAGGTCGACCTCGTTGTAGCCCGCGTGAACCCAAGTCGCAGTGCTGGTATTCGTGACCTTGACGCTGAATGTCTGACTCTGCCCAGCCCCCCAGGTCGTCGGCACCGTGCTCATGTCGATGGTCGCGGACCAAGTCCCGCCCGAAGCCGACTGTGTCACATCCACGTTCACGAAAGCCCATTGCTGCGGAGAGGACGTGACCTGATCGAACCAGAACGAGTGCTCGACGATCATCAACGCTTCGAGGACTTCTTGTCCGCCCTGCGAAGGCGCGGTGAAGCTCACTGTCAGGGTCACGCTTGCGTTCGGTGCCAGGTCAGCTGGAAGCGCGAACGCGGTGCTGTTAAGCCACTGAGACTGGTTGGCAGACCCTCCTGGGGAATTGGCGAAGTGGAGGTCGAGGTCGACCTCGTTGTAGCCGGTGTGGATCCAGGTCACGGTGCCGCAGTTAGTCACCGTGACGGGGAAGGTCTGGGTCTGTCCGGCAGTCCACGTAGTAGGGATGGAGGTCATGTTGAACGCGCCGCACCAGGGCGGCACGTAGGTGAACTGGTCACTAGCGGACGTCGCACTAGATCCGGACGAGTTGATAACTGTGATGTCCACAGTGCCTGGAGCATGGGCTGGGCTGGTGGCGTGGATGAGCGTGCTAGAGATCACGGTGAAGCCGGCCGCTGTCGTACCAAATTTGACCCCGGTCGCCCCGACGAAGCCACAACCGGTGACTGAGACGACCGTTCCACCCCCGGTTGGACCCGATGTCGGGCTGACGCTGATAACCGTCGCCGTGCCGCTGTAGGTGCAGACGGCGAGGTTGACGCTGTGCAGACCAACCGGGCGAACGAGCAGAGACGCAACGAGTACACCGACCACGATCACGACCGGCAATAGGCCTCGCAGTACGGAGCGTTTTGAGATCACAGGCACCTCAAGAAAACGAGGGCCTTAAGCCCTATCCGCGGCTCGCCATTACGCTGGGGATGCCCCGAGAACCCAGCGCTCAAATCGGCGCAAAAATGGGATTCCAAGTGACACAGTTAACACAGTCCGGCAAGGGAGTCAACAAAGTATCGGTTAACACTCACACAGTGATCATGTAATAGACGTTTCTGAGCGACACGTGATTTGCTACCGACTGTCGCTTCGATACACCACTATCGAACCGAAATCAGCGACTTTTGTGAGCCCGGACAGGCCGTCTAGATATCGGTATGACTCCCAATCGACCTCGCGGACGAGAAGGACGTACCGAACATCGAGAGCTTTCAATTCAGGTGCCCAGTGGCCCTGGCTGCCCGATCGCAACAGGTTGACAATCGCAACCTGGTCAGGGTCCGTCGGCGCCGGTATCCCTGACACCTCGGGGTTGGAACTTACGAGCACGGGCACCGAAAAGAATGTCGGAGCGGGCGATGCCACGAGCTTGTTCTGGTTCTGAATGAACTGGTAGGTCATGTACTCATGCCAGGGAAGAAAAAGCGCTCGCCCGTGCTGGCTGTCCGCCGACATCATTCGGTCGGCTGAGTACCAGCCGGCTGGATATTGGGACGGCTTGATCTCTCCGTGCATTCCGAACAGGAGGCCATTTCCGTAATAGAGCGGAAGCGCGATGAGGAGTCCCGTGGCGGCGCTGGCAACCCATTCGATACTTGGCCGACCGTTAGTGCGCTTCTTCAGCCACTCGAGGATCGCAATGGCTCCAAGGGCAACGAGCTGTGAGTAAACGAGCGCCAGAAGGGCGGCCCACTTGCCGGCGTCTCGCATGCCGCGATACAGCGGTATGTGCGAATCCAGCCAAGTGACCAAGCCCGCGGTCCATGGGTGGGAAATCCCCATCTCGAGAACCAGCGCGATCGCGGCGGCAATCAAAAGTCCGGCAATCCAGGAGGCATGCTGTTCGCGCCGAGATCTAAAACCGAAAATGACGCCCGCAGCACCGACGGCGAGGATCAGTGTCAGGGCTACGGGCCAGAACGGAACGAAAGCCTTCATAGATGTGAATCGGTCAGAGTTCTCGGCCCAAAAGCCGTAGAGACCTAGGAGATTCGGCACCAGTGCAAGCTGCTGGTCGGGAACCGCGGCATATGCGTCCAAGGCACCGGTGGTGGTGCCGGCTATAACGTTGGCGATGCTTCCGCGACCCAGCGCAAAAGGCAGCAGCCAATACGCGCTCAGGACCACCGTTGCTCCGGCCGCCGTCAACAGGCTGAGGCCAGCACGCTTCAGATGGTCGGTTCGCTGCCTCGAAGCAAGGAGGTGAGTGACAGCCAGCATGGCCGCCAAAAGAGCGGCCATAAGGACCATGTGGACGCTCGCCAGGCCGACTGAGGCGAGACTGACGGCGAGGATCAGACTCGCCGTCATGTTCGGCTTGATGAAGAGATGACGTACCCGAATAGCAACCCAGGGCAACAGCGCATACCCAGCGAGCAGGAACATCTGGCCGTAGTGCAAGCGCCCGAACACAAACGGGTTGAACAGATAAACGGCGGAGGCGACAGCCCGGGGCACAAAAGCATCAGTGGGCGCCGCGCGAAACGCCATCAGAGCGGCCACGAAGAGCAAGCCGAGAACCAGCAGCTTGCCGGTCCATTCGCTCGAGATAACTCGAGATGCGGCGGCCAGGACCGCTTGTGCAGGGGCGGAACTGGAGAGTTCGATTGGGAAATCGAATCTGCGCTGTCCAGGCCAGTCGGTACCAAATATGTACCCGCTGCCCAGCCAGGGACCTGCTACAAGGAGTACCAGGGCTCCGGCCCAGACGGCGGGAAGTGCTAGAAGCGCACGACCAAAGTCAAACGCCGACGCGCGAGCTGAAGTCGAGTCGCGCACAACAGATTTGACGCCATATAGTATTCGAACTACCGGCAGGAGCCGACTGGATCCGCCCAGCACCGCCATATGACCCATGGGCCAGTTCGCACCGGATTTCGTGGGATAGGGGCATCGTGAACACGACACTCGCTGCGACTGCGACTCGATGGCGCGGCGTGCTCGCGCCACTCAAAGGCGAACGGGTTATCACGCACAACCTGATCGTGGTGGGTGGCACGGTCCTCGCAGGCATGCTTGGAGTTGCGTTCCAGTCGCTCGTCTCTCATCAACTTCAACCCGCGGCCTTCGGCGGCGTGTTTGCTGTGATCACGCTCATCACCTTAATCGGCTTGCCTGCCAGTGGTTTCACGCTGCTGATGGCCCGCGAGACGAGCCGCGACAAAGCATCCGGGCATTACGCCTTCAGTTCGACTCTGCTGCGCAGGGGCAATGTCACACTTGTCATTGCAGGCGGAGCACTGGGCGGAGCCATCGTGATCCTGTCGCCCATGTTGGCTGCGGCGCTCAATGTGCCGGCACAGCTGCTCCTCACCGCTGCAATCGGAGTGCCTTTCGGATTCGCTTTGCCGTTGTTGTTGGGCGCATTCCAGGGCCAGCAGCGCTTCTTGATTCTTTCAGTTCTGCTTGTTGGTCAAGCTGCACTCAAACTCATCGGAGCGCTCGCGCTTGGCCTTTTGTGGGGCCCAGTCGGAATCATCGCTGGGATTACAGCGGCTTCAATCGCGACGTACGTCATTGCGTATGGTTTTGTCAGGCAGAACGCGGCTGCGACGCATTTCGATGGCTGGTGGCGTCCTGCCGGACGCTACCTGGCCGTCGTCCTCCCAAGCACCCTGGCTTTAGCGGTACTTCTCAGCGCGGACGTGCTCATCGTCAAGCTGCTCTTCCACGACCGGGAGGCCGGCGAGTATGCGGCCGTAGCAGCCCTCGGCCGCGCGATCTTCTGGGGCGCCAGTGGTGTGGCTGCCGTCCTGTTTCCAAAGGTCGTCTTCCGAGGCATGCAAGGGAGTGGCGGATCGCACCTGGTGGGCGTCTCACTTGCATTAGTTGCAATCGGCGGGCTGGGAGGCTTCGTCCTGCTCAACTTGGCGTCGGTTCCTGTCTTGACCGGCTTTGCAGGCCAGCCGTACGCAAACGGCGCCGAATATCTCCCGTGGTATGCCGTTGGAATGACCTTGTTAGGCGCGGTTGCCGTGCTCATAGCGACCCACCAGACACGGGGGACTCCGGGATTCCTAGGGGTCCTGTTACCGCTCACATTTCTGGAACCCGCAGCCCTACTCGCCTTTCACCGGGATCCCATGCAGGTGGTGCAGACGCTCGACATCTGCATGGCACTCCTACTCATAGGCCTCGGCACCCTTTATCTGCTTCAAGAGCGAATCATTCGTAGGCCCATGGTCGGCCGCTCGGAGCGAACAAATGAAGCTTAGCGAGATGAGCGGGGCACCGCCGCAGGCGAATACCGCCAGTCCATCAGCACCACCTAACGTCCAGCTATCTGTGGTCGTCCCCGCCTACCGCGAAGGCAAGCGCATCTACGACAACCTGATACGCCTACTGGACGAGCTCAACAAGCTTGACGCCACGTACGAAGTTATCGTCGTCTCCGATGGGAATACCGACGCCACCGTGCGCGAGGCACGCCGGGTGGGGTCGCCTCGCGTACGGGTCTTCCACTATCCAATGAACATCGGTAAGGGATTCGCGCTCAGTCTCGGAGTCGCCCAGTGCGTTGGCGAGCTGGTGACCTTCATCGACGCGGACATGGAGCTCGACCCGGCCAACATCGCGGTCTTCATCGATCTCATGGAAAGCAGCAATTGCGACGCTGTGATCGGCTCGAAACGCCACCCAGATTCAAAGGTGTCTTATCCGCGATTTCGCCGGTTCCAGAGCTGGGCCTACCAGATCCTGATTCGGTTGCTGTTCAACCTTAATGTGCGTGACACACAAACTGGGCTCAAGCTCTTCCGCCGACAAGTGCTCCTCGAGTCCCTCCCACTCCTCGCCATCAAGAAGTTTGCGTTTGATCTCGAACTGCTGGTGGTGGCGCGTCAACTCGGCTATCGCAACGTGTGTGAAGCCCCCATCAGTCTGGATTTCCAATTCGAAAGCACTGTCAACCTTGGTTCTGCCGGGCGGGTACTCTGGGACACGGCTGCGATCTTTTACCGGCTGCGCATTCTGCGCTACTACGAACGCCGCAGGATCGAGCTCGCCACACCTGCCACGGGAGACGAACGTACTATTGAGGTTCGAGCCGAGGGCTGACCTGCGGATCCTCATCCTGAACTGGCGGTGCCCGACGAACCCGCAGGCAGGCGGTGCAGAATTCGTGACGTTTGAGATTGCCCGCCGACTAGTTCAGTTCGGCAACTCGGTCGAGTGGTTCAGCGCGACGTTTCCTGGAGCTCCGTCCGAAGAAACACTCGAGGGTGTCCACATAGTGCGAGGTGGACGCCAGTGGACGGTCCACTGGTCCGCTTTTCGTCACTACCGCGGTAACACGTCCAAAAACTTCGACGTCGTCGTCGACGAAGTCAACACCATCCCATTCTTTACTCCACTCTGGGCGGGAATTCCAGTAGTCATGCTGATCCACCAGCTGGCCCGCGAAGTCTGGTGGTATGAAGCGCCCTTTCCGCTGAACACCGTTGGGTTTCTCGCCGAGCCTATCT
>VBHX01000208.1 GCA_005879945.1 Chloroflexota bacterium | reverse complement strand
ATCTACACCGACGTCTGGACATCGATGGGCCAGGAGGACCAGAGGACGACACGGCGCCAGGTGTTCGCGCCGTACCAGGTCAACCAGCGGCTCATGAACGCCGCGAAGGGGGCCATCTTCCTCCACTGCCTGCCTGCGCATCGCGGCGAGGAGGTGACCGACGAGGTCATCGACGGACCTCGCTCGGTCGTGTTCGACCAGGCCGGCAACCGGCTCTACGCGCAGATGGCGTTACTGGCCGAGCTCATGGGTACAACCAAAAGGTGATCCAGTCGTTCCTCGTCCAGTTCCAGGAGGTGACGCGTCACCTGGGCTGGGGCGAGCTCATCGAGCTGCCGATAGTCGCGATCGTCCTGTACTACGTGCTGCGTCTGCTGCGCGGAACCCAGGGCACGCAGATCCTCGTCGGTCTCGTGGTGCTTGCGGTGATCGGCGTGCTGGCGACGGCCTTCAACCTCGTCCTGCTCTCGTGGTTCTTCAACCACGGGGCGTTCTTTCTTGTAATCGCGATCATCGTCATCTTCCAGCCCGAGCTCCGGCGAGCGGTGGATCAGCTGGGACGGCTCGGCCAGCTCCGCCGTCCGCTCTCGGCATTCAGCACGCCGCAGTACAGCCAGGCCATCTCCGAAGCGATCAGGGCGGCGGAGCGGCTGAGCGCCCGGCGTACAGGCGCGCTGATCGCCTTTGAGCGCGACGTCGGCCTCGAGGACTACGCGGCCACCGGGGTCCGCATCAACGGCGAGATCTCGGCCGAGTTCCTGCAGTCCATCTTCTACCCGAATTCACCCCTGCACGATGGCGCGGTGATTGTTAGAGGCAACCAGATCCTCGCCGCCGGATGTTTGCTCCCGCTGCCCGAGGAAGGCATCGTCAAGGAGCGCCTCGGCACGCGCCACCGAGCCGCGCTCGGGCTGTCGCTGGCATCCGACGCCCTCGTGCTCGTAGTCTCAGAGGAGACGGGCGCCATCTCCGTCATCGAGGAAGGGAAGATCACCCGCAATCTCGACGCCGACGGGCTGCGGCGCCGCGTCAGCGTGAAGGTACCCGCGCGCATGGCCCGCGCCAACGGGCTGCTCGGATTCCTCAACGGACGAGCCAACGGCGGGGCCAAGGAGCCACAGAAGATCAGGAAGGGAGACAGGGAACAGGACCATTGAGCTGGCTGCTCGACGATTGGAAGCTGAAGCTCCTCGCGGTCGGCCTCGCCGTGTTGATGCTGGGCGCTGTCGCGTTTTCTCAGAATCCGCCAACGTCGCGGACGATTCAGGTGGGGATCGCCTACTCCGTGCCGCCCGGGCTAATCCTGATCAATCCTCCGACAAAGACCTCGGTGACCGTCTCCGGCCTCGCCGACGTCGTGAGCGTAGCCAACTCGACCAACGTGCTCACAACGGCCGACATCTCCAAGGCATCTCAAGGTAGCAACGTGAGAGTCAATCTGGTCCCCAAGTCTGTGCTGACGGGCATCACAGTTCAGACCACGCCCATCGTGCTCAACATCGACCAGCGCGCGGTGGTCAAGCTGACTGTGGACGTCCGTACTCCGCAGGGCACCGCGCCGGGATGGCAGATCACCAAGATGGAGACGCGGTGCCCCGACGCGCCGTGCTCCGTCTCGTTTGATGGACCGGTCAGCCTTGAGACGAATCTGAAGGCTTACGCCGACTTCCCCGTTCCGGTCGCCGGGTCGTATGACTTTCCGAGCCAGCCAGTCACCCTCGAGCAAAATGGGACTCCCCTCGACCTCGGCAAGCTCAAAGCCAATACCCAGCCCCAGGCCAACCTGGACATTAGCGTCGTCAACATTCACATCGAGGCCAAGAGCGGGACTTCGACCCGCCAGGTGGCGGTGGTCGATTCGCCGCCCTCCAGCCCGCCGCCCAACTGCTATCGCGTCACGGACATCACGGTGGACCCGGTCACGATTATCCTGACCGGCTCGCCCGACGCCCTGTCGAAGGTGACCAGGATCACCTTGCCGGCGGTCGACCTGAGCGGCCGGACCTCCGATGCCACCTTCAGGGTCACGATCCCGTTCCCATCCGGGGTGACAGGGTCCCCGGCCACGGCAAAAGTCACGTATTCGATCGCCCAGAACCCGAACTGCGCGACCCCTACGTAGGCGAGCACTTCCTGTAACCTGGGGCACCTCCTCCACGTTCAAGCAACCGTCTAGAAACCCCGGGTTAGGAGTTACGTAGATATGTGCGGGATCATCGGCTACCTGGGCGACCGCGAGGCCACCCCGATCTTGATGGAGAGCCTCAAGCGCCTCGAATACCGGGGCTACGACTCGGCCGGCGTCGCTGTGCTGGAGACGGCAAAAGGATCCGACCACCGCACCAGCGTCACCAAGTCCGAGACCAAGGTCGACGTTCTCATCGAGAAGCTCCAGGCCAACATGCCCACAGGCAAGCTCGGCATCGGCCACACGCGGTGGGCCACCCACGGCAAGCCGACGTACATCAACGCGCACCCGCACACGGACTGCCACGGCAAGATCTTCGTCGTCCACAACGGCATCATCGAAAACTTCGCCGAGCTCAAGGCCGAGCTCCAGGCGGCGGGCCACGAGTTTCCGTCCGACACAGACACCGAGGTCGTGCCTCACCTCATCGAGGCCAACTACAAGGGTGACTTTCTCGCCGCCGTGCGCGCCGCGCTCAAGCGCATCCGGGGTGCCTACGCGCTCGCAATGTTCTCGACCGACGATCCCGAGCTGCTCGTGGGCGCGCGCCTCAACGCGCCGCTAGTTGTCGGCATCGGCGAGAAGGAGTACTACATCGCCTCTGACATCACCGCGATCATCCCCTACACCAAGCGCGTCCTCGTCCTGGGTGAGGGCGAAGTCGCCGCAGTGACGCCGTTGGGCCCCGAGGTCTCCACGCTCGACGGCAAGACCGTAAAGCCGAAATACATCCACGTCGACTGGGATGTGAACCAGGCGCAGAAGGGCGGGTTCCCGCACTTCATGCTCAAGGAGATCAACGAGTCATCCGAGGCCGTCGCCAACGCGATGCGCGGCCGGCTGACCGACGACGGTGCGGTGTCTTTCCGCGAGTTCGACATCCCCGACAAGGATTTGAAGAAGTACCGCGAGGTGCTCCTTCTCGGCATGGGCACGTCGCTGCACGCCGCGATGATCGGCGAACAGATCATCGAAGACTGGGCCGGCATACCCGCGCGCGCAGAGGACGCGTCGGAGTTTCGGTACCGCCGCCCGACGTTCGGCAAGGACACGCTGGGCGTCGTCATCACGCAGTCGGGCGAGACCGCCGACACGCTTGTCGGGCTGCACCAGGCCAAGGAGAGGGGCGCGCTCACCGTTGCGGTTACCAACGTCGTGGCGAGCTCTGCCGCGCGTGATGCCGATGGCGCGATCTATCTGAACGCCGGTCCCGAGATCGGGGTCGCGTCGACGAAGACGTTCCTCGCGCACCTCATCAGCCTCTACCTGCTCGGACTGCGCCTGGCCACCGTCAACGGTCGCGTTTCGCTCGAGCGCCGCAAGGAGCTGGTCAAGGCGCTGCGCGCGCTGCCCGGCCAGGTCGATGAGCTGCTTGCCCGCAACAAGGAGATCGCAGATCTCGCACACCGGTACAGCGGCTACCACAATTTCATGTACACGGGCCGCGGACTTGGCTACCCGGTCGGCCTCGAGGGCGCGCTCAAGCTGAAGGAGATCTCCTACATCCACGCCGAAGGCACGACCGGTGGTGAGCTGAAGCACGGCCCGATTGCGCTGCTCGACGACAAGTTCCCGGTGGTCGCCATCTGCACCGCGAGCGCGACCAAGGACAAGATGGTCAGCAACGTCCACGAGATCGTGGCGCGCAACGCGCCGGTGCTGGCGCTGATCACGAAGGGCGACAAGTCTCTCGATGGTGTGGCGACCGATGTGTTCGAGATGCCGGAGGTCGAAGAGGCCGCGGCGGCGATCCTGAACACGGTCATGCTCCAGCTGTTCGCATACCGCGTCGCGGTCAAGCTCGGCCAGGACGTCGACCAACCGCGAAACCTGGCCAAGAGCGTCACCGTCGAATAATTCCTGCCGCCTTCAGCGAGAGGGCTGAGGAGAGGGCCGTGATAAGCCCGTGACGGGCCGTAGCACGACAATGTGCTGGTGCAAAGGATCGGGGTCGATGCCGTCTCGGTAGACCGGATCGCGCTCGCGGTCAAGCGATCCGGCCGTGGGTTTCTGGAAAAGGTCTACACACCCGCCGAGATCGCCTACTGCGGCGGCAGCAACGAGCGGTTCGCCGGGCGCTGGGCGGCGAAGGAAGCCGTCATCAAGTGCTTTGACGGCACTGGCATCTGTTTCCCACGGAAGCGCATCGAGGTCCTGCCCGGCCCCAGAGGGGCGCCACGGGTGAAGCTGCTCGGCGACGATCGCGGCGCGCGGGTGGAGGTGAGCATCACCCACCACAGCGGGCTGGCGGTGGCGACATCGCACCTCGAGATGCCGGAGGTCGCGGACAATCTGCTTCCGGCGCCGGAGGCGGTCGCGCTGCCCGATCGCCCCCGAGACGCGCACAAGGGCACGTTTGGGACAGTGGTGGTGCTCGCGGGCAGCCTCGGCTTCACGGGCGCCGCGTACCTCTCCGCGACCGGCGCCGCCCGCACTGGCGCCGGGCTGGTCAGGCTATTGATCGGCGACACGATCTATCCCATCCTCGCCGCAAAGTGCACCGAGGTCATGGCCACGCCGGTGCCGGAGGTGGCGCCTGGAGCCGTCGGCCACGCCGCCTACGATTTGGTGCTTCGCCAGATGTCCACCGCGGAGGCGGGCGTGATCGGCCCAGGGCTGGGCCGCGACCGCTCTACCTGGCGCCTCATCCT
Source organism: Chloroflexota bacterium (assembly GCA_005879945.1). Lineage (GTDB taxonomy): Bacteria > Chloroflexota > Dormibacteria > Dormibacterales > Dormibacteraceae > UBA10449. The sequence goes on along the minus strand of VBHX01000208.1, from coordinate 4,694 downwards.
CGACCTCGCGCTGCACGCCGAGTGCCCTCTGGTGCTGGACGCCGATGCCTTGAACGCCCTGGCCGACTCGGCCCACAAGAAGGCCCGGGTCGGGAAGAACCGGGTGCTTACGCCGCACCCTGGCGAGATGGCGCGGTTGCTGGACAAAACCGCCGAAGCAGTCCAGGCCGACCGGCCGGGCGCCGTGCGCAAGGCGGCGAAGGAGTGGGGGGCGGTCGTCGTCCTCAAGGGGGCGCACACGCTCGTCGCGCACCCGGACGGCCGCTTCAGCGAGGATCCGCACGAGGTGCCGGCCCTCGCGAGCGGCGGCACTGGCGACGTCCTGGCTGGTGTGATCGGCGCGTTGATGGCGCAGGGATCGGATCCATTCACGGCTGCGGTCAGTGGCGTCTACGTCCACGCCGCCGCCGGCCACAGGATCTCGCAGCGGCTCGGCGATGCGGGCTTGCTCGCGAGCGACCTGCTGCCCGAAATTCCGCTGGTCATGCACGTGATGCGGCAGGGCGGCCTCTGACGCAACTTCTCCGTTGGGCGGAAATCGACCTGGGCGCCGTGCGCGAAAACGCCGCTCGCATCCTCGCCCACCTGCCGAAGGGCACGCGACTGATGGCGGTCGTCAAGGCCAACGGCTACGGGCACGGCGCGGTTCCCGCTGCGCGAGCCGCGATTCGTGGGGGCGCAACCTGGCTCGCGGTGGCCACTCTCGATGAGGCGCGCGAGCTAACCGGCCTGGTGCACGCGGAGCGCATCCTCGTGATGGGTGGCATGGTCCCCGACCAGGCGCCGGCGGCTACAGTCAGCGGGTTCAGCATCGCCGTGTCGAGCCCAGGGTTCGCGCGCGCGCTTGGTGACGGCGAGGAGGTCGTCCCGGTCCACCTGAAGATCGACACAGGCATGGGCCGCTTCGGCGTCTCGCCCGACGACGCGCAATCGCTGGCGAAGCTCATCAACGACTCCGCGGGCCTTCGCCTGGCCGGGACGTGGACGCACTTCGCGTCCGCAGGCACCGACGAAAAGATGACGCGCGCGCAGTACGAGCGATTTCTGCGCGCTATGGAGTCGCTTGGCGTCGACCCAGGGCTGCGCCATGCATGCAACTCCGCGGCGGCGCTCAGGTATCCGGAGATGGCGCTGGATGCGGTGCGGGCAGGAATCGCCCTCTATGGCTGCGAGTGGCCAGGTGCGAGCCCCGCGCTGTCATTGCGCTCGGTCGTGACGCACGTGAAGACCGTGGCCGCAGGCCACGGCGTGGGTTACGGCGCCACGTGGGTCGCGGGCGCGCCGGCGCGCGTCGCCACAGTCGCTATCGGCTACGCGGATGGCATCTCCAGGGCTCGCGGCAACCGCGGTCACGTGCTCGTCCGCGGGCAGGAGGCGCCGCTCATCGGCGCGGTCAGCATGGACGCGATCACAATCGACGTCACCGGTGTCTCGGATGTCGCTGTTGGCGACGTCGTGACGATCATTGGCGCCGACGGCGACCAGCGCGTCACCGCCGAACAGGTGGCGGATTGGTCGAACACCATCTCCTACGAGGTGCTGACCGCGATCGGCTCGCGCGTCAAGAGGCGCTACTCGGAATAGGGCCCACCGCCTGCGGAGTTCAAGTTGCGCAGGTAGGTGTATCTAAACTGGCAGTACTGATGGCGGAAAGCCCTCCTCAAACTGCCTTCGCGGAAGAGGCTCTGTCGCACCTGGACACGCTTTATCGGGGTGCGCTCCGGTTGACGCGCGACCCGGATGCCGCACAGGACCTGGTCCAGGAGGCGTATCTGCGCGCGCTCCGCTACCAGCACAGCTACCAGCCAGGCACGAACATGAAGGCCTGGCTCTTCGCGATCATGCGCAACCTCTTCTGGGACCGCTTCAAGGGCTCCCGGAAGGAGGACGTCAGCCTCGATGACGTCGGGGAGTTCGTTCTCTACGACAAGCTCCGCGACGAGGGTGCGAGGCCCGAGGCCGACGTGCTCGACAAGCTGGCCGCCTCGGAGGTCGTCGCGGCGGTCGAAAAGCTACCGCCGCTGCACCGAGAGGTGGTCCTTCTGGTGGACGTCGAGGGCTTCTCCTACAAGGATGCCGCCGAGACCCTCGGAGTCCCCATCGGGACGGTCATGTCGCGGCTGCACAGGGCTCGCCAGCAGCTTCAGAAATCCCTCTATGACTACGCTGTCGAATCCGGTATCGTGCGCGGCAACGGCACCAAGGAGGTGCCCAATCAATGAATTGCAGTGACTGTAAGGACAAACTGGATCGCTACCTCGACCGTGAGCTGAGCAACACGGAGATGCTCGAGTTGCAGCTGCACCTCGAGGGCTGCCCGCCTTGCGCCGAAAACTACGAGTTTCAGGCCGGGCTCAAGCGGCTGGTCAAGGTTTGCTGCGAGCAGGACAAGGCCCCCGAGGCCTTCCGCGAGAAGCTCCGCCAGATCCTGACCTAATTCACCTCCCCATCGCGTGGGGAGGAAGGCCGCTCGCGCAGCGAGCGCGACCAGGTGGGGACGATCGCTGAAAGATGACCGGACCTGAGCGGCTCCAAAAGGCGCGCCTTTACGTCGTTACGCCCGACCGCGGCGACGAGCTGCTCGACCTGGCGCGGGCGGCGCTCCTCGGCGGCGCCGACATCCTCCAACTTCGCCACAAGACCCTGCCTCGCGGCGAGTTGCTGGCGCTGGCGCGCCGGCTCCGCGAGGCGACCACGAATGCAGGCGCGATCTTCATCGTGAACGACCACGTCGACGTCGCCCTGATCGCAGGCGCCGACGGCGTCCACCTCGGCCCCAGCGACATGAGCATCGAGGCTGCCCGCCGGATCGTCCCCGAAGGCTTCGTGATCGGGGTCTCGGCACAGTCCGTCGAGGGTGCCCGCGCGGCGGTCCGCGCGGGTGCCGATTACATCGGCAGCGGGCCGGCGTTCTCGACCCCGGTGAAACAGGAGAAGGCGGTCATCGGGCCGGCGGGGATTGCCGCGGTCACGGCGGCGGTCGATGTGCCGGTGTTCGCGATCGGCGGGATCGACGAGTCGAATCTCTCCCAGCTGACGGCGCTCGGCATACACCGCGCCTGCGTCATTCGCTCGGTCTCCGACGCCCCCGACCCCGAGCAGGCCACCGCCCGCCTCCGTGCCATGCTGACTGCGTGACGAAGGTCGAAGGCCTCGGCGAGTTCGGCCTGCTTGAACGGATCAAGCCGTACATCGGAGCCCACGCCGCGGACGACGATGCCGCTGTCGTGCACGATGGCCATGGCGGCTTCACGGTGGCCAGTTGCGACATGTTTGTCGAAGGGGTCCATTTCGACCTGAGGTGGATGAGCGCGGCGGACGCCGGGTGGCGCTCCCTAGCCCTCGCGCTGGGCGACATCGCAGCCAAGGGTGCAGAGCCGTCGTGGGCGCTGACCTCGATCGCGATTCCGAGAGCCTGGCCGGTCGACAACCTCACGGGTCTATACGAGGGCATGGCTGCTCTGGCCGAGAAGACGCGCCTCGAGATCGTGGGCGGGGACATGAGCGCCATCGAGGGACCAGCTGTGCTGTCGATCACCGTCGCCGGTCGCACCGAATCCAAACCGCTGTCGCGCGCCGAGGCGCGGGCGGGCTGGGCTGTGGCGGTGACCGGTCCGCTCGGCGCGGCGTCGGTAGCCCTCCGTGCGCATCATCTGCTGCGCCTGGAGCCCAAGCTGGCTGAAGGCCGCCGGCTCAACGAGCTGGGCCTGTGCTGCGGTGATATCTCCGATGGCCTCGTACGCGAGATGCAGAAGTTCGCCGACTTCTCTGGCGCAGGGAGCGTCATTCGGGCCGCGGACGTGCCGGTCGCCGAAGGGGCTACGTGGGAAGACGCGCTTATGAGTGGGGAGGAGGCGGAGCTCGTCTGCGCGGGTCCGGAGGATGCGATCAAAAGAGCCGGTTTGCGACCGATCGGCGTGATGACCGGCGAACCCGCCGTCGAGGTGATCGGCGCCGATGAGAAACCCGTGCACCTGAGGCTCGCCGGCTACGACCACTTTGCGTGAGACGTCCTCGGCGGTCGAGACCGAGGCGGCTGGCGAGGAGCTCGGCCGGCGCCTGCGCCAGGGCGACCTCGTCCTCCTGAAAGGCGAGCTCGGCGCCGGCAAGACCACCTTCGTGCGCGGGATGGCGAGAGGGTCGGGATCGGCGGCGCCGGTGGCTAGTCCAACGTTCCAGCTCGTACGCGTCTATCCCGGTCGCCTGCAGCTGGCCCATGTCGACCTGTACCGGCTGGAGAAGGGAGATCACCTCCGCGACCTCGGCCTCGAGGAGCTGCTGGACCAGGGGGCAGTCGTCGTCGAGTGGGGCGAGCGTCTTTCCTCCCCACTTGTGGGGAGGTCCGGCGAAGCCGGGGTGCGGAGGTTCGAGTTTGCTTTGATCTCGATCGAGCACCTCGGCGGCGACCGGCGACGCCTCCGAGTGGAACGAGACCTCAAGCATTGATCCTCGTCATCGACACCTCGTCCGCCCGCTCGGCGTTGGCGCTAATCGAAGCCGATGGACGGGTGGTGCACGAGGAGGTGGACCAGTCGGGCCCTGGTTTCGACCTGCCCGCCCGCTACCGCAGGATCGTGGAGGGACGCAGCCTCAGCCGCGTCGCGGTCGCGACGGGGCCAGGCTCGTTCACAGGCCTGCGAGTGGGGGTGTCCTTCGGCCTTGGTATCGCCATCGGCCTGAAGGTCCCGATCGTC
>VBHX01000235.1:1745-4311 GCA_005879945.1 Chloroflexota bacterium | reverse complement strand
GCTCGTGGTACACCTCAGACACCGCGCGCAGCGCTTCCGCGAAAGATTGCGCGCCGACCGGGCAAACCATGAACTCCTGCAGGTCGACCGAAGTGTCGGCATGCGCGCCGCCGTTGAGGATGTTCGCCATCGGCAGCGGCAGCAGGTGGGCCTGGGCGCCACCGAGGTAGCGGTAGAGGGGAATGCCGGTCGCCTGCGCTGCCGCGCGCGCAGCTGCAAGGGATACGCCGAGGATCGCGTTCGCACCGAGTCGCGATTTGTCGATGGTGCCATCGAGTCCGATCAGCGCGGCGTCGAACGCGGCCTGGTCGGAGATGTCCATTCCAAGCACGTGCGAGGCAATCGCGTTGTCGACATTTCTCACCGCTTTGAGGACGCCCTTGCCGCCGTAGCGGTTCGCGTCGCCGTCGCGCAGTTCCAGCGCCTCGTGCTTGCCAGTCGACGCGCCCGAGGGGACGATCGCGGTCGCGCTGCCGTTTTCGGTGAACGCGGTGACCGAAACGGTGGGGTTGCCGCGGGAGTCGAGCACCTCCTGGGCGCTCAAGCCCTTGAGCGGAATCACGTCCGGGAAGTCTAAGCGCTACCCGCGGGCGGCGATAATCGGCGGAGCATGGGCCTGGTCACGTCCCACATCTCGATCTCTCTCGACGGCTTCGTCGCCGGTCCGAACCAAAGCCTGGAGAACCCGATCGGCGAGGGCGGCTTGCGACTTCACGATTGGGTGTTCGCGACGGCCGCATGGCTACGCCAACAAGGGTTAGAGGGTGGCACCGACAACGAAGATTCGATGGTTGTCGACGAGGTCGTAGCGAATGTCGAGACGTACATCATGGGCCGCAAGATGTTCGGCGGCGGCACTGGGCCGTGGGACCAGACCTGGAAAGGCTGGTGGGGCGACGACCCGCCGTATCACACGCCGGTCTTCGTGCTCACACATCACCCACGAGAACCGCTTGCGATGCAAGGCGGCACCACATTCATATTCGTCACGGATGGGATCGAGTCAGCGATGGACCAGGCGCGGGCCGCCGCAGGCGATGGGGTCGTCTCAATCGCCGGCGGCGCGAGCACGATTCAGCAGTTCCTCGCCGCCGGAATGCTCGACGAACTCTACCTCCATGTCGTGCCGATCATCCTCGGCGCGGGTGAGCGGCTGCTGGAGAATGTCGGGGATCCCGTGCTCGAGCCGGTCAAGGTGGTCGCGTCACCGGCGGTGACGCACATCAAGTACCGAGTCGTTCGCTAGCTCGGGTTCGCGAACGGCGGGAACGGCATGCTCGGGTGCGTGCTGAATCCGTAATTCAGCAACACCGTGGCGTCATCGGCGGAGTGCTTGGTGGCGTTGAGGACGACAGCGATGAGGTGCCTCCCGTCTCGCGTCGCGGTGGCCACCATGCATCCGCCGGCGGCATCGGTGAGGCCGGTCTTGAGGCCCGTGACACCCGGGTACGACCACAGCAGCGGGTTCAGGTTCTGCGGGTAGAAGGCCTTGTGCTGCGAGGTCGCAGGTATGGCGACCTGCTTGGTGCCGGCGATCTCGGCGAGCGCAGGGTAGTACTGGTCGAGGTAGGCGGCGACGTGTGCGAGGTCATGAGCCGACATGCCGTGGCCGGTTGCGTCGAGCCCGGAAGGGTTGACGAAATGGCTGGCGGTGAGGCCGATCGCCTTGGCCTTCTGGTTCATCTGGCGGATGAAGCGGTCGCGGGGCACGATCCCGCCCGCGAGAGCCTCGGCGGCGTCATTGCCGGAGTCGAGGAAGAGCCCGTCGAGCAGCTCGCGGACCGTGAGGTGCTCGCCCGCCGATACACCCATCAAGCTCGGGACGATCTGCGTCGCCGCTTTAGGGACGGTTACCACGCGGTCCAGCGAACCCGCATCGTCGGCCGCCACCATCGCGGTCATCAATTTGGTGAGGCTTGCGGGTGCGCGCGAAGTCTCGGGGTCGCGCTGCCACAACACGACGCGCGCGTCGACGTCGATGAGGTAGGCAGCCTGGCCGTGGATCGGCAGCGAAGGCTGCGGATGGACCGCGAGCCACAGCGTGGAGAAATCGAAATGGTCGAAGTTCGCCGGCGCGGCGGGAGCAGCGGCCTGTGCGTCGGTGTGGAGGCTCGTGTGCTGGGCGGCGAGCGTCAGTCCCGGCGGGCGGAACACGAGGACGACGCCACTCGCCACTCCGCCCGCGACGAGAAGGATGAGGGTGGCGAAGACGACGAACCTGTCGCGTGTGCGCCTTCGGCGCCCGCGGATCCGCTGGAGCTCTCTTGCTTTGACGTGGGCTGGGACGGTGGAACCCCCTGGGGATTAAGTTGCGGAGATTCTATAAGTTCCTCCCGCCGTAGGGGGAGGTCCGGCCGCTACGCGGCCGGGGTGGGGAGCGCGATAAGGAATTTTTCTCCCCTCCCCGCCACGCGGGAAGGCCTGCCGTAATTTCCTCCCCGCCGCGCGGGGAGGTCCGGCCGCTATGCGGCCGGGGTGGGGAGTGCGATAGGGAATTTTTCTCGCTCCCCGCCACGCGGGGAGGTCCGGCCGCATCTCCTCCCCGCCGTGCGGGGAGGTCCGGCCG
>VBHX01000235.1:0-1707 GCA_005879945.1 Chloroflexota bacterium | reverse complement strand
CGGGGTGGGGAGTGACTGTTCTGATGTGAGCGCTACATAGATCGCGTGGATCACATCGTCCAGGGACTCATGCACCTCGGACGCTCCGAAGCGGATCACTCGATACCCGTTCGCAGCCAGCCACGCATCTCTTCGATCGTCGCGATCCAACTCGTGGGTCTCTCCATCAATCTCGACTACCAGACGCGGAGCGTGGCAAAGGAAATCCGCGATGTACGGACCGATCGGTACCTGGCGCCGAAACCTTGACCCAGCCACCTGTCGATCGCGGAGTCGTGACCATAAGATGCGTTCACCCTTGGTCATGTTCTTACGAAGTTCTCGCGCCCGCTCCACCCTTTGGGTGTGCATTCGGACAGGATCGCGGTCGTTGGACGCAAATCCAACCGTGGGTGTAAAGGCTTCTTCGCTCCTCCCCACCCCGGCCGCTTCGCGGCCGGACCTCCCCGCACGGCGGGGAGGGGAACTACGACTTCTCCTCCCCACCGCGGCCGCGTAGCGGCCGGACCTCCCCGCGGGGCGGGGAGGAAGAACGCCTGCCGGATCCCCCTCACGGCGGGGAGGAAAAAACGCCCTACCGGATCCCCCGCGGGCCGGGGAGGAAGAACGCCTGCCGGATCCCCCTCACGGCGGGGAGGAAAAAACGCCCTACCGGATCCCCCGCGGGGCGGGGAGGCAAAAACGCCCTACCGTCGTCATCGGCTCGCCCAGTCGCGACGCGAGCGAATCGCTCGCGGCCTCCATCGTTGTGATTGCGGTAGCCGCGTCCCTGTCATTCATGAACACCGGCTGTCCGTAGTCGTAGATCCGCACCGGCTTCCACGATGCCGCGACCAGCTGCGTCCCATAGAACGTGTACGTCCCGATCACGCCTTCGCGTGTCTCCTCCGACCACATCTGGTCGAAGATGAAATTCCCGTGCGCGTACGTGATCAGCTTGCCGTGATACACCTCGATTCCCTGATACCAATGCGGGTGGTTGCCGATGACGATGTCGGCGCCCCAATCGATCGCGTCGTGGCCGATCACCACGGGATCATCCGGCGTCGGCACATGCGGATCGGCCATCGGCAGGCGCTCGTATTCCTTGCCCCAGTGGAACTGCACGACGACGATGTCCGAGAGCTGCCGCGCGCGCGCGATGCCCGCCTTCAGCGCCGTCTTGTCGATCGCGCGTCCTACCCCGTTGAATCCGATGAACCCGAACTTGATCCCGCGGACATCGATCACCGCCACGGGACCCAGCCCGCTCGTCTGCATGCCCGCCTGGTGCAGCAGCTGGTCCGTTGACGCCACACCCGCGGCGCCGTAGTTGGTGAGGTGGTTGTTGGCGAGGTTCACTACCTTCGCCCCCATCAGCGTCAGCCCTCCGACGAAACGCGGGTCGCCGCAGAACGTGAAGCTCGACGCCGGGCTGACCGGGCAGCCCGTGAACAGCGGCGCCTCCAGGTTCACATACGTGATGTCGGCGTTCTTCGTATAAGCAGCCGTCGGCCGGAACGGCCACAGGTAGTCGTGGCGAACCGCGGCGAAGTATGCGACGCCGCGCGCCGGGATGACGTCGCCCGTGATGAGCAGCGTGCGCACCATCGACGGGTCTGTCGGCACGTTGTAGGTCGGGTGGAACAACCCCTGCAGGCTCATCGCCGGCGGGCGGCCGGTCCGATACGCAAACGACGGCTGGTCCAATCGATCCAGCACCGGGCC
>VBHX01000207.1 GCA_005879945.1 Chloroflexota bacterium | reverse complement strand
GGTACGACGGTCGAGGATCGCCGTCGTAGGGCAAACCAACACTCCCTGAATTCGCCACCGTCAACCCTTCGAGCTTCCGGACATACGGACGGTGTATATGGCCATAGATCACGAGGCCGGCATCTCTGTCGCCGTACGCGCGAAGGAGCTCATCGTCAGAGGCATCCGGCATGGGCGCCCGCCATAGGTCGTCGACTCCGGCGTGGACAAGCAGAATGTGGTCCTGCCGCCATGCTCGCGGGAGTTGGCGAAGCAAGTTGAGGCGCTTCTCGCCGAGACGCACTCTCGCCCACGGGGTCAGCGTCTCAAACAGGGTTACCAACCACCCACCAAGGTTGGGCGCTCGACGCTTCTGCTCGGCTTGACCCGAGGGATCGACAAGAATCTCATCGGTATTGCCGAGGACTCCCGGCCAACCCAGGTCGTGGATCCGGTCGATGACTTCGGCCGGCCTCGGTCCGATGACAGCGAGGTCTCCACCATGCACGATCAGGTCGGGTGCATGCGCGTCGAGGTCGGCGATGACCGCTTCAAGGGCGAAAAGGTTGCCGTGGACATCCGATACGATCGCCAGCCGCTGCGTCACGGAAGGTGCGCGGAACCGTCTTTGGCCAATTTCCAATCAGGATTGTGGGCGACCTCCCAAACGTACCCATCGAGATCAGCGAACGCCCCGGAGTAGCCGCCCCAATCCGCGCGAGCGGCCGGACGCACGATCCTGGCGCCTGCCTGCTTGGCTCGGGCGAGCACGTCCTCGACCTCCTTCGGCGACCGGACGTTATGTGCCAGCTCGATGCCAGGCGCCCCGTGGCCACCTAGTGCAGTCCACAAGCCAAAGACCATCCCGCCGGCCTGGAAGAATGCGATCTCATCGTCGGGCTGCTGCGCGCCGGCCCACCCCATTGCTTCGTAGAAACTTCGAGCACGTACGAGGTCTTTCACGCCAAGGGTCACAAGACTGATTCGCTGTTCCACGAGCGAAGTATGTCAGCGCTGGATCCGGGACAGCTTCGAGGGCCACCAGTTCCAGCGACCGAGCAGTACAGCGATCGACGGCACGAGCAGCGTACGGACAAAGAATGTGTCCAGCAGGACTGCAAAGGCGATCGTGAATCCGAGCTGACGAGACTGATCGGAGTTTCCTGCGATCGCCAGGACCGTGAATGTGCCGGCCAGGATCAGGCCCGCGGACGTGATCGTGCTGCCGGTGTGTCCCACCGCGCGAGCGAGCGCTTCCGGCAGCGCGCGATCGTGCGCTTCGTCGCGTACACGCGTCATCAGCAGGATGTTGTAGTCCTCACCCAGCGCCATCGCAAAGATGAAGAGCAGGATCGGAATGACGAAGTTGATACCGGTGTCACCTCCAACGTGCAGAAAGCCGAAGGTGGCCGCACCGAGGGCCGCAATGTAGGACAGGCCCACCGTGGCGATGAGGTACAGCGGCGCGATCAGGCTCCTTAGCAACGCAGCCAGAAGCACCGCGAGCGCGGCCATGACGACTGGAGCGATCGCGAGCAGGTCAGTAGTCGAGTAGTGGTTGATGTCGTATGCCACAGCATCCAGTCCAATGACGCCGCTGTCCTGAGCTCCGACGCTGCGAGCGACAGCCTCGAGGCTCGAGCGAATCGCCGGTATCGAAGCGATTGCCGACTGTGTGCCGGCCGGGCCGGCAGCAGCGATTCCGTAGAACTGCACCGTTCGCCCATCGGAGCTGATGAACTGAGTGGTCGCCCTGTACGCCTGATATGCGCTTGTCGGCACCGATATGCCGGCGGGCGGGGTCACGGGCAGCGCAGCGGCCGGGCCAAGCTGCGCGTGAAGGCTGACAAGTTGTTCGACCGAAAGGGCAGTTCCGTTGGGGTCCAGAGGCCCAGTTACCGACCGCAGCCCCGAAGCGTTGTTCAACTGGCTTTCAGCCAGCGATAGACTCTCGGGCTGGTCCCAGATCGGTACGCCGAATTGCAGGAGCAGAGTCTCGGGATTGCTGTTGGCGATGGGGAAGTGGGCCGCGATCGCAGCCGCCCCGGCAGCCGAATCGCTTCCGGAAGGGGCGCCACTAGCGAAACCGCCGGTTGTGAAACCGACCAGGCCAGCGGCCAGCGCGGCGAACAGGATCACTGCCGTCAGCAGCACCAGCACCGGCTGGCGCACGACCCGAGTCGCGACTCGTCCCCAGGCCCCCGTGGTGTCCTGCCCCAGGCTCGGGTGCGAGGGCCAGAACAGCACACGCCCGAAGATCGCGAGCAGGGCTGGAAGCAGAGTCAGCGCGGCGGTCAGCATGACCGCAACACCGACTGCAAGAGACGGACCAAGCCCTTGATAGAGGGAAAAGGAAGCAAGGACGAGGCAGGCAAGGGCGGCGATGACTGTCGCGGCCGAGTAGGCGATCGACAATCCAACCCTGCTCATCGCCGTCACGACAGCGTCTCTTGGTGTCGAGCCGCGTCGAATCTCCTCACGGACGCGGTAGACAAGAAAGAGCCCGTAGTCGGTGCCGGCTCCCAGAAGGAGCACGGGCAGCAGTGTCTGCGTGGCGACGGAAACTGGCAGCCCCACCTGACTCGCCACCGCGATCAACGGCCCGGCCATCAGGAGAGACAGGATCGCCGGCAGGAGCGTCACCAGCGGAGCGAGCACCGAGCGATAGACGACGAAGAGCAAGACGATGACGAACAGCACGCTGAAGACTCGAATGTTGGTCCCGGTCTGGGACCCTGACGACGCCGCGTCGGTGGTCTGTGCCAGCGGGCCGGTGAGATTAAAGGTTAGTCCCGGTGGCGGCTGTGCCGCTGCAAACGAGTTCCTGATCGCGCCGACGAGGTTGGGATTGCCCGTGTTGCCTCCATTTGAGGCAGTGACCACCAGTGCTTTGCGAGCCTGACCATCCGCGGACATGCCCTGGTCGTGCACCGCCAACACTCCGGGCAGACCTCCAACTGCCTGCTCGAGGCGCGCAAAGGCCGCTTCGTCGGATGCGGTGAGTGGGCCGGATGAGCGCGACGCGACCATGACTGCCGTGGCGCCCGCATTGGTCGTTTGAAAAGGTGAGGCCAGCGCGGCCGCATGCTGACTCGGCGCGTTCGCCGGCAGGAATTGAGCATTATTCGACTGGCTTACGCTCGACAGGCTCGGCAGCAAGCGAGGCGCAACAAGCGCCCCGACGATCCAGACGGCGACGATCAGCCAGCGAAACCGAATGTCAAAGCGTGCGAGGGCCTCGAGCGTGGCTGTTGCCCGCGGGTTCAGCTGCCGCCGGCTGCAGGGAGGAACGGCGTGGGGAAGGGGAGCATGGCGATTGCCAGCACGGCGCCCAGGACGAGGCTGCCCACGACCATGGAGCGGCGTGTAAACGCGCCCCCCATATGATCGCGCCAGTCAGCGATGGCCAATTGCGGCGCGCGGCGCAGATAGTTGAAGACATGGACCGACATCGTCACGAACCAGACATAAGAGGACGCGTGGTGCAGCGGTACCCAGATGAATCCGAAGCGATAACCGAACAGCCAGAGCTCGATCCCCGAGCGCTGCTTGGAGCGCAACCCGGTGACGAACTCCGCGGCCAGGAGGACCACCAGCACCACCGCGACGTAGCCGGTGAGACGCGCGTTGGCCTCGACACCCAGATCTCTCATATAGTTGCAGTCCTGCATACTTGCATGAGTGCAGGATAACAGGGTGCCGAGCGTGAAACGCCGATCGCCAGCCGGCGAGACCGGTCTCGGTCTCCGTGAGAGCAAGAAGCGTCGGACACGACAAACGCTGATCGACGCCGCGATGAAGATCTACCGAGAAAAGGGTTTCGAAGGGGTGACAGTTGCCGATATCGCGCGGGAAGCCGACGTTGCGCCTCGGACTTTCTTCGGATACTTCGAAACCAAGGAGGATGTTTTCCTCGGCCGTGGGGACGATCGTCTGGAACGCTTGGTGCAAGCAATCCGCGAGCGTGATCGGCGGCAACCAATACTGAGCGCTGTCCGTCCAGCCCTTCTGCAAGACCGCGAAACGCCTGCGCAGAAGCGTGGTGCCCGGACAACGCCGGACCTCTCGGAGCTCATGCGGCACCCGGCCATCGCAAGCCGGCTGCGGGAGCGCTGGAATCGGTGGGAAGACCTGCTGGCGGACACGATCGCCGAAGATGTCGGCGCTCGTCCCGGAGATCCGGAGGCGCGCGTGGTTGCGGCCGCGATTACCGGGGCCATCCGAATCGCCGCGGCCGCCGCGAGGGAGCAGCCCAAACGGCGCAGGCAGATCGCAGAACAGGTCTTCGAGCTGCTCGCGTCAGGGCTGGCGCGCTACGGCGCTATGAGCTGATAAGTCCTCTCCGCGTTGCCGCTGAGCACCTGCCTTCCTGCCTCGACAGCTTCCGCCCGCGTCAGCCAGTCCGAATCGACCAGTCGGCCCAGAGCGCCGGCCAGGGCCTCACGGTAGAGGACAGCCGCGACGAGGTAGACCTCGGCGAAGCGGCTCGCGTCGGTCGCATAGAGGAGCTTGCTCGTCGGACACAATCCGAGCGCCTCCTCCAGTGCGCGCGCTCCATCCTGCCCTGCCAGGTGAATCGCGAGTGAAAGGTCCATATAGACGTTGGGGAAGACCGATGAGAGATACGCCGCTTCACGATGGAATGGATAGCAGTGCAGAAGAACCACCTTCAGGTTGGCGAAGCGCGGCTCTACGAAGAGCCGCCTCAGCCCCAACGGGTTGGCCAGAGCCAGGTCTTCATCCGGGTCACCCAGCCCACAGTGGACCTGCAGCGGCACGCCGAGTCTGCTGCACTCCTCGGCTGCCGCCACGAGCAATGTGTGGCAGAGCGGTTCACCCAAGAGTCGAACCGTTTCGCCTGCGGCGGCGCGGGCCCGAAGGATCTTGAAGTCCGCCGCGGCGCGGCTCGGATCGGGTTCCAATAGCTGAAGGCCGGCACGGTAGGCGGCGATTGTCTTGACGCCAACGGCGCCACCGTCGACCGCATCTCGGAGCATTGACCGGGCGGCATCTAGCCAGTCCGTGACGCTCTCGCTCGATGCGACCAGTCCTTCGGCCGCCGTTTCCAGGCGGACGACATGGAGCTGAGGGGTCTCGATCGTGGCCGAGTGTTCAGCCGGGCTCATCGCCTCGCCACCGGCGTAGCCGTGGTCGAGAATCATCAAACCGGTCCGCGATTTCTTCAGCAGCCGATTGGCGTACTCCACTGGATCGACCTCATTCCGACTCCCTAGCACGTCTTCTTCGGTCGGATCGCAGCCAAGTTCCGCGGCCAGAATCCGCAGAGCGCGTCGGTACGCGACCGAGTGTTGAGTGTGCTCACGAATGACGTTGTCGTCTATCGCCTCGGTGAACGGTCGGCGCAGGTCGATTGCCGTCAGCTTCGTGTTGAGATGGAGCAAGGGATGACAGTGGTGATCGACCGCGGGCAGGTCGTCCCACTCCTGCAGCAACGAGGTCACGACCGTGCTCGATTCAGAACTTGTACGCGTGCTGCCGGAGCTCGAAGGCCTCGTCCTGGTTCGCGAACGCGGCAATGTCGGCCTCCTTAACTGCCATGTATGAGCCGGCAAGCCGCTCGCCGAGCGCCTCGAGGAGAACCTGGTCGCTGCGCAGGTTGGCGATGGCCTCACGCAGGCTCTGGGGCAGCCTTTCGGCTCCGATCGCCCGCCCTTCATCGTCGCTGAGTAGATGCGGGGCGATGGTGGTCGGCGGTGGCAGCTCGAGCCCTCGATCGATACCATCCAGGCCGGAGGCGATGACGCCGCCAAGTGCCATATACGGGTTGGCGCTCGAATCACTCGCCTTGAGCTCGACATTCGTGGACTGTGCCTGCAACGATTTGGTCGGCGACGCGACGCGGAGTGCACCTTCGCGATTATCCGGACCCCATACTCGGTACGCCGAAGCCCAGGTTTGCGGCTGCAGCCGATGGTAGGAATTGACCGAGGCGCACGTTAGCGCGACCAGCCCCGGCAGGTGTTCCAGGACGCCGGCCATGAACTGGCGGGCCACAGTCGACAGGCCATATGGCTGAGCCTGGTCGTAGAAGCGGTTGGTCTTCCAATCACTGCTCCAGCCGGAGAAGTGCAGATGGCAACCGTTGCCCGCCTGGTCAAGCCAGGGCTTGGGCGCAAACAGGGCATACAGGCCGTGACGCAGCGCGACGCCTCGAACTGTCTCCTTATAGAGAATGTGGCGGTCGGCCGCGCTGAGTGCCGGCGCCGGCGCGATGGAGAGCTCCTGTTGGCCCCAGCCGAGCTCGGGGTAGTACTGCTCGACCTGGAGACCCTGAGCCTCAAGGGCCTCGACGATCTCGTCGATAACTTCGGCGGCTGAGTTCATCCCGGCGCTGGTGAAACAGCCGCTTTCGTCGAGTGGTTGATAGACGCCGTCCACTCGCGTGGCGAGCGACCACTCGGGCTCGAAAGCGGCCAGCATGTTCAGGTCGCGTTCGGCCGCGCGGACGACCATTCGTTTCAGGAATGCGCGCCCGTCGGCGGCGTACGGCATGCCGTCCAACGTGATCATGTCCACCAGGACCGCACCGGAGTGCGGCGCGTAGGGAGCGATCACAAACGTCGACGGGTCCGGGACGAGACGTATCTCGCCTACGGGACCCATGCCTTCATAAGGCGCGAGATGGTCGAGCATCGTGAACGCCTGCATTGCGAGCGTCAAACCGATGCCGTCCTCGAGCCTGGTCTCGAGATTGGCGACCCCGCTACATTTGCCGCGGACGACTCCATCGTTGTCGCAGTACAGGAACCGCACCATGCGCAGTCCGCCTGAGCGCGCGAATTCCGCCACCTGCGTAGCGGTCAGGGGAGGTCGAACCGCCACCGGTCAGGCCGTCGACGGCTGGATTGTGGCGGTCGGGGTCTTGCGGGTCACACCGATCAGGTAAACGATCACCGCCACGACCAGGGACACCACGGTCACGCCACCCACGATCAGCAGCCACGGGCCATTGGCGATCAGCTGAGGGTTCCAGGACCCGGTCAGCGTGACCCAGATGCCGGCCCCGCTCGCAACAGCGCCGGCGACCGATGCAGCCACGAAGACTCCGGACGGCGCCAGCTGCTCGCGCTTGAACTCCGTCGGGAATTTCGACCGGATGACGAGGACGTCCACGAAGAGCATCACCATCGACAGGCACCAGATAACGGTCACCGCGGCCTGGAGGACCAGATAGACCTGAGTGGAAAGGTTCGGGTTGCCGGAGAAGACGATGAAGGTCAGGACGGTGATGATGGTGGTGATCACCGCCTGGGTCAGGACGGCGATATGAGGGACCTTGTTGCGGTTCACCCGACCCATCGCCTGCGGCAGCCGGCGGTCGAGGCCCGACACGAACAGCAGTCTTGCAAAGGAATAGTTGTAGACGGTCGTGTTGAACAGGAAGAATGCGATCAGGATCAGCGTGACGACGGTGCTTACCCCACTGCCGAACGCGGTTTGCACCGCCTGTAGGATCGCCGTCGTCGAGTTGGCATCTTTCTGCGGCACGACGACCATGGCGCCGAACGTCAGCAGCAGGTACGCAGCCATGACCACGATCGAGCCCCAGAAGAGGTAGCTGGTGATCGCTCGCCGGTCCTTGATCTCCACTCCCATGTTGAGAGGGACTTCGATTCCAAGCAGCGCCAGGATGACCAGTCCATAGAACGTGGCGTTGCTGCTGTTCAGGCTGAATGCGGACGGGGAAAAGTCGTTGGCCGCGGGGTGCCCACCGAGCAGCCAGGCGACCCCGGCCAGGCCCACCGCCGCGATGGCAGCTCCGTAGATCACGAAGACCACGTTGACCAGGTTCTGGGTCACGCGGAAGCGAAGGATCGACAGCACGGTGCTGATCCAGATCACCAACATGATGACGACGCCCTGCTGCCACGGTTGCTGCAGCCAGCTGCTGTTCAGAAACTGGAGCATCGTGACTATCAAATCGGCGGTGGCGACCATGACCAGGATGCCCGGCCACCAAGCGCAAAAGCCCGCGAAGAAGCCCCAGAAGTTGCCCAGCGCTTTGTGCGTCCAGACGTAGATCGAGCCCTCGCCGGGGAACATGAGGCCGAGCTGTCCGGTGACGATCGCTCCCGGGATCAGAAAGGTGACGAACCCGAGGATCCAGTAGACGAAGCCGGCCGGCCCGGCGGCCTGGATGACCGAGCCCTGGTTCGCGAAGAGAACGATCGCCACAAAGATCGCCACCATGTCGAACGGTCCCAGGACCTTGGGCAGAATGCCGGGCGCTATGCGCTCGGACAGCAGTTGACCTGGCGTGGCGGGACTCTCAGCAGTCGCCATGTTGTACCCCCCAACAATCAGACCGATGTGTAGGTGTGATTCTCGCCCCGGCGCCATGCGGCGGTCAATGGGTGGCCTGGATGAGCTTTCCGGTCTAGGGACGAGTCGAGAGATGCCAAAAGTAAAGAGCGTCCGGCTCGCATTCCATGTTGCCCGATCCATCCGTCAATTTCTCCAATCGAAAGTCGTGGCGCTCATAGAAGCGTCGGGCCGCAGCATTCTTTTGAAACACCCATAGTTGCAAGCCCTCAGGCTGACGTTTCTTGACGTACTGCAGCAACATCGAGCCAAGGCCTCGGCGTTGCGAGTCTGGATGCATATAGAGGTGGTCGAGCCACCCTGGGGAGAGGCCGGCGAACCCTATAACCCGGCTTTGCTCCTCGATTACCCAAACTTCGTGCCGGGCGCTGATCCAGCCGCCGAGTTGCGGGCGATCCTCGTCCTTAATGGGTGGCAGATACGTCATCGCGTCCCGGGCTCGGACGAAGATGTGGCCGATCGAATCGGTGTCGCCGGGTGACCCCCGGCGGATCGTGGCGTGTTCCAACTCAGACGCCGGCCTGCTCCCTCCACCGCTGAACTTTTACGCCGACCACAACTAGCCACAAGGCTACTAATAGTTCGGCGCCCCAGGGCACCAGGTCTTCCACTGATTCCTCTAGGCTGGATTCTCAACGCTCCGAGGCGCTACCGGCCGCCGGCCACTCCAGCCTGACCTCCACCTCGACACAAGGAGCACGCAAGTGATTC
>VBHX01000206.1 GCA_005879945.1 Chloroflexota bacterium | reverse complement strand
GACGCACCTGCATCACTACGCCTTGTCGGCCTCGATCGGCAGTGTCGCCGCCGCTGACCGTCAGGATGTCAAGGATCGCGAATTGTGCGTCTAGCACGGATGCGATTATGGGCCTGAGCAATCTGCCAGATGGGGTGGCGTCCCAGCGTCCTGCAGCTGTCTTTATGAACTCATGCCATTGCGTGAGCTGGACATTTGGCCCTCAAAGGCCTGCCGCCATTTCGGATCAGTGCGGTAGAGCTGCTCCAACTCTCCGGCGATAAGTGCGGCGTGATTGTCGAGCATGTGCGCCAACGGGTAATACCCGATAAACGACAGCTCCTGATCGCTACGCGTCCGTTGCACCATTCGTTTTAGGAGGCGCCACCCCCGATCCGGGTCGAGATTCTCGTGGGTGAGTTCCCAGACGCGAAACCAGACATTCGTACTGGGCAGGCCAGCGGCGTGTGTCGCCTCAAGCCAATCACGCGCAATCGCTTCGTCAAATGACTGATCACGCCAGTCGATTCCGTCGCTGCTCCAATCCAGGCCCACGATTGGAAGCTACCAAAAAGCTACCCGATCTTTGCAAGTCAGGCTCGCACCCGCCAGCCACACGACATCAGCTCCCCTCCCTACCCGGGCGCTGCGCGCCCGACCTCCCCGCACGGGGGAGGAAAACTAGCTGCTCAGGACACTCTCCAGCTGGGACTTGGTCATCTTCGAGCGGCCTCTGATCCCGCGCTGCTTCGCCTCGTTGCGTAGCTGGTCATAGGTCCGGCCACCCGAACCCCTGTGTGACCGAAGTCCGCCCCGCCGACCCGGCGAGAGATCTTCGATCGACGTGCGGCTCGCCTCTTTCGTCTCGCCGTGCTGCGCCCGCTCTTTGTTCACGGTCCGCGCAGCGATCTCTTCCGCCTTCTCCTCGTCGTTGCCCCGCTCTAGCAAGCCTTCTTTGATGTGCTCGTACTGGCGCTCGCGTTTCGGGCTCCATGTGTCTCGCGGCATGCAATCACCTCCTGGGTTTTCTACCTATAGAACGCCTCTGCGCGACCTGACCACCCGTCGCCCAATACACTGGCGGTGGTGGTTGCGGCCCCGATCGACCAGGTGCGCACGCTCTACCGAACCCTGCTGGTCTACGCCGCGGTTTCGATCCTCATCCTGCTCGCCGGGCTTGCAGAGTTCGCGTACTTCGAACCATCCGGCCAGCAAACGGGCATCAAGGCGACGATCGTTGGCGTCTACCAGTACGACCCGAACACCGGTCAGCTGACCGGGCCCGACTCCAACACGTTTCCCCGCACGGTGCAGTTCGCAGCCAAGGTCGACTGGTCGACGCTGCCGTCGAACATCGTCGTCGACGCGCGCTGGTACGACGGATTCGGAAACGTCGTCGGGAGCGTCGGACCCGGAACGCCGCAGGAGCTCGCCGGCCAGACCATCGTCCCCGTCAAAGTCCCGCCGGGCTTCCACCACAACCTCCCCGGCCACTATGTCTTTGTCGTCGAGCGGGATGACGGCGGAGTTCCAGTTGAAGTGATCGGTCGGAGAGTCGTGCAGGTGGACCGCTAGTGGGCGTGATCGCTCGCTCTGCCAATCCTCGCCCACGACGGCCCGCTCGCTATCTGGTTGCGATCGCCATCGCCGCGACGCTGGTTGCGGTCCTCGTAGCAAGCTCGATCCTCAACTACATCTATCTCGACACGGTTGCCGGTCGCACCTCGCTGTACGGCCTCCTCGCGGTCGCCCTGGTCGCCCTCGGCACCTTCATCGGCGTGCGCGCTTTCGGTCGGGACCCGGCGGAGCGCCGCCGGCACTTCATTCGCGCCGGAGTACTGCTTGGACTAGCGGCACTCCTGTGGCTGCTGCTCATCGATGTCTTCATCTTCACCGACGCAGCGGGCCCCGGCATTGCAGCCATCTGCGCGTTGGCGTGCCTGCCCACCACGGCTTTCGGCCTGTTCTTCCTACGAGCCATCGACCGCAATGAGAAAGAGCCGTGGCGCCTGGTTCTCGTCGCGGCGGCGTGGGGCGCGGTGGTGGCAACGAGCCTCGTCATCTGGGCCGAGAGCCTGTGGCAGGCGATCGCGATCCGCACGCTCGTGCCGGGGCCGGGCCTGGATGCATCGATGGCCTTCTCCGCTGGCATCCTCGAGGAGCTGGCCAAAGGCTCCGCGGTGGTGCTGCTCTTCCTGGTCATGCGCAACGAGTTCGACGACGTGGTCGACGGCATCATCTACGGGGCCGCGGTCGGGCTCGGCTTCAACTTCATGGAGTCCCTGTCGTACATGACCAACCTCTATGCCATCTTCGCTCCCGAGGGTGTGGGCGCATACGCGGCAGGTTTCCAGTGGTATGCCCGCCAGGTGCTCGGGCTGTTTTTCGGACACGCGACTTACACGGCGTTCGTCGGAGCAGGAATCGGGATCGCGCGCCAGATGCCAGATGTGCGCAGGAAGCTGATCGCGATCGCCGCCGGTTTCATCGTCGCCATCGCGGCGCACTTCTCGTGGGATGCATGGCTCACCCTCTTCCCCATCGAAAAATCGGCGATCGGAATCATCGAGATCCACATGCGCACGCTGATCATGACCGGGCCCTTCGCTGCGGCCGTTCTCGCGCTCCTGCTCCTCGGCCTGCAGATCGAGAGCCGGGCCCTGGCCGATCAGTTTCGGAAAGAAGCCGCACTCGGCACGGGCGCGATCAAGCCCGATGAGGTCCCGATCCTGATCAACCCGCGGCTGCGCTTTCGCCTGCGATTGAGAGCCTTGGGGCGCGGCGGGATTCGCGCATACCGACTTCTCTCAAGGCTGCAGACGGCGCAGATCGATCTTGCCATCGAGCGATGGCACCGCGAGCGCAACGAGCTCGACACGCCGCAAGAGGCGGAAGAGGAGCTCCGCC
This sequence comes from Chloroflexota bacterium, assembly GCA_005879945.1. Classification (GTDB taxonomy): domain Bacteria; phylum Chloroflexota; class Dormibacteria; order Dormibacterales; family Dormibacteraceae; genus UBA10449. The sequence goes on along the minus strand of VBHX01000206.1, from coordinate 11,207 downwards.
GCCGTGTGATATCGCTACGGCAGCAGCTGGCTGCTTAGCCCCAGGTCATGCGGGCAGGCGGCCCCACATGACGCGAACGAGGCCCAGCACGAGGAGCATCGCGGCCGTCGACCACGTGATCGCAGAAACGATCGGGTCGCTGAAGTCGGTGCCGCTGAGGACCGCGTGGAGGAAGACGAAAGCGAACGCTACGTACGCCAGGCGGTGCAGCCACTTCCATAGCTCAGCGGGCATTCGCCTCTTGAGGTAGGCGGCCACGGTCACGACGAGCAGTAGGTCCACCGCAAGCGTGCCTAGCCCGATACCCAGCGTGCCGTAGCCGGCATGGAACGGAACGACGAGGTCTATGGGCGCGATGCGCGACGTGCGATCGAGCAGCAGCGCTAACAGATGCAAGACCGACAGCGGGATCCACAGCACCGTCGTGTATTCGTGCAGCGCACGCAGCGCCCGGTTGCTGCCCAGCCAGTCGAGAACCGCCGTCCGAAGCGCAATCCCTGTGACCAGCGCGACCGCGAGCGCCGCGTAGGAGGCAAGGCCGGCAACACGCGACAGCACCCAGAAGAACTGGTCGAGGGTCATGGGCTGAACCACCACGCATGCGCATGCGCGGCGCAGTACGCGGTCGCCAGGCCAGGGCCGAGGAGGAGTGCCGTCTTCGCGGCGATCTCGGCGTCACACGCAGTCGCCGCCACCACCGACACCTCCGCCAATCCGCTGCCAGACGGCAGGCCTGTTCGCGGGTCGATCAGATGGTGCAGGTCGCCCCACCGGCGGCGCCGCACGCTGCTGGTCGCCGCGCCCTGGTCGCGGAGCATCACAGTGGTCCCGCCGAATCCCACCGGCCATCCATCGCCGTCCGGCCCCAAGCCGGCGGCGCGCAAATCGCCACCGAGGTTCGCAAGCACGTTGCTGCCAAGCTGCAACGCCAGGCGGTCGGCCATCCAGCCCTTGGCGAGACCGCCGAGGTCGAGGCCGCAACCGCGAGCAAGCCGCGCGCATCCACTGCGGACGGTGAGCACCTGTGGGAGCACCGGCGCCGGATGCGCGTTTTCGAGCGCCGCCATCGACGTGCCGTCGGCGAGCGAACGCGTGTAGCCGATGGCAATCATCGATGGCAGCACGGCAGCGTTGACCAGCCCGGCACTCAGCTCGTGGGCGCGCAGAGCTTCACGCAGAAGCAGCTCCATCTCGGCACTAACGTCCATCCACTTGCCCTCCGAGCGATTCAGCTGCGCGAGCTCGCTGCGATCCGAAAAGCGCGTTACGCGCGTGCCCAGTACGCGCACCCAGAACTCGCCCTGTAGCAACTGCGTGCTGGACAATCCAACGGCGAACAGGCTGCAGCTCGTGCCCATCGCTTCGAAGTGATGCGCTTTTACAGCCGTGCTATGAGGCATACGTCGATGTCACCGGTTGGACGTCGGTCTGCCTCACGCCAGGTGTGACGGTCACGGCGGCCGTGCTTGACTGCGACGCGAGGACCGTCGGCTGGAGTGGCGCGGACGGGTTCTTCAGGTGGGCGGTGACATACATCGCTGAGGCCAGCGTCGTACCGAGCGTAAGCACCGTCGCCCCGAATTTCAGCAGCAGCGAGCGCACTTGGACTACAGGACCGCGACCGGCGCCTTCAGGAACTCGACGCGGTCGAACGACCCGCCGAGGATCTCTTTCGAGTCCGCGCCCAGGTGGCCACCGAGGATCTCCTGGTACACAGAACGGAAATCGACCGCGAACTTGAGGTTGCCGGTGGCGTCGAGATTGGTCAGGCTCGGCTCCGCGCCGTACAGCCCGCTCTTCACCGGGTCGCCGATCAGCAGCAGGGGCGCGGCCGCGCCGTGGTCGGTGCCACCGCTTGCGTTTTCTTTCGGCCGCCGGCCGAACTCCGACCACGTCGCGATGAGCACCTTGTCGGCCTTGCCGTGCGCGGCGAGGTCCTGATAGAACGCGCTGACCGCCGAGTCGAGATAGCCCATCAGGTCGTCGTGCCGGTTGAGCTCGGTGTAGTGCGTGTCGAAACCCCCGAGCGTGACGTGCAGGAGCTTGACCCCGGTGCCCGTGACGATGAGCTCGGCCGCCAGCTGAAGCGCTGCCGCGAGCTGGTTCTTGGACGAGTAGACGAGCTTGACGTTGTCCGTGTAGTCCGCCATCGGCTGATAGCTGGCCGACGAGGTCCGGAGGGTGGCGATGGTTTCGTTGGCAGTCGCGATGGCGGTGTCGAACAGCGCCCCATAGATGCCCGGCGTGCCCTTGTACAGCGCGCCGACCGCGGCCTCCACCTCTGACCCACCTGTGAACCCGAACGTCTTCTGGTTCTGGATCACGGTCATGGTCGCCTGCAAGTCGCGCAGCGCGCCCGGAACATCGGTGGCACCGCAGGCGCAGCCGGTGAGTGGGTGCCCGTTGGAGTCGTAGGCCTTCGCGAGCGTGCGACCCAGCCAGCCGTCGACCTGGCGCCGCGTCGGGTCACCGGTCTCCCAGATCCGAATCGATTCGAAGTGCGAGAAGGTCGGGTTGGGGTAGCCGACACCCTGGACGATGGCGACCTTGCCGCCGTCCCACAGGCTTTTGATGCCGCCGAGGTTGTGGTTCAAACCATAGTCCGTGGTGAGCGGCAGCGCCTGCGAAACCATCGGGCCGGCCAGCTTGGGACGGAGGTCGTGCAATTACGGGTCCGTGAGCGGGACCAGAGTGCGCAGGCCGTCGTTGCCGCCGGCGAGCTGGATCATCACCAACACGTTGTCGTTCGCCATGCCGTTTTGCTTGGCCGCGTAGACCGCGCGTGCAAACGCGTCCGGCACCGCCGCATAGCCGGCGGCAAGGCCCGCCGCACCGGCGCCGAATACGAGGCCCGCGCGCAGGAAGTCGCGCCGCTTGAGCTGGTTGATGCCGATCTCTTTACTCATCTCAGTGCACCTACTTGAGCTGGAATTCCGGGGAGGCCAGGGTGATGAACCAGCGCGTGCGCTCGTCCGGAGCCTGGTTCAGGAGGCTTGCAGTCCGCGGGCTCAACACGCCGTCGAGGTGGCTGCGCGCCGCGTCGGCGGACGAGGGCAGCGAGCTCTTGACGTGCGCGAGCGCGAGGGTGACGTAGTTCACACGCTCGACCACCGAGTTGGACGAGATCCACGAGGCGTTGTTCGGCCAACCGTTGACGTCGGGCGGATCGAACAGGCTCTGCCCCATGCCCGACCCGGCGCCGGCGATGGGCTTGGCCATGTCTGTAGATCCAAGCGCACGCGCTCCATGAACCATGAACTCGATCGGCGACTTCAGCATCGAGCGGTAGCTCGCATCGGCGGTGAACTCCGGGCTGGCGAGCACGGCGCGCATCAACGTCCTCGTGTCGTACTTACTGCGCCGGAACGAGTCCGCCAGCCGATTGACATAAGACGGCGACGGTTGGCTGGTCACGAAGTGCTGGACAACCTTGGAGGCGATGAACGTCGCGGTCGCCGGCTGCACGAGAATGCGGTCGATCACGCCCTGGGTGTCGAGCGGGCCGGTGTGGCCGAGATATGTGACCGACCCCTTGTAAGCGCGCTTCGGGTTGAAGACCCCCGGCCGCTGAGCGCCGTAGACGGGCAGCTTCTGGGTCACGATCTTGGCATTGTCGACGACCACCGTCGCGGTCGAGTCCGGCGGTGGCTGTTGCCAGCCGGCAAGTGCTTTGGCGCTCTGCCGCACGTCTTCTTCCGTGTAGTTGCCGGGGCCCATCGTGAAGAGCTCCATCAGCTCGCGCGAGTAGTTCTCGTTCGGGCTCTGGCCGGTCGAGGTGGCGAGGTCGAGGTAACGGAGCATCGCGGGATCGGTCGTGACCTGCATGACCATCGACCCGAGGTTGGTCAGCGCCATGCGGCGCCACGTGAGGTTCTGCCAGTACATGAAGGTGTTGTTGCCGGTCTTGCGGTAGTCGCTCGTGAAATGTCCGTGCCAGAAAAGGGTCATGCGCTCGGCGAAAGGCGTGGGCGTGGTCAGCATGTGCTGGATCCACCACTGCTGGAGATCGACGGCCGCGAACCTGCCTCCCGGAGTGCTGGCCGCGGCAAGCACAGGCGGTTCTGCCGGCGGGGTCTCGAGCAATCGGTCGACCGTCTTGTTGTAGCCGTCGGACAGCGCCGAGTCGAGCTGATCCTGCGTGTATCCGAAGCTCGTGCGCCGCAGCAGCTGCATGACGCGCGCGGACTCGCGGCCGAGCGGCGAGACCCAGTCCGTGCCCGAAGCGGTCTTCGAGCGGGTGATGTTCTGCATGGCGCCGCCAAGCAGGCGGACCGCGCCCACGCCGACGCCGGTGGCGACAGCCGCCGCAAGGGCCTGGCGGCGAGTGATTCCTTTGCGAACGGGCGGTACCGCGTCGACGACCGATTCGGGAGCCGGAGCCCTCAGAGCCATGGCTGGTTATCCTCCCAGGATTCTGATGCCATGGGGCAAATTCAATCTTCGGGGGGTGGCCCCGGCATCACCCATATGTGAAGAATTCGTAAGTACCAACGCTTGAACTCGGACTCCGCCAACTCACCCCGCTGCCAGGACCGATCGGGGACGTACGAAGCCTGGTACGTGACGGTCTCGGACCCTGCTTTGCGCCGCGGGTTCTGGATCCGCTACACCACCTTGAACCCAGCGTCCGGATCGACCGCAGAAGCGCACTCGGCGCTCTGGGCATTCGCGTTCGATCACGCTGATCCCGCCAACAACTGGGGCGGGAAGGTCACCTACCAGCTGCGCGCGCTCCAGGTTTCCTCGCGTCCGTTCCGCTTGCGCCTCGAGGGCGCCTCGCTCGACCGGGACGGCTGTTCAGGCCAGCTCCACACGGAGCGGGGCAGCGCTCGCTGGGACCTCAAGTGGACGTCGCGCGAGCCGCCGTTTCCGTTCTTGCGTCCACGGTGGCAGTCGCTCTCTTCGGTCGCCAACATCGGCGTGCAGCCGGCGCTCAGCATGTCGGGCGCGGTCGAGGTCGACAGAACCGTTCATCGCCTGGAAGCTGCGCCCGGTGGCCAGCAGCACACCTGGGGCACGAGCCATGCGCTCGCCTGGAACTGGGGCTTCGCGACCGGTCCGGAGTTCTGGATCGACGGCGCCACCTCACGGGTGCGATCGCGACTCGGCCGGGTCATCGTCGGCACCGCCATCGGAGCGCAAGCGGGCGCGCATCGATTCCTCTTCAACGGGCCGGTCCAGGTGCTTCGGAATCACGGCCCGATCTCGCCCGACGCGTGGACTGCGACAGCCCGGCACGGCTCGCGCACGCTGACCGCCGCGATCAAGCCACGTCGCGAAGACCTGATCGGCGTCACGTACACCGACCCGCGCGGCGGGGCGCGCTTCTGCTACCACACCGAGGTCGCCGACCTCGAGATGCGCCTGATAGATGGACGCGAGAAGGTCGCCGAGGTCACGCGGCCCGGGGCGGCCGCGTTCGAGTACGCCTCCGAGACGCCACTCGCCGGCGTTCCGCTGCTGGTCTAGTTCAGCTCCGAGGCGAGGCGGCGGGCGCTCCGCGCGGCCAGCGCCATGATCGTGATCTGCGGGTTCACGTAGGTCGAGCCGGGCAGCACGCTGGCGTCGGCGATCACGAGGCCAGGCATGTCATGGGCGCGGCCGTACTCGTCGACCACTGCTGACTGCGGGTCGCTGCCCATGCGGCAGGTGCCCATCGGGTGATATGCGGAGAGCTTGAGATCGGCCGCGGTCCACCCGCCTTCGGTGATCGAGCTCAGCTCATCACGCTTGCGGACCGGGTCCATGCCGGGAAGGAGCGTATGGACCTCCTGCGCTCCCGCCGCGAGATAGATCTCAGTCGCAAGCCTGATGCCTTCGAGCGTCTTGCGAAGGTCGTCGGCATGCAGGTCGTACGTGATCAGCAGCCCACCGCCGGGCGTGGCGCGAACGCGACCGGTGCCGGTGTCGGAGATGATCAACCCCGCAGCCGCGGTTTGCGGATACCGCGCGAGAACGTCCTTGAGATCGCTGCCCTTGCCGCCCACGCCACCAGCGCTATACCCGACGCCTGGAGGCGGATAGGTCGCTTCGACGAGGATGCCGTCGCGCAGCTTCTCGTCGACGTAATAGCTCTGCATCACACCTTTCCATGCATGCAGGTCGTGGTCGAACATTGCAAGCACGCCGCAGCCTGGATGGATGCGGAGGTTGCGGCCGACCTGCCCGCTTGAGTTCGCGAGGCGCTGGCGCTGGAGCATTGTCGGCGTGTAGATCGCGCCCGCGGCGAGCACCACGCACCGGGCGCTGACCTCGAAGCGCGCATCCCTCTGAATCGCACCGGTCTCCGGATCGACGACCGAACCCCGCACCCCGGCGGCGTGCCCGTTCTCTATGACGATGCTGTCGACGCGGCAGCCGCTGATGATCTGTGCGCCGGCCTTGGCTGCCAGCGGCAGATAGGTCACGTGCATGCCGAGCTTGGCATCGAGTGGACAGCCGAAAGCGCAGACGCCCGAGCCATGACAGCCGTTCGCATTGCGCCGGATGGGGCCGCCGCTGTATCCGAGCTCACGGCGACCGCGGTCCATCACCTCACCGTTCGCGCCCATGATGTCGTCATCGACCGGACCGACATTCAGCGTCGCCTCGACCTCTTCGAAAAGCGGGTCGAGCACTGCTCCATCGAGGCCCCACGACTCCAGCACGAAGCCAGGCGTGCGAAAACACGTACCTGAGTTGATCAGCGTCGAGCCGCCGATCCCGCGCCCGATCGGCAGGGAGACCGTGGGCACGCCGATCGTGAAGGTGAGTCCGTTGCCGCGATAGAAACGTCGCAGGCGCTCCGGCGGCGGGCCGGTGAAATCACGGCGATCGAAATGCTCGCCCTCCTCGAGGACGATGACCTTGAGCCCCCGTTCGGCCAGCTCTTTGGCGGCCACAGCACCACCGGCCCCGCTCCCGACGACAACCACGTCGGTCGCTTCGAAGAATCCCTTGTCTGGCTTGGTGACCTCGAGCGGGACGATGCCCGGATCGCGCTCGACCTTCTTATATGGCTGACCGTCGTAACCGATGAGCGGCTTGATGCGGTCGTCCGAGCAGAAGAACATCAGGATCAGAGACTTCAGCGCGACGAGGGCTTCGCGGCGCTGGCGGTTCCTCGACTTCTCGCACTCGGCGAGGTAGGCGTCGCGGCCAGCCGGTCCGAGCATTCGAAACGTTCGCACGTGGCGGCTCGCAATCGATGACAGATTGAATGCGGTCAACATGAAGTTGACCGTCCGGCGGGTACCGGGCGCGCATCGATCCAGGTATGAGTCCAGCTGGCCCGCGACGTTGACGTCGCTCGCTCCGGGCTCGAGCGCTCCGCCGTGCGGAAGAAGCGAGTCCGCCAGCGCCGCGAGCGTCGCGCGTCGCGCGGCTGTCAAGGACATGACGTGCGATTATGGCCGCGGCGCACACAACTCGCCCTGACTCTGTCTCTATTCCTAGCATCTGCTAGCATTTTCGAGCAAATGCCTAGCTATAGACTCGGTCAGGCGGCCAAGATGCTGGGCGTAAGCGCCGACACCGTGCGGCGCATGGTCGACGACGGACGTTTGCGGGCGGCACGCAGCTCAGGCGGTCAGAGATTGGTGGACGGCGCATCCTTGGCACGCCTGGCGAAGCCGGCGAAACGCAAACCGACGGACGTGGTCGTCGCGCGCTCGGCCCGCAATCGCTTTCCGGGCATCATCACCCGAGTCGTCAAGGATCGGGTTGCAGCCCAGGTCGAGATCCAGGCCGGTCCGCATCGGTTGGTTTCGCTGCTCACTCGCGAAGCCGTCGACGAGCTCGACCTCAAGCCCGGGATGCCTGCTGTGGCGGTAGTCAAGGCGACTAACGTCGGTGTCGAGCTGCCCGGTGCATAGAGCTCTGCTCGCGGTCATGGCCGCGTCGATGCTCGCCGCCTGCGGGGGCACCTCCGGGGCATGCGCCCTCCAGACGTCATGTGGCGTCGGACCGGTGCGCACGACCCTGACGGTATTCGCCGCCGCATCACTGCAGCCCGCGTTCGACAAGATCGGCGCGCAACTCCTGACCACAAACAACGTCGCCACCACCTTCAGCTATGCCGGCACGCAGACCCTCGCCACGCAGCTGACGCAAGGCGCGCCGGCCGACGTCTTCGCGTCCGCCGACGTGGCGCACATGACGACGGTGCAATCCGCGGGGTTGCTTCACAGCCAGTCGGTGCTCTTCGCGCACAACCGGCTCGAGATCGCCGTGGCGAGAGGCAATCCCAAGCACGTTCACTCGCTAGCCGACCTCGCTCGCTCAGGCCTGGTGGTCGTTCTCGCGGATCCCTCCGTCCCCGCCGGCAAGTACGCGGCACAGGCGCTGAAGGCGGCCGGAGTGACGGTTCATCCGGCCAGCCTCGAGCAGCAGGTCACCGGAGTCTTGAGCAAAGTTGCCCTCGGCGAGGCGGACGCTGGCATCGTGTATCACAGCGACATTGTCACGAGCGGCAAGGTCGACGGCGTCGTGATTCCCGACAACCAGAATGTGATCGCCGACTACCCCATCGCGGTGTTGAAGTCGGCCCAGAACCAGACCGGCGCGCTCGCCTTCGTCGACTTCGTGGTGTCGACCGACGGCCAATCGATCCTGAGGGCCGCCGGCTTCCAGGGCGTGTGAGGCGCGCTCGCGTCCCCGCGGCCATCGGCATCCTGGCAGCGCTAGGACTACTTCTGTTCCTCCTCCCCCTCGCCGGGCTCATCGTGCGCGCGCCATGGAGTCAAACGCTGGCAGAGCTCACGGACCCGACGACCACGACCGCGCTCGGGCTGTCGATCTTCTGCTCGCTTAGCGCGACCGCGATCGCGCTCGTGCTTGGGGTGCCGCTGGCGATGATCCTGGCGCGCACGCGCGGCACCCTCCGCAACATCCTCCGCGCCTTGACGACGCTGCCCATGGTGCTGCCGCCGGTGGTCGGCGGCGTCGCTCTTCTGCTCGCGTTCGGCCGGCGCGGCCTGGTCGGCTCGCTGCTGTATCAGTGGTCCGGCATCCAGATCCCGTTCACGACCGCGGCCGCGGTCATGGCCGAGACCTTCGTGGCGATGCCGTTTCTGGTTATCGCGGTCGAGGCCGGGCTCCGCTCGCTCGACCAGCGATATGAGGAGGCCGCGCGTTCGCTGGGCGCGGGCTACTGGCGCGTGTTCACGCGCGTGACGCTGCCGCTGCTCCGGCCCGCCATCTTCTCCGGTGCCGTGCTGTGCTGGGCGCGCGCGCTCGGCGAGTTCGGCGCCACTATCACGTTCGCCGGCAACTTCCCCGGCCGAACGCAGACCGTGCCCATCGCCGTCTATCTCGCGCTCGAGACCAAGCCCGAAGCGGCTATCACGCTAAGCCTCATTCTCCTTGTGGTTTCGATCGCAATCCTCGTCGGCCTGCGGGACCGCTGGTTGGGCGTATGACGCTCGAGGCGGCCGTACGCATCAAACGCGACGGCTTCAGGCTCGATGTCACGCTCTCCGCAGCGGCAGGCGAGACCGTCGCAGTGCTGGGTCCGAACGGAGCCGGCAAGACGACTCTCCTGCGAGCCCTCGCCGGCCTGGAGGATATGGAAGGCCACGTCACGCTCGACGGCGAGCTGCTTGAGGACACAAGCCGCGGCCTGCACGTGCCCGCCGAGCGCAGGCACGCGGGCCTGGTCTTCCAGGACCACGTCCTGTTCCCGCATCTGAGCGTGCTCGAAAACGTGGCGTTCGGTTTGCGCGCACGTGGAAAGCCTCACGCCTCGGCAACTGCCCGCAAATGGCTCGACGAAGCAGGCCTCGGCGACCGCACCGAAGCATTGCCAAGGGCGCTGTCAGGCGGGCAGGCCCAGCGCGTCGCGCTGGTGCGCGCCCTGGTGACCGAGCCGAAGCTTCTCCTTCTAGACGAGCCGCTTTCGTCGCTCGATGTCTCGATCCGAGCCGAGGTGCGGCGAGAGCTGACCCGTCAGCTCGCGTCATTCAATGGTGTGCGGCTGCTGGTCACGCACGACCCGCTCGAGGCGATGGCGCTTGCGGATCGGCTCGTGGTGCTTGAGCACGGCGAAGTGGTGCAGTCCGGCAAGCCGGAGGAGGTCACCGCACGCCCGCGTTCGCGATTCGTGGCGGACCTCGCCGGGGTCAACCTTCTTCGCGGTCACGCTCATGGTGATCACGTGACGGTGGCCGGCGATGAAGCCCTCGCGGCGGCCGGCGCTGGCGAGGGCGATGTTTTCGCGCTGATCCACCCACGCGCGGTGGCGCTGTACAGGACGCGGCCGGATGGCACGCCACGAAATGTCTGGCACGGCCATGTCGACGGCGTCGACGCGTACGGCGACCGCGTGCGGGTGCGCGTGGTTGGTCCTGTGCCGCTGGTCGCGGAGGTGACTCGCGCCGCCGTGCAGGAGCTTGGACTTTCCGCCGGGACGGACGTGTGGATGGTCGTGAAGGCCACTGAGGTTTCGGCTTACCCGGCGTAGCCTGAGGCTTGAAATAAGCTTCGCTGCAACGTAGTAATGTTGTAAGCACCATGGCAGACGAGACAGCGGTGGCGACTGAGCGCGAGGCGCTTGACGCCTACTCGATGACGGTGACAGCGGTCGCCCAGCAGGTGCTGCCGGCGGTCGCGAGCCTGCGGGTACGCCGCGGCAGCAGGTCATTCGAGGGTGGCGCCGGCTCGGGCGTCGTCATCACCTCCGACGGGTTCCTCGTCACCTCCGCCCACGTCGTCGCGCAGGCGGGCGCCGCGAGCGCCTCGTTCATCGACGGCTCGGAGTACGAGCTCGACGTGGTCGGGGCCGACCCCCTCTCGGACCTCGCGGTCGCGCGGGCGCGCGCGGCGACCCTCGAGCCCATCCAGATCGGCAACGCCGACAACCTCCGCGTCGGCCAGCTCGTGGTCGCGATCGGCAACCCGATGGGCTTCTCGGGATCCGTGACGTCGGGGGTCGTCAGCGGGTTAGGCCGCTCGCTGGCGACCGCCGACGGCAACGGGCACCGGCGCTTCATCGAGGACGTGATTCAGACGGACGCAGCGCTGAACCCGGGCAACTCCGGCGGCGCGCTGGCCGACTGGCAGGCGCGACTCGTCGGCGTCAACACGGCCGTGGCCGGGATGGGCCTCGGGCTGGCGGTGCCGATCAACAAGACCACCCAAGCGATCCTGTCCGCGCTGATGCGAAACGGGCGGGTCCGCCGAGCCTTCCTCGGAATCGCCGGCGGCACGAGGCCACTTCCCCCCGCGGTGGC
>VBHX01000183.1 GCA_005879945.1 Chloroflexota bacterium | reverse complement strand
ATAGGACGAAAAGGGCAATTCCCAGGGCCATTTTCATTCCGTTAACCCGCAACTCATTGAGGCCGTGAACCGGCTGGCTTATTGTGGAGGCGGTGACCCCCATCCCTCCAGCCGTAACGTCCGTGTTGCCACCCCCGTTTCAGTTCCCCGTGGGGATCAGGCTGGCGGCCGCCATAGCGATGTTCGCCGTCGCCGGCTGCTCGAATACGGCCGGGGCGAATACCCACCGCAGCCCGTCGCCGTCGGCGTTTGCGACCCAATCGCCGGCCGAAACTCCGAGCGAATCCCCCTCCGCGCTGTCGAGCCCATCGCCCAGCCCCACTCCCGCGATCAGCCCGGCCGTAACGCCGCCTTGGGCGGCGCTCAACGCCTCCTGCTCTGGCGGGCCGGCGGCCCAGGAGGCCCTGATCACCCTCCCGGGTTCGACTCGCCCGGTCCTGGCCGACGTCACCGACCCCATTCACCCCAAGACCATCTGCACGATCAGCGGAGGGTCCTGGACCCCGCTGCTCGTGACCCAGGGAATGATCTCGTGGTTCGCCACCCAGGGCAGTCCCGGCTCGCCTGGGCTGAGTGTCATCGCCACACTCGACATGTTCAGCGGAACGAGCGGGCTCGCTGCGAGCTGGACCGGCGGCGGGTTCCTCGATGGCCTCCTGTCCTGGAGCCCCGACCAGAGCACGCTGGTCTACATCACATCCGATGCCACCGCGGTCAACGTCCACCTGACGACCGGGGCCGGGGATCGCGTGCTGGCGACATATGGGGCGGTGCCCGCCCGCGGCCTGAATCCGAACGAGGACGATGCCTTCATCGGGTTCTCGCCCGACGGGGCGTACTTCGCTTTCTCGCAGACGTTTACCGGCGGCGACCATCTCACAGTCTGGAGCCGGTCAGGGGTTGTCTTCACGCAGACGAACGCGACGATGGCGACCTGGGGCAGCACCGGCAGCAAGCTCTACTTCCGCCAGCCGAACGCGTCCGTCATTTATGTTTGGGACTCAGCGGGCGCATCCGGGAACCGTTCGCAGGCATTCGGGCAGCAGCTCGCCTGGATACGTCCGCGTTCGGACGCCGGCGACGACTACCTCGCTTTCACCGTGCGCGACTCCGGCGGTATTCCGCATGCCTGGCTGTATGGGCACGGCGGTAGGGCAGGTGGCCAGCTCCCCAACGAGAGATCGACGCCGTCGTTCCTCAACGCGGCCACAGTGTTCCTGGTTGAGGAGGGACCGTGCGGCTCGAGCTGTGGCATCGGCCCATCGACCCAGCCCGATGGAAAGACGTTCACATACAGCATCGCGACGCAGACGGAGACTGCATCGACGATCACGTCCGTACTCGGTGCATGGCCTCGAGCGGGGCAATCGTGACCTGGTAGGTCGCATGCGGCGGCGATGATGGGATGATGGCCACGAGCAACATGGACGAAACCATGTCCGAGACAGAGCCCGCCGCAAGCGGCGGGCAGCTGGATCCGCGGCTGTGGACCGCCGCCCTCGCGGCCGCGCTGCTGTTCACTGCGGGCGGTATCGGGCTCCTCTACCTCGATGACACCAGCTACCAGAACCGGACTAATCAGCTCAACAGCCAGAACCAGGCCTTGCTGGCGCAGCACAAAGCCATCCAGGCCCAGCTGGCGACCACCCAGACCAACCTGACGGCAACTCTGGCAGAGCTCGCAACTGTGCGGGCTCAGCTCGAGCATCCGGATCTGCCAATCTGGAACGCGCCCGAGCACCTCACGGCGAACATTGGCTACCTCGTAGGCGGCGCTCCCGATACCTTCACGTACCACCTGCAAGCAAAGTCTTCAGGACCAATGTCCGTCAGCATCCTGACCATTGAGGACTTCGCCAAGGCCTTGGATTGCGTCCACAGCGGGTTTGCAAACACGAACTGGTGCATGCATCACTCGGGCCAGCCAGTCCGGACCTGGAACAACGTGACCAGCGTCTCTTACGATTTCCACGGGGCGGAGGGTTGCGCGGATTACGTGGTCGTTTTCACATCCGCGAGCGACGTGACCGTTACCCCGAACGTGAGTGTGAGCTACAACCCCGCCCCGACTACGACGGGCGCCTGCGCTTAGGTTCGTTAAAGAACTACCGCTAATCTATTGCGTCGTAGCGAAGAGTTAGGCTAACCTACACTTTATGGTAGGCATATCTGTATCGATTGTTAGGTTGGCCTAGGCATGGTCGAAGTCGCCAGGCGGAGCACTTTCACCCAATCCCAGGAGGACTACCTCAAGGCCCTCTATCACCTCCACGGCGACACCCGCCCCGTGCCCACGCGTGAGCTCGCGCAGCGGCTCGGCATCTCGTCGCCATCAGTCAGCGAGATGGTCAACCGGCTCGAGGCCCAGGGTCTGGTCGAGCACGACCGGTACCGGGGCCAGCAGCTGACTCGCGAAGGTAGGAAGGTCGCGCTCGAGCTTGTGCGCCATCACCGCCTCCTCGAGATGTTCCTGGTCCAGGTCCTCGGTTACAGCTGGGACGAGGTCCACGAAGAGGCGGAGCGGCTGGAGCACGTGATCTCGGAGCGAATGGAGCAGCGCATCTTCGACCTGCTCGGCCGTCCAGAGCTCGACCCCCATGGGCATGCCATCCCGAGCTTGACCGGCAAGGTACGACCGATCAGCGACAGGCCGTTGAGCGAGTGCCGGGCGGGCGAATCGGTGGTCGTCCAGGGAGTTTCAGACGACGACGCCGCCACGCTGCGTGAGCTCGAGCGCCGCCACCTGCTGCCGGGCACCCGCATCGAGGTCCTCGCGGCGAGCGAGTTCGAAGGCCCGATCGAGGTCCGGATCAAGGGCCGCCGGGAGCAAATCCCGCTCGGGCTCGCCCGCGCCATTTTCGTCGCCGTGGCTCGCTGATGGCCGTCAGGGCGGTCAAGGCGGTCGTCACCGCTCCTCCGACGCAGGTCCTGGGCGCCGAGCACGCGCTGCCAGGCGAGCTCAGGGTTCTAAGGGCGGCCGAGCGCTCGCTCACCGGCGAGCGGCGCGGCCTGCGGGCGGTAATCCCATTCCTCGGTCCGGCCTTCATCGCCGCGGTCGCATACGTCGACCCGGGCAACTTCGCCACCAACATGGCGGGCGGCTCTCAGTACGGCTACATGCTGCTGTGGGTCGTCCTCGCCGCCAACGTGATGGCGATGCTCATCCAGTCGATGAGCGCCAAGCTCGGCATCGCGACCGGCCGCAGCCTGCCCGAGGTCTGCCGCGATCGTTTCCCACGCCCGGTCGTGATCTTCCTATGGGTCCAGGCCGAGCTGATCGCGATGGCCACCGACCTCGCCGAGTTCGTCGGCGCGGCGCTTGGAATCTATCTCGTCTTCGGGATTCCGCTATTCATCTCAGGCCTGCTGACCGGCGTGGTCGCGTTCGGGATCCTTGGCCTGCAGGCGTGGGGATTCCGGCGCCTCGAGGCGACGATCAGCGGGTTGGTCGGGTTGATCGTGATCGCATTTGGACTCGAGGTCTTCAGGGCCGATCCCTCATGGGGCGCGGTCGCCGCCAACACCTTCATCCCGCACCTCGACGGCAGCGCATCGATCCTGCTCGCGGTCGGCATCCTGGGCGCAACGGTGATGCCGCACGTGATCTACCTCCATTCCGCGCTGACGCAAAAGCGCATCGTCGGCGCCAACCCGGAGGCGAAGCGCAAGATCTTCCACTTCGAGCTCATCGACGTCGTGATCGCGATGGGCATCGCGGGTGTCATCAACCTGGCGATGCTGACCACTGCGGCCGCAGTCTTCAACGCGCGAGGGTTCACAGGCGCAGGCAACGACCTCATCCAGGTCTTTCACGGTCTGGATCACTACCTGGGCGCACACAGCGGGATCGTGTTCGGGATCGCGCTGCTTGCCTCAGGTGTCTCGTCGTCTTCGGTGGGCACGCTCTCAGGGCAGGTCGTGATGCAAGGCTTCATTCACCGCCGGATCTCGGTCTTCCTGCGCCGCACGATCACGATGGTGCCGGCCATGATCGTGATCGGGATCCACTTCGACCCGTCGCGGGCTTTAGTCCTGAGCCAGGTGTTCCTATCGTTCGGAATCCCGTTCGCGATGATCCCGCTGGTGATGTTCTGCCGCAACCCCAAGCTGATGGGCAACCTGGTCAACAGCCGGCTGACCAACTGGGCCGCCTACGGCGTGGCGGGCATGATCATCGGCCTGAACGTCTTCCTTCTCTACGAGACGTTCTTCCCCAAGGGCTGAGTCCGACCCGGACCGCGTCGTTTACTTCGGGCGCGCTGTCGTCCGGATGGCCCAGGTGATGAGCGCGGCGGCGACCAGGACCATCACGACCGCACCGATGACGACTCCGAGCGGAAAGCTTTCAGTGACAACCTGCATGTCGCCAACCTCCTCGGCCGAGGATACACCCGGCAGGTCGTAAACTCGGCCCGAGTTGAAGCTGGGGGTCGCGATCGGTTACTGGGGGATGGGGCTGACGGCGGCGGAGCAGATGCACATCGCCCAGACCGCCGAAGAGCTCGGCTACGACTCCATCTGGGCGGCCGAGGCGTACGGGTCCGACGCGGCCTCGGTGCTGGCCTGGCTCGCCGCGGGCACCACGCGCATCAAGCTCGGCGCCGGCATCTTCCAGATTCCCGCCCGCAGCGCGGCCATGACGGCGATGACGGCCGCGACAATCGACCAGCTTTCCGGCGGGCGGTTCCTGCTTGGGCTCGGTACGTCCGGCCCCCAGGTTTCGGAGGGCTGGCATGGAGTTCGCTTTCCGCGCCAGGTCGAGCGCACGCGCGACTACATCGCCGTCGTGCGAATGGCGCTGGCCCACAAGAAGGTCGAGTACCACGGCGACACGATGGACCTGCCGCTTCCCGATGGCCCAGGCAAGGTGCTGAAGCTCACGATCCGGCCCGTCCAGGACAGCATCCCGATCTACCTCGCGGTCCTCGGTCCCAAGAATGTCGCGCTGGCGGGGGAGATCGCCGACGGCTGGCTGCCGGTTTTCTTTTCGCCCGAGCACGTCTCGCGGTTGAAGGTGCCGCTCGAGGAAGGCGCCGCCCGCGCGGGACGAACGCTCGACAACTTCCGCATCGCGCCCAACGTCAACGTGATGATCAGCGATGACGTTGAGGGCGCGCGCGATGCCATGCGCCCGATCCTCGCTCTTTACATCGGCGGCATGGGCTCGCGAGAGCAGAACTTCTACAACAAGATCGTGTCCTCGTACGGATTCGAGGCGGCCGCGCGCGAGGTCCAGGAGCTGTACCTCGACGGCAAGCGGGCGGCAGCGATGGAGGCGCTCCCGGATGAGCTCATCGACATGACCTGCATCGCCGGACCCAAACATCGCGCCCGCGAACGCTTGCGCGCATATCGCGACGCGGGCGTGGAGTCGCTGATCGTCTCGCCGATGGCGTTCGACGTCGAGGAGCGACAGCGCCAGCTGCGCCTCGTGGCGGAGTTGAATCAGGAGCTCGGCTAGACGCGGCGGAAAATACTTGCCATAATGGAAAGTATCTGCTAGGGTTTCAGGCATGGCTGAAATCTCACCGACTCCACAGGATGCACGAGCCTCCCTCGATGAGGCTGCCAAGCAGGCTGCCGGGCTGCGACGAGCCGACAGCGCGTTCCGGCCGATTCTGGTGGCGCTCGCCGCAACCTACCTCGCGGTCGCGGTCCTGCTCAGCATCAATCCCCGAGGTGGAAATGTCCTCATCAGTGATGGGGTGCTCATCACCTACGTCGCGGGTGTGGCCATAACCTTCTACTTCGCCTGGCGAATCCGCGCGTGGAGTCGCGTGGGCACGGCCTGGCTGGTGGTATCCACATTGGGATTCACGCTCTGGAATGTCGCGGTCATCTGGGCGAGCATCGCCACCGGCTGGTGGGGGCCACATCAGCCCGGTCTTCATTTCGGCGTCAGCGCGGTGGTTGCAGTCATCCCACTGCTTGTCGCCGCGTGGCGCACCGGGCGCAGTTGAGCCATCCCCGTCATGCGCTGGATGACCTCCTTGGCCATCCAGTCAGGTTTTCGATGGTGGCGCTGCTCGCGGCCGCGGATAGAGTCGAGTTCAGCTTTGCGAGGGATCATGTCGAGGTGAGCGACTCGGTCCTGTCCAAGCAGATGAGCGCACTCGAGCAGGCCGGCTACATAAAGGTCAGGAAGGGCTTCGTCGGCAAGCGGCCCCGCACGTGGCTGTCGCTGACCGGAGAGGGTCGTCGGGTCTTTGCCCGTCACTTAGCCGCGCTGAGAGAGATCGCTGCAGCCAATGGGGTAGGTCTTGAGCACGCATAGCGTGGCCAACCAGCCGCCGCCACTGGTCGACTACAACCTGTTCGACGCCGACCTACCGCTGCGCGAGTCGCTCGAGCGCGAGGGCGGCTCGTGGGCGCACGACATGGTGCGCGAGCTCGGCCGGCTGGGCGGCACCGAAGAGGCGATCGACTGGGGCTTTCAAGCCAACGCCAACCCACCCAAGCTCCACACCCACGATCGCTTCGGCAATCGCATCGACGAGGTCGAGTTCCATCCCGCATGGCATCGCCTGATGGAGGTCGCGATCGGTCACGGGCTGCACGCGCTGCCGTGGCGGGAGGCCCGCCCCGGCGCGCACGCCGCCCGCGCCGCCGAGTTCTACGTCTGGTCGCAGGTGGAGGGTGGTCACGGCTGTCCGGTGTCGATGACCTATGCCGCGGTCGCGGCGCTCCGAAAGCAGCCGGAGCTTGCCGAGCGATGGGAACCGCTCATGACATCGCTCGATTACGACCCTGGCCTCCGGCAGCGTTCAGCCAAGAAGGGCGTGCTGTTCGGCATGGCGATGACGGAGAAGCAGGGCGGGTCGGATGTTCGCGCCAACACCACCAAAGCAGTGCCAATCGGCGCGGGCGGTCCCGGTGGCGAGTACTTGCTCACCGGTCACAAATGGTTCTGCTCGGCACCCATGTGCGACGCGTTCCTGGTTCTCGCCCAGGCACCTGGAGGGCTCTCTTGCTTCCTGCTCCCGCGTGTCCTCGACGACGGCGCGCGAAACCGCTTCCACATTCAGCGGCTGAAGGACAAGCTCGGCAACCGCTCCAACGCTTCATCCGAGATCGAGCTGGACGAAGCCTGGGCGGTGATGGTGGGGGAGGAGGGGAGAGGCGTGCGGACGATCATCGACATGGTCAACCACACGCGTCTCGACTGTGTTATCGGTTCGGCCTCGCTTATGCGCCAGGCCGTCGCACAGGCGACGCATCACGCCGCGCACCGCAGCTCCTTCGGCAGATTGCTGAGCGAGCAGCCGCTGATGGTAAACGTCCTCGCGGACATCGCCGCGGAGTCGGAGGCGGCGACGCTGTTGATGATGCGTCTCGCGGGCGCATTCGACCGCGCGACCGACCCGCGCGAGTACGCCTTCAAGCGACTGGCCCTCGCCGTCGCGAAGTACTGGACGTGCAAGCGCGCCATCGCGGTCGTGGCCGAGGCGCTCGAATGCCACGGCGGCAACGGTTACGTCGAGGAGTCGATCATGCCGCGCTTGTATCGCGAGGCGCCGCTCAACTCCATCTGGGAAGGTTCGGGCAACGTCAACGCGCTCGACGTCCTGCGCGCGATGACTCGAGAACCCGAATCGTTGGACGCGTTCATGAGCGAGGTCGAGGATGCGGCCGGATCAGACCCGCGTTTCGATCACTCGTTGGACGAGCTCAAGCGGCATCTGTCTGATCGCGATGACGCCGAGGCCCGAGCACGCATCGTCGTCGAGCTTATGGCGGTCGTGTTGCAGGCATCGCTTCTGTTGCGTCATGGCGATCCAGCAGTGGCTGATGCGTTCTGCGGATCTCGCCTCGATTCTCATGGCGGACGTACGTTCGGCACTCTGCGGCCAAATTCGAAATTGGCTGGAATCGTTGATCGTCACCGCCCCCAAATCTGAGGAACCGGCGCGGGGCGCCCCGTTTCCAGTTAGATATGGTGGTGAGGACCGAGCTCGATGAGATCGCGGAGGTATGGCGCAGGTCGCCGATTTCGGCGATCGATGCCAGCGAGCTCCTCCTCGTCACCGATTTCGACGGAACAATGGCCGAGATCGGTCCCGATCCGGCTCGATCGGCCGCGATTCCCGAGGCGCTCGATGCACTTCGGCGTCTGGCACGCCTTCTGAAGCAGGTCGTGGTCCTCAGCAGCCGCACCGGCACCGAGCTGGAGCGCCTGGTTCCGGTACCGGGCGTCAGGCTCATCGGCGACAGCGGACTCGGCACGCCGGATCCTGACGACAAGCGGGCGCTTGAACAATTCAACGCCGAAGCGGCGAAGCTGCTCGGATCGATACCCGGCGCGTGGATCGAGATCAAGCCCGCGAGCACGACGGTTCACCTTCGCAACGCCCAGATGTCGGTCGAGGAGGCGATGGCGCTGCTGCGACCGCTGCTCAAGGCGACTGGTCTGTCCGGCGCGCAGGGACGCAAGGTCATCGAGGTCCATACGCGCTTTGCCGGCAAGGGCACCGCGCTCGCGGCCCTGCTCGAGGAAATCGAGCCCGGCGGCGTGGTCAGCATGGGCGACGACGAGAACGACCGCGCGGTCTTCGAGGTCCTGAGCGCCACCCCGATCCCTCACCTATCCGTCGGCGTGAGCTCACCGGAAGTCCCGCCCGACCTGTTCGGACGCTGCGACGTGGTCGTCGACGGGCCGGCGAAGGCGACCGCGTTTCTGCAGATGCTGGTGGATTGGGCATCGGCGATCGCGGCGCCATCCGTAGAAAAAAGCTAAAGCCCGGCCTTAAGGGGCGACTGGGACCTGCGCCGTTACGACCAACTCGCGAATGTCCTGCACCTGCCTGCTGATCCAGCGGGCGATGTCGTTGGTGCGGACCACCTCGCGCGCACCGTCGTTGAGGTGCTTGCGTTCATCAGGGCCCATGGTCAGGCCGGCGTGCATCGCGGCAGCCGTGGCCTCCACGTCGAACGGGTTGACCGAGAGCACGTGCGCGTGCAGCTCTTCGTGTGCGCCTGCATTTTCAGAGAGGACGATCACGCCCTTGGTCTGGTTGACTAGCGCGCCTTCCTTGACGACGAGGTTGAGCCCGTCGTAAACGGGATTCACCAGCAGCACGTCAAAGTTCCGCAGCGCGGCCATCGCCTTGCGCTCGCTCTCGCCGATCTCCAGGCGGATGGGCAGCCACTCGTCGGTGCCGAACTCGCTGTTGATGCGGCCGACGGTCTGCCGGATGGTGCGCAGGTATCGGCTGTACACGGCGACGTCCTGGCGCGAGGGCTGCAAGAACGCCCAGAACTGGATCTGGCCGCGCAGCTCGGGGTGATAACGCAGCAGCTTGTCGTAGCTGATGAAACCGCGAACGATGTTCTTCGAGGGGTCGGTGCGATCGATGCGGACGATGAGCTTAGGCGGGCGCCAGGTGGTGATCTCGCGCTCGAGCCGCTTGACCCCGCGCGACCCTGCCAGGCGCGATGTCGCCGACACGTCGACCGAGATGGGGTAGTGCCGTGCGTAGACAACCCTGCCGCCGAACAGCACCGCGCGTTCGCGCTCATCGACCTGCAGTCCCGCGTTCTCTTCACACGTCAACAGGAAGTTGCGGACGTCGAGGCTCGACTGGAAGCCGATGACGTCACACCCGAGCACACCCTCGAGGATGGCATCGCGCATGTGTTTGGGCAGGATCTTCCAGTACTGCGGCGTCGGCCACGGCACGTGCACGAAGTGCTGGATCATCGCCGACGGCAGCGCTTGCCGCACAAGACGCGGCACCAGGTAGAGCTGGTAGTCGTGAACGAGCACCAAAGGACGTCGTGGCGCCACGCGTCCTACCTCGACGACGCGAGCGGCGACCTGCCGGTTGACCTCGACGTAACCCTCGCGCCACGCCTGGTGGATGCGCTCGTCGATCACAGGCTCGTTGGCCAGGTCCCACAGGTAGTGCTGGATGAACCAGAGCACAGGGTTGGCGAACACCGAGTAATACATCTCGTACTGCTCTCGGGTCGGGCTGACCAGGTGCAGGCTCCCGTTGGACTGCAGGAGTGGAAGGTGCATCGGGCCGACGCTGTCGGTGGCGAGCTTGCGTTCGGCATCGGTACGCGCGACCGCAATCCAATCCGCGCCCATTGCGTCTGCAAGCGTGAGCAGACCAGTGATCACGCCGCCAGCGCCGCGTTTGAACCCTCCCTCGGGCTTGGGCTCGTGCGGCGCCCTGTTGCTGACGACGATCGGTGAGCAGTCGGGGAGAGTGCGCGACACGTATGCGCGGAGCGACGACGCGGGCATCGCTCTGAGGATCGAGGTAATGACCGGACGTTCGGTGTCGGCAATGCTCATGGGTTTGCCCCCCCATGGACAGATCGGTGCTGGCGGGCAACACCGTCGTGCAGCGGCTTAAAGCCGCTCAATACACGTAAACGCACGTAAAGGGCCGTATACCCGCCTGACGCGCCTAGCGCGCGACCAATGCGGAACGGTCGATCGGCATTTCGTAAACGCGGATCCCGGTCGCCCGTGCGAGGGCATTGGCAAGCGCGGCGGGGCCGGCGATCGCGGGCGGCTCGCCCACGCCCTTGGCCCCCAGCGGTCCCACCGGCGAAGGCACCTCGATAATGCGAACGTCGATGTCCGGCAGCAGGTCGATGGTCGGGAGCTCGTAGTCGAGGAAACTGCCCGTGCGCAGCTGGCCGTCACCGTCGTAGAAGAGCTGCTCGCCCATAGCGCGGCCGAGCGCCTGCACTGTCCCGCCGTGGATCTGACCCTCGACCTCTGGGGGGTTGATCGCCTTGCCCACGTCCTGGATGGCTGCGAAGCCGGTCAGCGTGAAGGAACCGGTTTCCCGGTCAGAGCGCACTCGCGCGATCTGGACCGTGAACTGCGGCGAAGCGCTGCGTACTGCCGAGCGGCCGGTGGCGTTGATCGGCTTGTGACGGCCCATGAACTCGGTGCTGAGAGCCACCAGTCGCGTGATCTCGACGAAGCGATCAGGCACGCCGCGCACTGCGACCCGCCCGTCGACGATGTCAAGGTCCTCGGGCGCGGCCTCCAGCTCTTCGGTCGCGATCTCGAGCAGCTGGCGGCGCGCTTCCAGCGCCGCTTCGTGCACCGCGCCGCCAATGCTGTACGTGGTCTGGCTGCCGGAGGCGATGGGGCCTTGCGGCGCAACGTCCGTGTCGCCCGTGTCGATCCTGACCCTTTCAGACGGAATGCCAAAAGCTTCGGCCGCGATCATCGCGAGGCCGGTCGTCGCTCCGCTTACGTCTGGTGTGCCGATGAGGACAGACAGCGTGCCGTCCGGCTCGACGCGGCATCCCGCCGCCGCCGGCGTGCGCGCGCCGCCCCAGCCTCCAAGTGCGACGCCCACACCCTCGCCCGGTTCGATCGGTTCCGTGTAGAGAGGATGTTTACGCGCCTCCTCGAGGCACTCGATCATCGCGATCCTCGGCCAGGGGTCACCCTCGGCGTCCGGATCGCCTTCTTTCGAAGCGTTGCGGAGGCGCAGCTCGATGGGGTCTATGCCGAGCTTCATCGAGAGCTCGTCCAGCGCCGACTCCAGCGCGAAGTAGCCCTGCGGAGCGCCCGGCGCCCGGTACGCGTCGACCGGCGTTTTGTTGGTGGCGACCTCGTACCCGGTCAGCTCGAAGTTGGGAATCCGATAGGTGCCACCAAGGAAGGAACCGGTGATGCCGGCGTGCCAGCCGCTGGTGGCGCCGTTGTCGTAGTGGTACCGGGCGCGGAGCGCGACCAGCTTTCCGTCGCGCTTGGCGCCGAGCTCCAGGTCGAACTTCGCCCCCGGCGCGGGGTGTCCGACCACGAAATCCTGCTGGCGATTCAGAGCCAGGCGAAGAGGGCGACCTGTTGCGCGCGCGAGCAGCACGACGAGCGCCTCGAGCAGCGTCACCTTGCCACCGAACCCGCCGCCGATCGGCATGGGCATGACGCGGACCATGTGCGGCCGCACCTTGAGCAGCTTGGCGATGTCGTGCCGCACCTGGAATGGCCCCTGGGTCGGAGTCCAGATGGTCACGCCGCCGTCGGGCTCGGGGCGGGCGATCGCGACATGTGGCTCCATCGGCGAGTGGTGGACGCCAGCCAGGCGGTACGTCGCCTTGACGACCACGTCCGCGGTCGCCATTGCTTTGGCGGCGTTGCCGCGCTTCATGCTCGCGACCGATGTGACATTTGGCGGGTGCTCCGCAGTCTCCGACTCCGAACTCGTTGCCGCCCCGTGGATGGCCGCGGCCTCTTCCGAGGCCCCCTCGACGGTGTCGAGAACCGCCGGCGCGCCTTCTTTCATCGCCGACTCGGCGTCGACGACCGCCACGAGCGGTTCGTAGTCGACCTCGACCAGCGCCGCCGCGTCCGCGGCCGCCGCCTCGCTTGTGGCGATGACCGCCGCCACCGGCTGGCCGACGTAGAACACCCGGTCGACCGCGAGGGGCCGGTCGGGCCCGTCGGCGTCGGGTGCCCCAAGGTTGGCGCCCGTGAATACCCTGACCACACCCGGCGCGGCAGCGGCGGCGGCGGTGTCGATGCCCTTGATCCGAGCCGCCGGCAGCTGGCTGAGGACCACCTGCGCGTGCAGGAGTCCGGCCAGCTCGAGATCGGCGGTGAACCGGGTCACCCCGGACACCTTCTCGCCCCCCTCGAGCCTCCGCCTGCCCTGCCCGACCACGCTCACCGTCCGATCATCGCAGAGCGGCGAGTCTGAGATCGGTCGGGCCGAGCCCGGTAGGCGCTTTAGAACTTGACCCGCCCGGGGCAGAAGGCCCAAGATTAGCGCGGAGTAGCGGGGCCATCTCGTGATGGCAGAGTCCGTCGCCGGCGCACTCTCGCCCCGGGACACCGGGAAGAGGGCGATGGATGTCGAGGATGGCACCTCGTGCTGTGCGCCTTCCTCGCACCCTGTTTCTTTTCGTGAGGAGGTTGTATGACGCGAAGCTCCAAGTTTCGTTCCATCGCCGCTGCGCTGGGAGCACTCTCACTGGTCGCTGCCTGCGGCGGCGGCAGCAGCGGACCGTCAGAGTCCCTTGCTGCAGACCAGACCTTCCGCTTCGGGCTGGCAAACGACCTGTCTGTTCTCGACCCGGCCAACGTCGACTCAGCCGTCGACATCACGTTCATGAACGAGGTGTTTGCGGGACTCTATCGGTTCGACAACAACCTGAAGATCATCCCGTACAGCACCACGGCCATGCCCGAGATCTCCGCCGACCAGAAGACATGGACCTTTCACCTGCGGAAGGACATGCAGTTCTCGAACGGCGACAAGATCACCTCTGCTGACTGGGTGTGGAGCTGGACTCGCACGCTTCGACTGAATGGTGCCTACGCCAGCAACCTCGAGGTAATCCATGGCGCCACCGACGTCGAGAGCGGCAAGGCCACGACACTGGTCGGCCTCACCGCGCCGGACGCTGACACACTCGTTGCGCAGCTCGACGCGCCCGCCGGCTTCTGGCTGACCCAGCTCGCCATGCCGACCGCCACGCTGGTCCTGGACCAGAAAGTGATCACGGCGGCTGGTGAGGACGCCTGGACCACAAAGGCCGAAACCTACATCGGAAGCGGTCCCTTCAAGATGACCGCGCGCGTCCCGAAGCAGTCGATGGACTTTGATCCCGTCAAGAACTGGTGGGGCGGCGACACCGGAAAGCTGACCCACGTTCACGTCGATATCGGTATCGACGACGTCTCACGTGTCAAGAAGTTCGAGTCCGGAGGCTACGAGGTCGTGGGCATGGCCAACAACGGGCCCGGTCCAGATGACATCCTCCGGTACAAGAACGACCCCACAAAGAGCAAGCTCCTGACGATCTACCCTGGCGCGCGCACCACGGGCATCGGCTTCAACTTCGTCACCGGCCCATTCGCAGCCAAGCCGGGAACGACCCCGGGTGAGCCGACTGTGGCCGACCCGGACCCTGGTAAGGACGGGCGTATCGCGTTCGCCGAGGCCATCGACCGCGCGCAGCTCATCGACATCGCATGCGCGCACGGCGCTACCTGCCAGGCCGCAACCGGCGGGCCCATCTCCAAGGGCTTCAAGGGATGGCTCGGTGACAACGGTGACCAATACGCGAAGTTCGACGCTGCCGGGGCCAAGGCCCTCCTGCAGAAGTGGGACCCAACCGGCAGCAAAGTCAAGGGTCTCGAGTTCCGCTACAACACCAACGCCGCCAACGACAAGTACTTCGGCAACCTCCAGGCGCAGTGGAAGGCGAATCTCGGCGTCGACGTCAAGCTGGTTACGTCCGACTTCCCGACCCTGCAGCGCGACCGCAAGAGGAAGACCGTGGTCATCGGCCGCGAGAGCTGGAGCATCGACTACGACCACCCCCAGGACTGGTTCGACAACCTGTTCACCTGCGCACAGGCCAAGGTCGGCCGTGGCAACGACGAGGCATACTGCAACCCGGCACTGGACACACTCACGGCCTCTGCCAACGCCAAGCCGATCGAGCAGGCCCTGCCTGACTACATCAAGGCAGCCAAGATGATCACCGGCGACCTGGTCTGGGCTTCGTTCACGTACGGCACGCAGACGTACTTGACCCAGAGCTATGTCAGGGGCACCGGTTACAACGCGCTCTACGACTACAACTGGGAGGGGATCCGGATCCTCCAGCACTAAGCTGTAGTTCGTCGTTCAAAAAGGGGGGTCCGCGATTCATGCGGACCCCCCTTCTGCTGTATGTTTCCCCGGAGGGAAGTGACTCGAGGAACCCTCGTTTACGCCTTCCAACGGCTGGTGTTGATCAGCTTCACCGCCGTCGTCGTCTCGTCCATTGTCTTCATTGGCGTCCACCAGCTTCCGGGCAACGCCTTCGCGAGTGAGCACCGGGCCACTGCCGGCACCGAGGCTGCCCTGCTCCACCACTACCACCTGGACCTACCCTGGCCGCAGCAGTACGTACTCTGGCTCGAGGGCCTCGCGCATGGTGACCTCGGAGAATCGCTCGTCAACCTGGGTACCCAGATCACACCGCTTCTTCTCCGCGAAGTGAAAGTGAGCGTCACCCTCGGCCTGGCCGCGGTACTCGTGACCATCGGAGTCGGCATGTCCCTTGGAGTCCTGGCTGCAATCAGGCAGAACACATGGGTCGACTACACGGCTTCGACCGCGGCCGTGATCGGCTACAGCGTGCCCAGCTTTGTCTGGGCGTTCCTCCTCATCTTGCTCACCGTTTCCGGCTTCTATGCCTGGACCGGAGGGGCGATCTACGAGGACATCGGTTGGGGCAAAATCGAACAAATCCCGGTTCCGGCGCTTGCTCTCGGCCTGCCATACGCCGCCATCGTGGCGCGGCTGACCAGGGCGAGCATGCTCGAGGTGATCCGCCAGGACTATGTGCGCACCGCCTGGGCGAAGGGCCTCAGCGCCAGGGTGGTCATCCTCCGCCACGCGTTGCGGAACGCCCTCATCCCGGTGGCCACCATCCTTGGCCCGCTGGTCACCGGGATCATCACCGGGTCGGTGGTGATCGAGTACCTGTTTGGCATCCCTGGTCTGGGCCAGGAGTTTGTCACGAGCATCCTGAGCCGCGATTACAACATCGTGATCGGCGTCTTCACGTTTTATGCCGCGCTGGTCGGCCTGGCGAATTTGACGGTTGACCTGCTGTACCCGCTTCTCGACCCTCGGATACGCTACTGATGGTGACGGAGTAACGACATGGCGACAGTAGTCCCGACCACCCTCGAAGTTGCCGAGGAGCGCCAAATCGTTGGGGCGGATCAACTCCCGGAACAGGTCACCCTGTGGCAGGACGCCTGGCGCCGGCTGACTCGGAACCGGATGGCCGTGATCGGGATGGTGATCATCGGGTTCTTCTTGGTCACAGCCGTGGTCTCCTTCGTCTGGACCCCTTACGACACCTGGCGCCAGGCGCTCGGCATAACGTATTCGGGTCCGAGTCTGGCCCATCCACTCGGCCTCGACGATTACGGCCGCGACATCCTTAGTCGTGTCATGGGGGGCGCGGGGATCGCCCTGTCGGTGGGCGTCGGAGCCAGCCTGGTCGCCTCGGCGATCGGGATCATTCTCGGCCTGCTGGCGGGCTTCTACCGAGGCAAGGTCGACGTGCTCATATCTCTCCTGATCAACATCTCCTACGGCGTTCCCGACCTCCTGATCGCGCTGATCCTGGTGGTGCTGATCGGCCGTGGCATCCAGAACATCATCCTGGCGATATCGATCACGGCTTGGCTCGGCATGGCTCGGCTGGTCCGAGGCCAGACCCTGGCCCTCCGCGAGCGAGAGTTTGTCGAGGCAGCGCGCTCCATCGGCACGAAGAACCTCAAGATCCTGTCTCGGCACATATTGCCCAATGCTCTAGGTCCGATCGTCGTCCAGGCCACCTACCTGGTGCCGGCGGCGATCATCTTCGAGGCTTTTCTGAGCTTGCTTGGCCTGGGGGTTCCGCCGCCGGCGCCAAGCTGGGGCCGTATGGCCGTCGAGGGCTACAAAGCGATCCAGATCGCGCCGCACATCGTGCTCGCACCGTGTGTCGCCCTGTCGTTGACCGTGCTGGCTTTCAACTGGCTCGGTGACGGGCTGCGCGACGCGATCGACCCGAGGATGCGTCGATAGCCGCGACTCTGCTTCGGGTTATGAACCTCACAACGGAGTTCGGCAACGCGGCCGGGACCGTCCGTGCGGTCGACGGGATCAGCTTCGAGATGGACCCCGGTGAGACCCTTGGCATCGTCGGAGAGTCCGGGAGCGGCAAATCGATGACGGCGCTCTCGATCCTCAACCTTGTCCCCGAACCGGGGCGCATCTCCGGCGGCCAGATCCTCGTCAACAACCAGGACGTCGTCAGCATGACATCCAGCGAGCTGCTCGAGTACCGCGGTGGCGACGTCGCGATGATCTTCCAGGACCCCATGACCTCCCTCAACCCGGTGCTGCGTGTCGGATTCCAGATCGAGGAGGCGATGCGCGCCCACTCGCGATTCGACAAGCGGCAGGCCAAAGAGCGGGTCATTCCGCTGCTGCAGCGCGTGCGCATTCCGTCCCCGCAACAGCGTGCAAAGGACTATCCGCATCAGTTCAGCGGGGGCATGCGCCAGCGAGCGATGATCGCCATGGGCCTCGCCAATGAGCCTTCGCTGCTGATTGCGGACGAGCCGACCACTGCCCTCGATGTAACCGTGCAGGCTCAGATCCTGGAGCTCCTGAAGGATCTGAATCGTGAGCTCGGCACGGCGATCATCCTGATCAGCCACAACGTCGCGGTGATCTCCAGCCTCTGCACGCGGGTGATGGTGATGTATGCAGGTCGGGTCGTCGAGTCGGGCCCGACCAGGCAGGTGTTCGATCATCCAGAGCACCCCTACACGTGGTCGCTTCTGCGTTCGGTACCGCGCGTCGATGAGCGCCGGCACGAAAGGCTCATCAGCATCGAGGGCATGCCGCCGGACCTGTCGCGGCTCCCGTCAGGCTGCAAGTTCCACCCGCGCTGCCATTTCAAGGTCGACCGGTGTTCACACGAGGAACCTCCCTTGGCGGAAGTCGCCGCCGAGCAAGAGGCGCGCTGCTGGGTCCTGATGCGGAATGTCTCGAGTCAAGCGCAGGCGTTGAAGACGTGAGCCAGACCCTTGGGCTGGTCGAGACGAAGTGGGAAGGACCGCTCGTCTCGGTCAAGGATGTTTATAAGCACTTCCCGACGGGAGGCGGGCTCGGCCGGGGCGCGGTGGTGCGGGCGGTGGACGGCGTGAGCTTCGAAATCGCCGGGGGCGAGACTCTAGGCCTTGTCGGTGAGTCCGGCTGCGGGAAGTCCACGCTGGGGCGGGTGATCATGCAGCTGCAGACGGCCACCAAGGGCTCGGTCGAGTTCGAGGGTCGCGACCTGACCAAGATGCACGGCGAGAAGCTGCGTCAGGTGCGGCAGCGAATGCAGATCATCTTTCAGGACCCGTACGCGTCTCTGAACCCGAGGATGACGATCGGCGATATCGTCGCCGAGCCGCTAAAGAATTTCGGCCTGGGCGGCCGCAGGGACCGCGAGAAGCGTGTGCACGAGGTGATGCGGGTCTGCGGGCTCAACCCAAACTTCGCCAACCGATACCCCCACGAGTTCTCCGGCGGCCAGCGGCAGCGCATCGGGATCGCCCGCGCGCTCGTGCTAACGCCAAGCCTCGTCGTCGCGGACGAGCCCATCTCCGCCCTGGACGTGTCGATCCAGGCACAGATCGTGAATCTGTTGGAAGATCTGCAGGCCAAGTTCAAGCTCACATATCTCTTCATCGCGCATGACCTCTCGGTGGTGCGTCACGTCAGCGACCGGGTGGCGGTGATGTACCTGGGCAAGATCGTCGAGATCGCGACCAGCAGGGACGTGTACGACACGCCTCTGCATCCCTACACGAAGGTTCTCCTGAGCTCGATCCCGAACGCTGACCCAGACCTCGAAGTGCAGCGAAAGCCGATCCTGCTCAAGGGCGAGATCCCGTCGCCGATCAACCCGCCAAGCGGCTGCCGATTCCACACGCGGTGCCCAATCGCGCAGCTGCCGATCTGCGCAGAGGTCGAGCCGCTGCTGGAAAAAAAGGCGGACGGACACGTAGCAGCGTGCCACTTCGCCGGCAAGCTCTGAACAGGAGTCCCTCTCCTCTGCTGGGAGAGGGTCGGGGAGTCGGGCGCAAAGTAGTTAGTGTTTGAGAATCCGCGCCTTCGTCCAGTCGAAGTCGTAGAGCGTATTACCGCCGGCGCCTATCACATAAGGATGGACGAGGTACTGCTGCCGGCCGTACACGAGCGCTGCAAAAATCGAGTCGTTGACCAGCAGAAAGCCTGCCACCTGATAGTCGGGTAGCCCGAGCGCCAGCGGTTTCGCGTCGGCGCCCGCGACCAGCGTGTCGAACGCTGGATTCGCGTAGCACGACCCGCCTGAGGTGGCGCCGGTCGCGAACAGGTAGTCGAACCAGTCCTGCGGATTGTTGTAGTCGGCGCTCCAGCTCTGCCTGAACGCGGTGTACGCGCAGCGTCCGTTGCGGTTGTCGAAGAAGTTCCCCCGATCGACCTCCACGCAACCGACCTTGATCCCGAGGTTCTTCTCCCACTGCTGCGAAAGGTTGGTGCACAGTGCCTTGTTGAAAGGGTTCGTGTCGTAAGTGAACGTGAGGTCCTTGACCTTGACGCCGTTGGGATCCCAGGCCTGGTACTCGGCCTTGGCGGCGACCGCGTCGAACTTCGCGCTCGGATCCGCCCCGTCACCGAGATATCCGTCGAGCCCCTTGCTGATAAGGCCGCCGGTGGCCGGCGTGCACGAGGTGCCCTCCGAACAGAGCGCGTCGGCAAGCGCCTTGCGGTCGATCGCGGTGCTGAACGCGTGGCGGCCGGCGCGACCGGAATCGATCCCCGCGAACGGACCTGTCTTGAGGTTGAAGCCGACCCAGTAGGTGAGCCCCGCGGGCACCAGCGTCAGCTGGCCGGCGAGCTTCGGGTCGGTGGCGTACTTGACCGCGATGTCCGGCGCGAGAACCTGACGGCCGTAGCCGATGAGGCTGTAACCGCCCGATTCGTAGCGCGAAACCTGGGCCGGCTGGTCCGAGAGGACGTCGATGTGGATTCGCTTGAGCGCGCCGGTCTTGCCGCCGTACCAAGCAGGCACCGGCTCGAAATCGAGCGACTGGCCGGTGGCGCGGGCCGTCAGACGAAACGGGCCGCTGCCGATCAGCGTCTCCGGTTTCGTGAACCACGCATCCTCTCCGGCGGCAGCGATCACCTTTCGGTCCACGACCCAGAACGGCCACAGCCCGACGAGGGTGGGCCAGTAGCCGGCGCGCTTGTTCAGTGTCGAGGTGAATGTGTAGTCGTCGACTTTCACAAGCCCGCTCAGAGTTCCAGTGCGGCCGCTTCCAACCGCGCTGTATCCGGCGACCACCGAGAACACGCCGGCGGAATCGCCTTGCTTCGCGGCGGCGCGATTCCAGCTGTAGATGAAGTCGTCGGCCGTGATGGGGTCGCCGTTCGAGAACGTCGCGCCGTGCCGCAAATGAAATGTGTACGTGAGGCCGTCGGCCGAGAGGTCGGCGGGTCCCGTGGCGATGTCGGGAACCTCGTGCAGAGCGGCGTCGAACTTGTAGAGACCTGAGAACACGTTCCGGAAGATGTCGACGTCGGTCGGCGAGGACATCTGCGCCGGATCGAGGTCGGCCACGTCCTGCGCGATCGGGAAGCTGAGCGTCTGGTCGGTCGCGAGCACCTCGGCGGGGGGTGGGGGAGTGTTGGAGGTGCACACGGACAGGAGCACGACGGCCGAGAGAGTTGAGGCCAGACCTCTCAAATCGTGAGGATGACCTTGCCGGTGCTCTTGCCGCCGGCCACCATCGCGAGCGCCTTGGGCGCCTCGGCCAGCGGTAAGTGGGCCGAGATCAGCGGTTTGAGCTTGCCCGCCGCGTATAGGTCCATCAGCGCCTTTGTCGCCGCGGGGATCAGCTCGGGCGCGCGCCTCGAATAGAGGCCCCAGTGCAGGCCGACGACGGAATAGTTCTTCACCAGCACGTGGTTTGTAGCTGCCTGCGGGATGCGGCCCGAGGTGAAGCCGACGATGACGATTCGGCCCTCGAACGCGATGCACTTGGTGGACCGGTCGTACACGTCACCGCCCACCGGATCGAAGATGACGTCGGCGCCGCGGCCGCCAGTCAGCCGCTCGACCTCCTCGGCAAAATCCTCGGTCTTGTAGTTGATCGCGTGATCCGCGCCGAGCTGCCTGCAGATCTGGGTCTTCTCATCGGATCCGGCCGTGGCGATGACCGTCGCGCCCGCCGCCTTGCCGACCTGAATCGCTGCGCTGCCGACACCGCCGGCGCCCGCATGGACCAGTAGGTTTTCGCCGCTTTGAAGGTTGGCTCGACGGTGCAGGCCGAACCACGCGGTCTGGAAGATGAGTGTGAATGCCGCGGCGTCGTCGAACGGCATGGCGTCGGGCAGGCGATGGATCGCTGCGGGCAGAGCGTCGGCAATCTCGGCGTACCCGCCCCGAGTGAGGCCGCCGCTGTCGAGCAGCGCGGCCACGCGGTCGCCCTCATTCAATTTGGACCCGGCCGGCGCGGACTCGATGACGCCGCTGACCTCCACGCCCGGCACGAACGGAAGGTCTGGCTTCGTCTGGTACTGGCCTGCAACCATCAGGGCATCGAAATAGTTGATCGCGGATGCCTTGATGGCAATGCGGGCCATCCCGTCGGTGGGTGCGCCCGAATCAACGTCTTCGAATCGCATCGTCTCGGGCCCGCCCAGCCGGCGGACGACCCACGCTTTCACCCGTGGAAGGCTACATCAGGCACGCCGGACCGATCCAGCGCGAACAAGAGGGACGAACGCCCCCTTCCCCGATCCGGAAGCTTGCGCTAACAAGACCTCGGCCCCGACGCCCGTCCCCGAATGCAATCTAAACCGAAGCCCCGCAAAAGTCTGTAGGAAGTTAGACCTAGCCCTGGCCCCGACAATCCGTTTTGGTAACGCCTCGGGCGTCTAAGAAGCGTCCCGCGCGACAATTAGAACCAGCCGGCGTAGCTCAGCTTGGTTAGAGCAGCGGTCGTATTAGTCCCAAAGCGGGCGCAGTGGGGTGCCAACCGATCATTGCAACTGCCGACGCCTCGCCAAACGTGATCGCGCGTAACCGATCTGCCGGAATCTAAGGATGCCGATCAAAGCGCCGACCAAGGCGCCAAGCAGGGCGAGCGCAGCGATCGACCGGACGCGGACCGCCTGAGACGAAGGCCGGGACACCTCGTCGACTCCCCACACCCAAGGCCGCAGCTCTCGCGCACCGGCGCGCTCGAAAATCTCTGTGACTTTCTGGGAAAGGTCGGGTGACGCCGGCGCAGGGCGCAGCTCGATTGTGTCATCGGCAAGTAAGCGGGGCCGCACGGCCCCTAGCTCCACAAGCTCGGCCATTGCTCGATTGATCCTCTCGTCCAATCGTTCACTCTGTGCAACGACTGTCCGGCGTTTTCTTGCGTTGCCGGTCGCTAGCGCCCCGATCGTGCCGGCGTCGATCATCGCCTCGAGCGGGGCTCGACCGAGCGTTTCCCGTGCCTGCTTGCGAGCATCCAGGACGCTCCCATCGACCTCGACTGAACGACTCGTCATTGGCGCACCTAGAGGAACGGCCGGGGAGAGTCGAGTTGTTGATTGGACCAGACGAACAGAGCCAGGGCGGTTAGTAAAAAAACGATTGCGAGAATATCCGAGGCGCCTAAGCGTCGAAACCGATAGCTGCGAATCAGTCGAAGAGCTGAGGGTGCGGCAGCTGCCAGCGCGAGCATGATGAGCCCGCCATAAGGGGTGTATGGGCCGCAAATACGAGCCCAAAGAAACAACAAACAGGGACACAAGCACTCAGACCGTTAGGGCAACCCCGCAGCCGAGAAGCCTCCATCGATTCGTGGTCTGACCTCGGCGTCCCTTTGCGGTTCTCACATCGAGTCGAGGTGACTCATGTGCTCGCCAGAAGGCGCTCCCAGCGTCCGCGACCGCTACGGCTGGTCATAGGGCTTCGGTGCTGTCGGCCCCCAAGTTTGTCCTCGTAATCACGAACTTGACGAGCGGCACGTATTGGATACTTGCATCCAGGTCGGCGGGCCGAAATCCAGGCGGATGCGGAAACCCTTGGTCAAGCAGTACCCGCATCGCTCAAAGTCGAAGCGTAATCCGGCGAGTAGGCAACACTTAGGCGATACGGCCCCGTCACGGACGACACTCGGGGCACAATTCCGAATACGCCGGCGTAGCTCAGCTTGGTTAGAGCAGCGGTCTTTTAAACCGAGGGTCGCAGGTTCGAATCCTGTCGCCGGCACCATTTTCGAATTCAGTTTCGGGCTGTCGCGCTCAGTGACGCGGACGGTGTATTGCCAATGCATTGCCATTCGCATAGCCAAACCGAGGACACTCATGGAGGCGTGAGGAAGCGAAATGCGGAGATCCTGACGAGACGGCGAACTCGCTGAGCAGCGGTTCTTCAGCCCGCTGCTGGCTTTTCGGTGGCTGGTAACGGTTCAGATACTGCACCGTTACAGAGTCAAGAGAATTGGCGCAGATGACGAGCCGGTGGTTCTTGGTCCTCACCGCTATCGGCGTGATCTTCACCGCCAGCTGCGGAACCGATGGCGGTGGCCAGAACTCCGGTGCCGCGAGTTCGGGCCGAGCCCGAAGCACGCCTTCCACCATCGCGTCGCGAGTACCCATCCCAACCAGCGACGGATAACTCGGACTTGCAGTTGACGGACATGGGAATGCTTGGTTTGCGGAATCCAACAGTGGTCGCTTGGGCCGCTATCGGCGCGCCGAACCAATCCAGGAGATTGCTCTCCAGGCGAACGCTCAGCCTCGCACCCTCCGCTCGGCGCCAGACGGATCGGTGTGGTCCGCCGAACCTGGACTGGGCCGCCTCGGCCGAATTGGGCTTGATGGGCACATCACAGAGCGCCAGCTGAATGCCGGCGAGTTTTAGTCGTACGACGTGTTCATGCCGTCAGGTCGGAGCCGGCCTGTGCTCCTTGCTGCGTCATACCAGACGCTACCGTCCGGACCGACCGCAAGGCCCCAGATTGCTTCGGGAGTACTCACGCGCGCCGAGCTTAGTCGCGGCATGAATATTTGCATCCCACACGCTACCCGCCGGCAACCCGTCCAACACCGAATTGGTTGCCGACCGCCGAAACGGCGCCGTTGGCCCGGATGGCAGCAATGATGCGCACCGGAGGCATCCTGTGACTGCACGACATCATTTACGACTTCCAGCCAATGGAGGCAGAAACCGTGCTTGCCGCTTGGCTTCGTAGCGCGTCCCCTGACCCTGCCCGAGGGTACACGCGGGAGGATTTCGCGGCGCACATCCGAAACGAACACAGCACGTTCAGGTGGCTGCTCGAATCGATCCGGGTATCGAGTGGCTTCGAGGTCGAGAGGGCCGACTTCAGCGGCTTGATCTCTACGGCGCGTATACATGCATCAAGCGCTGAAACCCTGACCTAGGTCTGCATGTCCAGTAAACGTGATGGCACTGCTGTCATTTGTAGTAGCACCGACTCCCGTCAATTCGAATCACGATCATGCATATTCGGCGAAATTCATCAGTGAGGCGCGCTTGATTCGTAGAAAGCCAAGCGCCTTGACATACGCGGTCGCGCCCGTTACGGTCGTGGAAGAGGAAGGGTCGTAAGCCGGGAATCCGCGTACCTGGAGTAGGCCCATGAAAGTCAACAGCGCAACACTTCGCAGGTTGGTTCCTGCGGCGGCGGTTGCTGGCGTTCTCGCTATTTCGTATATAGCTCAACCGCCATCCCTCGCTTCGAACAACGACGTGGGGTATGGGTACAGGAATAACTGCGGCGTCAAGGGTGACGGCTTCCACGACCACGGCAAGCCATGCCCCAACCGGCCGTTCCCAGGGAAGGGCAAGGGCGTTATGGCGATTCTGGGACTCGCGCCCAGCCCCTCCGAAAGCAATGGCTCGACGACTTCGGCGACAGAGACCGACAACATGACGACTGGGTCTGAGG
Source organism: Chloroflexota bacterium (assembly GCA_005879945.1). GTDB lineage: Bacteria > Chloroflexota > Dormibacteria > Dormibacterales > Dormibacteraceae > UBA10449. The sequence goes on along the minus strand of VBHX01000183.1, from coordinate 6,390 downwards.
GCAGCGGCACGACGACAAACTCGGGGAAGGGGCACAGCCACGGCAAGGGTCACAGGCCGGGCAACCAGCACTAGCACACAAAAGGATCCAAAGGGGGAGCATTCGAGGGTCCCCCCAGCTGTGGGGTGAGCCGTTGATCATCGACCTCACCAAGCCGTCAATCGAGGAGGCCCGTGTCGACGCGTCTGCGAAAGCGAGGATCGCGGAACTGTCGGTCATCGTCCCGGCGTACCGCGTCGGGGACTACGGTTCGATCGTCCTTTATCGCAATGAACGAGGCTCAGGCGGTGATACTGGCTCTTGAGGTGCAGCATTCGTCGAGATCTCGACGGCGCGCCTAGAGCGTGCGCGCCGTCCTCGATATCAATCAATGTTCTGATCTCCGGCCTACCGGCCCCCGATGGAGCCTCCGCGCGTTTGATCCGGCGCTGGCTGGAGGGAGACTCGAACGGATCGTCTCTGCGCGCTTGCTGGCAGAGCTGAAGCGCGCGTTGGGTTATCCGAAGCTAAGGGCCGCATCACTGAGGCGGCATCGGACGAGTTCATTGGTCTGGTTCATGCGACCCGGTCCACCGAACCCGCCGACACGAAGTGGGGGGCCTCTCCCTTTCGCGTTCGCGCGCGCGGGGCGATCGCCCAAGGTCCTTCGGATGTATAGCCATTTTGTATAGCCAAGCCGGGGCTGTCGCGGGAGCCGCGAGGAGGCGCGGGGCGGAGAATCGAATACGGTAGGAGCCCTGGGGAGGCGTCCTGCGGAGGTCGGGACGGACTTTTAAACCGAGGGTCCGGGGTTCGAGTCCCCGCGCCGGCACATTTTCGCTCGACAGTGATGTGATTGAGCGCTAGGTTAGGACGATGGAAGGTCCCGCTGACAAGGATGTAGAAGCGGGGAAACCGCTCCCGGGCGAGCGACAGACCTGGCTCAGCGGGGCGTGGACAGCGCTTGTCATCGGCATCGTGGCCCTGGTGCTGATCCTCGTATTCATCCTTCAAAACCTGCAGAGCGTGGACGTGTACTTTCTGGTCTTCCATTGGCACCTGCCCCTCGCGGTGGCGCTGCTGTTCGCGATGGTGCTCGGAGCGGTTGTCGTTCTCGCATTTGGCGCGGGCCGGATTCTTCAGCTCCGCATGGCGATGCGAGCCCGGCGGCACGCACAACAGGAGTAAGACTCGGGGTAAGTCCACCAGGCACATACGGAGGGACGCACCAGCGATGCGCCCATCCATGCCGAATTCTCTCGACCTTGACCACGCTCACGCCGAGTCGTTGCGCAGGCTCCGTTTTCGAACTTGGGTCCAGCGGTGAAGTGCGACGACCAATCCAAGAGCGACCCAGCCAAAACGGCCGAGTAACCAGCTCCAGAAACAACCTGCCGGCGGCCGTTTCGGCTCCCGGCTTCTTTTTTCCAGTTGCCGCGGTCGACCTGATAGCTCTATAACCACTCTATGACTCCATTGGGGTGGGTGGAGGTGGTCGCCGGGGTAGCCATCGTCCTCGCCACCTTCTACGACCTCTTCCATTCGGTCGTGCTCCCCCGACCATCGATCAATCGATTCGTCCTCGTCCGCTTCCTGTTTCGCGGGCTGTGGGGCCTGTGGCGGTGGATCGGTGGCCGCATCCGAACTCCAGCCACCCGCGAGTCATGGCTGGCGGTATTCGGACCCGCAGGCGTCATCCTCATTTTCGTTCTGTGGGCGGTCGCTTTCCTCCTGGGCTATGCGCTGGTGTTGGACGGCTTCCGCAGCCAGATCCGCCCGCCGCTGGCGGGGATTGGTGATTCGCTCTACTTCTCGGCCACGACCATCGTGCCGCTCAGCTATGGCGATTTCGTGCCGGAAGGCTGGGCCCCACGCCTGACGATCATTTTTGAGAGCGCGACGGGCGTCGGCATCGCCGCCCTTGTGATCACCCTCCTCTTCTCTCTGTATCAGTCGTTCCAGGAGCGCGAGGAGCTCGTGGTCACGCTGGATGCATTAGCGGGGGCTCCGCCGTCGGGCCTGCAGATCCTCGAGAGGGCGGCTGCTGACCGCGGGCTGCGACCTGAGCTGGTCAAGACCTTCGACGACTGGCGCAAGTGGTCCGCGGCGGTCCTCGAAAGCCACCTCGCTTATCCCATCCTCGTCTACTTCCGGTCCAGCCACGACAACGAAGCCTGGCTCAACTCCTTCGGCGCGGTGATGGACGCCGCGACTCTGACGTACACCACGCTCGACGAGGATGAGGTGGGGTCCGCGAAGCTGATGCTGACCGTGGGCGACCACCTGGTCGAGGACCTGGCTTGGTACCTCCGCTACGCGCGCTCTACCGACCCTCACGTTGATCGTGAGGAATTCGATGAGGCTTATGCCCGGTTGAAGGCTGCCGGCTTCAAGTGCCGGCCGGTCGAGCAGGCGTGGTCGGACTTTTCCCGCTTCCGTGCCAAGTACGCCGCGCAGCTGAGCCAGATGGCTCACTTTCTGGCCATCCCAGAGGCGGAGTGGATCGGCGATCGGTCCTACGTGCCACACGCCGACGGTCGGGGCGGCCACGTCCAGCGCCGCAAGAAGACGCCGGTCTAGCGCCTCCCTTATTCATTGTCCGATTGGGAGTGCGAGCCGAGTGCGGCCGGACGGATCGCGTCGATTCGGGTTCGCGGCTTTGAGTTGCTCGGAGGGGAGGCCGGACCACTCGACGCAGAAGCCGTCCAGTGGCAGGTCACGCTCGGGGACGACCGAGTTCGCGCAGAGCCGGCGCGCTTCGAGCTCGCGCAATCGATGTTGTGGCCATTCAGATGTGAACCCGGCATGGAGGTAATCGTGCGCGGCAAGGACGTGATGCCGCTGCGGTCCGAAGCTCAGCTCGACCTGGGCCGCGCCTTCACCGCGCGGTTGTCGTGGCCGTCAAGCGGTGTGGCCGTGAGCATCGCCTGGGACGAGCTGCGCCTGGCCAAGGCCGCCCTCATGCTGCGTTCGAATCCGTCACGGGTGGAGCTCACGATCGGGCCCGGGAACCTGCGGACGACCCGGCCAGTCAGCTGGTGGGTCGAAATCCGCGACGGCAGCCGAGCGCAGGCCATCGAAGTCGTCGACTACGACATGGCCTGGCCAGTGCGCTTTGAAGAGGAGCAGGTCAGGTTGCGACGCGCCCTCGGCGACATGATCGTGGCGCTCGAGCATGGCGGCAGTACATCGGTGCCCGGACTTGCGGCGAAGCCCGTCATCGACATTTGGGTCGCCCTCCGGGTGTCGCTGCGCGAGGAGGACATCCAGGCGATGGCGGCGATCGGCTACCAATATCTCGGCGAGTCGGTGCTCGAAAACCAGGACTTCTTCGTCAAGCAAGGCGCGCCGGTCTGTAACGTCCATTGCTACCCGGCGGGCGATCCCGAGTGGGATCGACACCTCAGGTTCCGCGATTGGCTGCGAAGCCATCCCGACGGCGCGGCGGCCTACGCCAAACTCAAGCGGGATCTTGCGATGCGATTTGGCGCCGACCGGCTGGCCTACACCGAGGCCAAGTCGGACTTCATCGACGCGGCGCTCGCTAGCGAATAATGCCGACCGCGCCGACCTGACCGATCGAGGCGGTGAGCATCTCCGCGGCCATCGCTGCTTCCGGTTGCCACCGGCGCGGCACGCCAATGCGTACGAAACCGCGTCCAGGTCCCTTTAACCACAGTGTGCGAGTGAACAGAACCCGCCGCGCTTTTACCGATACAGACGAACGCGGCTCCATGAGCGCGACACGGTTCGCCAAGCCACCGTACTGTCCGGCGATCAACGCGATGACGCGACGGTTGGTGACGGTCACAAAAACCGCACCCGACCTGCTCGCGGCAATCGTGCGCCCGATCAACCCAAACGCCGCCTCCGAGAGTTGCACCACAGGGGATCGGTTTACCCCATAGAGGGAAACGAGCACAGGCTCGGACGGCTCAAGCAGCCCGATCGTCGAGGCGCCGATGCGCGACAGCATCTTGACCTTGGCCGCGTTTGGTCGGACTGGCATCGTGCCCATCGACCCAATCCTGTTGTCATGGCGCGCAGCCTCCGCGGTAGCGGCCGCAGCGCCTCCGGCCAAAGCAGCCATCGTGGCCGCGTGCAGGGAAACAACGTCAGCGCCCGGGAGTGCCTGCTGGCACCACGCGAACCAATGAAGGTAGCCCTGCTGGAGATCGGCCGCCGCCATCGGGAGCCCCGACGTCCCGACCGGCATGGGCATCTCGCGCGTCATCCGGTAGGCGAAGAAGGTACAGGGGACCGCGATCACCGCCCCCACAACGATGAAGATGATGGCGCCGGTATAAGTGTCCGCCTGGTCGGGCCCGGGTGAGGTCGCGGCGATCAAGACGCCAAGGGCCCCGAAGGCGAGGACGAGCCCGCCGATGACCCCGAAGACGATCATGACGATCCGGCCCATAGGCGCCCAATTTAGGGCTCAGGACCTAGACTCGCGCCAGGTTATGGCGCAAACCACACTCCCGCCCGCGGACCTGCTTCCGGTACGACGCGAGGCGACGCTCTCATACCGGCTGGTGCGGCTCGTCGGGGTCCCGCTGCTGCACCTCGTGTTCCGCTTCGACGTCACTGGGAAGGAAAACATCCCTCGGTCGGGCAACTACCTCGTCATTGCCAACCACCTCAACTGGTTGGACGAGTTCGCCATCCTGCTGCTGTTTCCGGTCGAGCCTCGAATCCATTTCCTGGCCGACCCGACACTTCTGGTCACCAGAAAGGTCCAGTGGTTCGTCGTGCGCCACACCGGCGGCTTCGTCCCGGTTGTCCGCGAGCGCCATGGCGACCCGGCCCTGTTCAGGCATGTCGACCGGGCGCTGGAGGTGGGAGGGTCGGTGGCGATCTTCCCAGAGGGAAACTACGGGCCCACTGAGGGCGAGCTAATGCCCTTCAAGAAAGGCTTCGCCCATTTCGCCATCAAGGCTGGGGTGCCGGTCGTGCCCGTCGCGCTGTCGGGCACGAAGGACCTGTGGTTCCGCAAGCGGATCAAGGTGGTGATCGGGAAGCCCATCCTGCCCGCGGGTCATACGCCTGAGTCGCTCACCGAGGCCGCCTCCGAGCGAATGAAGGAGCTCATGCCCGCGTACACCGAGCAGCCGGGCCGCCAGCTCCTACGCCGCCCGCTCACGAACCTTTTCTAGAAGTAGAATCGCGCGGATGGACCTCAAGCCCGTGGGCATCTTCGACGGCTTCTCTCCGGGCGAGCTGAAGAAGGTGACCAAGCAGATGCGCGAGATTCGGCACCCCCAAGGCGCCGAGATCATGATCAGGGGGGATGGAGGCGTCGGCTTCCTGGTCATCCTCGAAGGCGAGGCCCGGGTCGAGACCCCCGACGGCCGCCACCGCAAGCTCGGGCCTGGGGATCACTTCGGGGAGATGGCGTTGCTCGACCATCAAGGGAGGAGCGCCAGCGTCACGGCGCAGACTGACCTGGTGTTGGCTGCGGTCCCCGAGTGGGGCTTCAAGCCATTCCTGCGCGACCATCCCGAGGTCACGTATCGGCTGATGGAGACGCTCAGCCGGCGCCTGCGCGAGGCGGAGGCAGCGAAGGGGAAACCCGCGTAGCTTTGGAGCGAGTTGAGCTCGTACTCAAAGGCTTCGGAGGCGCAGTGGTGGCTTTCCGGGTGAGGGCTGCCCCAGGGGCAGGATTGCAGGCTTAACGGCTACCCGAGGTTGCGGCTCGCGTGCTAAGGTAGCGACTTTCCGGTTTCCTGAGCAGTCCCGCCAGACGTTGTAGCTCCGCGCTCAGGCCTGAACAGCGCCCCAGGGGTAGGGCGACTTCAAGGAAGGAGCGTATAGGGGTTTGGTTCCACTGCTCAGAGCGGTGGTCGCGTGGACCATCGTGCTGGCTAGCGTCATCCTGCCGCACCTCGGTTCGCCCTCAGTTGCGCCTACCGCCGAAGTGACCCAGCTGAGCTCGTTCGACCGTACGTCGGCCCTCAGCGAGTCCAAGGCGAAGCGCACGCAGGCGGCCCAGGACGTCCAGGTGCAGCAGTGGAGCTCCGAGCTCGCCCAGGGGCTGGCCCAGTACCAGGCCGAGCAGGAGAAGCTCGCCCAGGCGCAGGCGGTGGCGGCCGCCGAGGCCGCGGCCAACAACCACCCGCCTCCGCCCGCGTGGATCGGAAAGATCATCAACGACGCCTTCAGTCCGCTAGGGCAGGCTGCGGTTACGTGGGCGTTACGGGTCGCCTGGTGCGAGTCGCGCTACCACCCGAACTCGGTCAATTCGGACAGCGGCGCGTCCGGGCTGTTCCAGTTAATGCCGAGCACGTGGTCGGGCACACCCTGGGCAAGCCAATCGCCGTTCGACCCCGTGGCCAACGCCAATGCCGCGGCCTGGCTGTACAGCCACTACGGCCCGGGCCGGTGGTCCTGTAAGTAAGCTCGGACTCCCCT